>NZ_UPHQ01000286.1 GCF_900566055.1 Mycobacterium innocens
GGCACCACCAGCCCACCCCAGCGGCGCATAAGCGGTGCCGCCGGTGCCGCCCGCACCGCCGGCGCCACCGGCCACGCCGGGCCCTCCGGCGGCCCCACTGCCGCCGGCGCCGCCGGTCCCGCCGAAGCCACCCAACCATCCACCGGCACCACCGGCACCGCCAGCGCCGCCCGCCCCGCCGGCAGCGGTCGCGTTGCCCCCGGCGCCACCGCGCCCTCCGTCACCGAATAGGCTCGCAGCCCCGCCGGTGCCACCAGCCTGTCCCGGCGCCCCCGACCCGCCGTTGCCGCCGTTGCCGATCAACAGCCCGCCAGGCCCACCGGCCCGCCCCGTTCCCGGCGCACCGTCCGACCCGTTACCAATCAGTGGACGCCCCAGCCACATCTGGGCCGGCGCATTGATCGCGCCCAAAACGCCTGCTTCGAGGGTTTGCAACGGTGAGGCGTTGGCCGCCTCCGCGACCGCATACGCGGCCCCACCGGCCGTCAGTGCCTGGACAAACTGGGTGTGAAAGGTGGCGACCCCCGCGCTGAGGGCCTGATAATCCTGGCCAAAGACGCTGAACAAGCCGGAAATCGCCGCAGAGATCTCGTCTTGGGCGGCGGTCAAAATCTGTGTCGTCGAACCGGCCGCGATCATGTTGGCCGCCCTGATCGCCGTGCCGATTTCCGTGAAGATCCGCCGACGTTGCCGACAATGCTTCCGGCGTGACGACCAAAAACGACGACATGTTCGACTCCGATCCCCAATCACCACAGCCCGGGACAACTGAAAAACGCTACCCGCATTACTGCCGCTTTTCGGCAGATTGAACGACAATCCTTACGATCGTTCATGGAAAAGCAGTGCTCAGACGGCCCAGGCTGGCCTGACCCAATTACCGCCAACCACTGCGCCGGAATCCGGATCTTCCGACCGTTAGCTGGCGGAGTCTGAAGCGGGCCGAAGCCCCAACATTTCCCCGAAACCGAGGAGGCATGCGCTCAAATGCGCAAGCCGTCCGCCGAGTCCATCCACCGGCAGGATCTGAGATCGATCAAACGGTCCGACGCGCGCTCATCGCCCGCGGCGGGGCTGATGGGCCGCGGCCCTCTTCGCGCGCTGGCGCGCGCTCATCGCCCGCGGCGGGGCTGATGGGCCGCGGCCCTCTTCGCGCGCTGGCGCGCGCTCATCGCCCGCGGCGGAGCTGATGGGCCGCGGCTCTCTTCGCGCGCTGGCGCGCGCTCATCGCCCGCGGCGGAGCTGATGGGCCGCGGCTCTCTTCGCGCGCTGGCGCGCGCTCATCGCCCGCGGCCGGGAGGGCCGGCAAAGGCTTGAGCGATCGTCAACCACCGCTGCGCGTCGTCCCCTACCGCGGTGATGTCGAGAGTGGGCAACGCCCGCCGCTGGGTGACCAGGAAACAGAAATCCTCGGCGGATCCGGTGACGCGCTGGGCGGCATCGGCCGGCCCCCAGGACCAGGTGTCTCCGTCGGGGCCGCGCAACTCGACCCGGAAAGGCTCGGCCGGCGGGGTCAGATTGTTGACGAAGAACGCGTAGTCCCGGGTGCGGACACCGAGATGCGCGATCGAGCGCAGCCGGTTGGTGGCAGGCCGACTGACACCGAGGGCGTCGGCGACGTCGAGTCCGTGCGCCCAGGTCTCCATCAATCGCGCGGTAGCCATCGACGCCGCGCTCATCGGCGGCCCGAACCACGGTAGTTTGCGGCCATCGGCAACCTTCAGCAACGCATCGTGCAACCGGCCCCTCGTCATCCGCCAGTCATCGAGCAACTCGTCCGGCGGCCGGGCCGCGAGCTCTTCGGCGCCGGCGTCCACGAAGCCGGCAGGATTAGCCGCCGCCTGGGTCAGCACGCCGGCAAACCCGGCCTCGTCGGTGATCGCGGTCAGCGCCACCCGATCAGTCCACAACAGGTGGCCGATCTGGTGTGCGATGGTCCAGCCCGGTGCCGGTGTCGGCTTGACCCATCGCTGCGTGGGAAGAGGCGCCACCAGCGCGTCGAGGTCGTCGCTTTCGGCCCGCAGGTCAGCGACGATCGGACCCGGACCCGCCATCAGTACCTCCCTTAGTCGCCGTTGACCGGCTGGCCCCGTCGGCCAACGATGCTGTGAACCACAAGCCCGGTCAAATAGATCACCGAACCGAACAACACGAACGCGGGCGCGTGCCCGTCAGCTGGAATCAATGCTGCGACAACGGTAACCGAGGCGATGTAGGAGACCCAGAACGACGCGTCCTGGACGGCGAACACGTGCCCGCGCAACGCGTCATCGACGTCTATCTGCATCGCGGAGTCGGCGCACAGCTTGACCACCTGGCCGGCTACGCCCAGCAGGAACCCGCATGCCACCATGATCGGGATCACCAGGCCGGCGCCGGCGATTTCGATCGTCGCGGCCGCGATCAGGGCGCCGTTGGCCGTCGCGTAGCGCCCCCACCGCCGGATCAAGACCGGAGTCAACACGTTGGCCAGGAATGCCCCGAGACCCGTGGCGGCGAAGAACACCAGGGCGGTGCCGAACCCTACGACGTCCGCATCTTTCATGTGGTGGACCAGCAGCAAGATCAACAGCGAGTTGATGCCGACCACCATCCGGTGTGCGGCCAAGCCGGACAGCGCAGCGGCAACCGTCGGTTGTTGCACAACCGTACGCACACCGTGTAGCCAGCCGGTGATCACTGCGTAGACGACCGATCCATGGATCGCGCGCTTGGTGTCGTCCGGACCGAGTACCCGGGGGGCGAACCGCAGCGACAGCAGCAACGCAATCAGCACCGGGACAATGGCGGTGAAGACGACCACGGCGGCGCCGTGATCGCCGCCGCCGGCCAGCCAGCGGGGCAACAGCATGAAGTTCGCGCCCAGGAAGGCCCCGACCGCCCCTGATGCGGTGGCCACCGAGTTCATCGTGACCACCTGCTCGCGTGGCACCACATGGGGCAACGATGCCGATAAACCCGATGCCACGAACCGGGCCAAACCATTGGCCAGCAATGCTCCGATCAGCAGCAGTAGATCGCCGCCGCGAAGCGCCAGGATCGTGCCGATCCCGGCAATGAAGGCCAGCCGGCCGATGTTGGCGCCGACGAGCACCAGCCGCCGGTCCCAACGATCCATCAGTGCCCCGGCGAACGGGCCGAGCAGTGAATACGGCAGAAACAGCACCGCGAAAGCCCTTGCGATCGCCATCGGGTCGGCGGCCCGGTCCGGATTGAACAGCAGTGCTCCCGCGAGCCCCGCCTGGAAGAGACCGTCACCGAATTGGCTCGCTACGCGAAGCTGCAGCAGTCGCCCGAAATCGGGCAGAGCACGTATCGACCACCACAGTGCGACGGGTGCGCTGGTTTGCGTCTGGCTGCGAATGACAAAACCCACTTCCACGATCGGGCGCAGGCAATGCTGGTATCGCGCTGTGCCCGACCCAATCACAGTACAAATATCTGCCGACCGTGCTTGTTTGGCCCGGTGATGCTTTGGCGAATGCGATGATGGTGTGGTGGCGCCGCAGGAAGACCCCGAAGACTACATGGCACCCGCCGCACAACGTGTGCGAGCGGGTACTTTGCTGCTGGCCAACACCGATCTGCTGGAGCCGACCTTTCGGCGCAGCGTGATCTACATCGTCGAGCACAACGAGGGCGGCACCTTGGGTGTGGTGCTCAACCGACCCAGCGAGACAGCGGTGTACAACGTCTTGCCGCAGTGGGCCAAACTCGCCGCCAAACCGAAGACGATGTTCATCGGGGGCCCGGTCAAACGCGACGCTGCCCTGTGCCTGGCCGTACTGCGGGTCGGTGCGGATCCGGACGGGGTGCCGGGTCTACGCCATGTTGCGGGCCGCATGGCGATGGTGGATCTGGACGCCGACCCCGACCTGCTTGCACCGGTGGTAGAAGGTGTGCGGATCTTCGCCGGGTACTCGGGCTGGACTATCGGTCAGCTCGAAGGCGAAATCGAACGCGATGACTGGATTGTGTTGTCGGCGTTGCCATCTGACGTCTTGGTTCCACCCAGAGCCGACTTGTGGGGGCAGGTCTTGCGGCGGCAGCCGCTACCGCTTTCGCTGCTGGCCACCCATCCGATCGACCTCAGCCGCAACTAAGACCAAGCCACGCTCGACTCCGCGGGTCCGGCAACGTCGATGATCCGTCAGGAAGACCGACGGCCAATACCGAATTCATCGGCAGGACAACGTGCAGGCCGCGCAACCCCCGCCGCAATCAGCCGACTTGGGCCGGGCAGCCTCCCGGCGCAGCGCGTAGCGGGCGCTCTGCCATGAGCCGGTGGCGAGCGTGCCGAACGCGCCCGCAACGCAAACGACCATCACCACCAAAGCCGTTGGCGCAGCCGCCGCAAGTGCCACGACACCTCCGGCGGTCAGCATGACCGCGGCCGCCAACTGCGTAGGCGCCATTGCGCGCAGCGCCAGCTGCGTCGGATCGGCGGTGCGGGTATGAGAGAGCGACCAGACCCCGAAGACGGCGGAAGCCGCCGCCGCACACACGCACAGCACACCCGCAATCACCATGGGCTCACAATACGAGTTCGCCGGTGAGTCCGCCCGACCCGATCCGCCGAACGCCGATCGGTCAGAGGCGCCCGGACTCAGCGGGACGGGACGGGTGTGAGGGTGACCAGCGGCGGCAGCGTGGTTGTCACCCCGGGCAGCGACGGCGCTGCGGGGTTTACGTGGGGTGCCGTCGCCTGCGGAGCGGGGGCTGCCACCGGAGCCGAATGCGTCGCCTGGGTGGGAGCTTGGGGAGCGGGCGCGATCGCCTGGGTGGGAGCTTGGGGAGCGGGCGCGATCGCTGCTGCCCCGCGCGCGGGCGCCTGACCGGCCGCCCCGGGAGCCGTCACCCGGAAACCGTTGACGATGGCGTCCGTGGCAGGCGCATCGGCAATCGCCTGCGAGGCCGCGGTGGTCACCGACAACGACACCAGGTACTTGTCAGCCCCCGAACTGGCAAGGACATGGCGGCGCGAGGTGTTCAGCGTCATGTCGTTCTCGCGGTATGTGCCCTCAATGATCGACGACGGGAAGCCGTTGAAGTCGGCCATGGATGAGTTGGTCGTCCGCCACGCCAGCAGCTTCTGGCTGTCGACGAAGCCGTGTGTGATGGCCTCCGCGGGGTCGAAGTCGCCGACCAGTTTGTAGACCACCACCTGCGCGTTGGACGTGTAGACACTGTTACCGCCGACCCTGTCGGCGATCACCAGGAAGGCGTCGGGCACGTTGGGGTCGGGTACCGGAGTCCATCGAGGCGGCAACGGCAGGGTGACGTCGAGCGCCTTGAACCCCTGCGACCGCTGCGGCTCGAACTTGACCCCCTTGCCCTGGAGGAACTCACGCAACGTCCCGGCTACGGCAGGCGTCACCGCTGGCGGCGTCGGTGCCACGGCCGCCGGGGGTAGTGCCGACACCACGGGCGCGGGTGCCGGCGCCTGTGCGGGGACCGGGGCGAATCTGTTACTGACACCGCCGGGAACCGCGGTGAGGTTCTGGACGGGCGGCGCCGCCGGTTGCACCGAAACCGGCGCGGGGAGAGGGGGTTGGGGATACAGCGGTTCGGCCGATGCCTTCCCGCCCGCAATGAGTACGACGCCGACGAAACCGGCAGCCATGCCCCCCGCGAAGACCCGCCAGCTACGCGCGATCTGGATCATGTGCGTCGGTCCCTCCGAACTCCTCGGGCATCAATGCCCGTTATCGAGCTGAATTTAGCGAACTCTTAAAGGCGCCAATAGTGCCGACATCGAGCTGGGATGAACCTCTGACCGGTGTGCAACGCAACCGAGACCAACCCGTGGCCGGCGGCTTGGGCGCCTACCTCGAAGGGGCGCCCTTATACCCTGTTGGGCGTGACCGAATCGCCGACCACGACGCCGGGCAGCGCCTCCGGTGACACGTCCAGTGTCTGGGACGCGGAATCCGACGCGCCGCGGTACCGCTACACCGCCGAGATGGCAGCGGTGATAGAGCGAAGCTGGCAGGACAGCTGGGCTCGCCTGGGGACGTTCAACGTGCCCAACCCGGTCGGGTCATTGGCTCCCGCGGACGGTTCGCCGGTGGCTGCGGACAAGCTCTTCGTCCAGGATATGTTTCCCTATCCCTCCGGCGAGGGTTTGCACGTCGGTCACCCGCTGGGCTACATCGCGACCGACGTCTTCGCTCGGTATCACCGGATGAAGGGCCACAACGTACTGCACGCATTGGGGTTCGACTCCTTCGGGTTGCCCGCGGAGCAGTACGCCGTGCAAACCGGCACGCACCCGCGTACCCGGACCGAGGCCAACATCGTGAACTTCCGGCGGCAGCTGGGCCGGCTGGGCCTCGGCCACGACAGCCGTCGCAGCTTCTCGACCACCGACGTCGAGTTCTACAAGTGGACGCAATGGATTTTTCTGCAGATCTACAACGCGTGGTTCGACACCGCAGCCAACAAGGCCCGTCCGATTGCCGAGCTGCGTGCCGAATTCGAGTCCGGTGCAAGAACTCTCGGCGATGGGCGGGAGTGGGCCAGGTTGTCGGCGGGGGAGCAGGCCGACGTGATCGACAGCTACCGACTGGTTTACCGGGCCGATTCGATGGTGAACTGGTGTCCGGGGCTGGGCACGGTTCTGGCCAACGAAGAGGTCACCGCCGACGGCCGCAGCGACCGGGGCAACTTCCCGGTGTTCCGCAAGCGGCTGCGGCAATGGATGATGCGCATCACCGCCTACGCCGACCGGTTGCTCGACGACCTCGACGTGCTGGACTGGCCGGAACAGGTCAAGACCATGCAGCGCAATTGGATTGGTCGCTCGACGGGAGCGGCGGCGCTGTTTTCGGCGACTACTGTGACGGGGGACCGGGCCGGTTCGCGAGTCGACATCGAGGTGTTCACCACCCGGCCCGACACCTTGTTCGGCGCCACGTACCTGGTGCTGGCTCCCGAGCATGACCTGGTCGACGAACTGGTCGTGCCCGCCTGGCCCGCCGGCGTCAACCCGTCGTGGACCTACGGCGCCGCCACACCGGCCGAGGCCGTCGCCGCCTACCGCGGTGCGATCGCGGCCAAGTCGGACCTGGAGCGTCAGGAGAGCCGGGAGAAGACCGGCGTCTTCCTGGGAAGCTACGCGATCAACCCGGCCAACGGCGAACCGGTGCCGATCTTCATCGCCGACTATGTGCTGGCCGGATACGGTACCGGGGCGATCATGGCGGTCCCGGGCCACGATCAGCGGGACTGGGACTTTGCCCGGGCGTTCGGCCTGCCGGTCGTGGAAGTCATTGCCGGCGGCGACATTTCGCAGGCCGCATACACCGGAGACGGCGTCTTGGTGAACTCCGGCTACCTCGACGGGATGAACGTCACAGAAGCCAAGCAGGCTATCACCGCGCGGCTGGAGTTCGAGGCCCGTGGCCGGGCGCGTATCGAATTCAAGTTGCGGGACTGGCTTTTCGCGCGACAGCGGTATTGGGGTGAGCCGTTCCCGATCGTCTACGACAGCGACGGACGTCCGCATGCGCTCGACGACGCCGCGCTGCCGGTGGAATTGCCAGAGGTGGCCGACCATTCACCGGTGCTGTTCGATCCCGACGATGCCGACAGCGAGCCGTCGCCGCCGCTGGCCAAGGCGACCGAGTGGGTCCACGTGGAGCTGGATCTCGGTGACGGCCTCAAGCGGTACAGTCGTGACACCAACGTGATGCCGCAATGGGCCGGCAGCTCCTGGTACGAGCTGCGCTACACCGATCCGCATAACTCAGAGCGGTTCTGCGCCAGGGAAAATGAGGCGTACTGGATGGGCCCACGGCCGGTCGAACACGGCCCGGAAGACCCCGGCGGCGTCGACTTGTACGTCGGTGGCGCCGAGCACGCGGTGCTGCATCTGCTGTATTCGCGGTTCTGGCACAAGGTGTTGTACGACCTGGGTCACGTGAGCTCACGGGAGCCCTATCGCAAGCTCATCAACCAGGGCTACATTCAGGCCTTCGCCTACACCGACGCGCGCGGATCCTACGTGCCGGCAGATCAAGTGATCGAACGCGACGGGCGCTTCTTCTACCCGGATTCCGGCGGCGAGATCGAGGTCTTCCAGGAATTCGGCAAAATCGGTAAGAGCCTGAAGAATTCCATATCACCCGACGAGATCTGCGACGCATACGGCGCCGACACGCTGCGGGTGTATGAGATGTCGATGGGCCCGCTGGAGGCCTCGCGTCCGTGGGCCACCAAGGATGTCGTCGGGGCTCACCGCTTTCTGCAACGAGTGTGGCGGCTGGTGGTCGAGGAGGACACCGGTGAGACGCGGGTGGTCGACGGGACGGAATTGGACACCGACACGCTGCGGGCACTGCACCGCACGATCGCGGGTGTGTCCGAAGATTATGCGGCACTTCGTAATAACACCGCGGCTGCCAAACTCATCGAATACACCAACCACCTCACCAAAAAGCATCGTGATGCGGTGCCTCGCGCGGCGATCGAGCCATTGGTGTTGATGCTGGCTCCGTTGGCTCCGCATCTGGCTGAGCAGCTGTGGCTGCGGCTGGGCCACGCCGTCTCGTTGGCGCACGGTCCCTTCCCCGAGGCAGATCCGGCGTACCTTGTCGACGAGACCGTCGAATACCCGGTGCAGGTGAACGGCAGAGTGCGTGGCCGGATAGTCGTGGCCGCCGAGGCGGACAACGAGGCGGTTGAAGCCGCCGCGCTGGCTGACGAAAAGGTGCAGGCATTCCTGGCGGGAGCCACGCCCCGCAAGGTGATTGTGGTTCCGGGCCGGCTGATCAACCTGGTGGTCTGAATCCCCCGCCGAATGTGAATTGGCCGACGCGACACGCCGAAAAGCCGTCGCGTGGTACACACTCGACAGCCCGCTAGCGCTAGCGGGGCCGGACTACCACTTCGTGGACGTGGCCATCGTGCGGGGTGGCTACCACGTTTGCGACCACCCCGGCGACGGTTTCGGCTCGCAGGAATCTGGCGGGATCGTAGTTGCCGCCTTCGAACTCGACCAGTTCGCGCTGCATCTCGGTGTCGGTGCGGCCCGGGAAAATCGTCGTCACCCGCAGGCCGGGCTCGTCGGCGCGCAGCGAGTCGGCAAAGGCCCGCAAGGCGAACTTGCTGGCCGAGTAAGACGCCATGCCCGGCGAAACATTGCGCCCGGCACCAGAATTGATGAACACCACCTGGCCGCTGGCTTGCCGGAGCGCCGGTAACAGTGCCAGTGTGAGTGCCACCGCGCCGAAGACGTTGACGTCGAAGGTGGCACGCCACTCGTCGACGTGCGAATCGCCGACGTGGCCGGGGATGGATAGCCCGGCGTTGTGCACCAGCACGTCGAGTTCGTCGACCACTTCGCAGCTGGCCTCGATCGTGCTGGCATCGGCCAGGTCGAGTGGAAAAGTGGTGGCGCCCAACCGTTTCGCGACGGCGTCGAGACGCTCGGAGGGCCGACCGGCCAGCAGCAGGGTGTGTGTCGGCGCCAAGGCGGTGGCAATCGCCGAACCGATGCCGCGGCTGGCGCCGGTGATGAGTGCGGTGGGCATGGCTAGAGCGGTTACCAATCAGCTTGCCGGTCGGTTGCTTTCACGCCTGTTCACGGGCATCGTCGGCGGCGTCACTGGCCGGCTCACCGCTGGCCAGACGTTCCAGCGGCGCCAGCGCTTTCGTCAACGTGTCGAGGTCGGAGTGGGGGAGCTGGCTGAGCATCGCGGCAAGTGCGGCATGCCGGTTGGCCAGCGACTCGGCATGCACCGCCCGCCCTTGCGGCGTGATGTCGACCAGTACGGCCCGCAGATCGGACGGGTCGCGGGAGCGCTTCACCAACCCAATCTTTTCCAGCCGGCGGATGGCCACGGTGGTGGTGGGTGTCCGCACCCGTTCGTGGGCGGCCAGGTCCGTCATCCTGATCGGGCCGCGATCGAGCAAAGTGACCAGAATCGACAGCTGCGCCAGGGTCAATTCCCCGGCGACCGCGCCATTGGGATCCCCGCGGCGCAAGATCGCGAACAACTTGGACAGTGCGCGGTGCAGGCCCTCCGCCAATTCCGTCACCTCAGGTGCGGTGGATTCGCTGTCCGCCATAAGTCGGCAGTCTAACCCGACATCGCGATAGCCGACTGCCAGCGGTGCCTAAACCTAAAGCACCTGGGCCAGGAATCGCTGCAGTCGATCCGTCTGGGCGGCCTCGAAGATCTGCTCCGGGGGACCGGCTTCCACGACCTTGCCGTGATCCATGAAGACGACCGCATCCGATGTCGAGCGGGCAAAGCCCATTTCGTGGGTGACAACCACCATCGTCATTCCGTCGGCGCCGAGGTCGGCGATCAGTCCCAGGATGTCCTTGACCATTTCGGGATCCAGCGCAGAGGTCGCTTCGTCGAAGAACATCACCTGCGGGGCCATGGCCAGTGCGCGCGCAATCGCAACACGTTGCTGTTGGCCGCCCGACAGCGTGCCGGGACGCGCAGCGGCCTTGTGTTTCAGGCCAACTCGCTCCAGGTGGCGCAGCGCCAGATCGCGGGCCGCGCCGGCGGACAGGCCGCGCAGCTTGCGTGGCGCCAGAGCCACGTTGTCGAGCACGCTGCGATGCGGGAAGAGGTTGAAATGCTGGAATACCATGCCCATTCGCTGGCGCAGTTCGTTGGGGTTGTCCCGCAACACCGACCGCCCGTCGAGAAGGATGTCGCCGCTGTCGGGCTCGTGCAACCGGTTGAGGGTGCGAAGCAACGTCGACTTGCCCGAGCCCGACGGGCCGATCACCGCCGCGGTGGTGCCCGCCGGGACGTCGATATCGACACCGCGCAGCACCGCATTGCCGCCCAACGCCTGATGAATATCCTTGGCAACCAACGAAACCGGCGTACGGCGCGCCCCGCTGGTCACGTCATCTCCTGACCGATGGTCGAGCTGACGACCTCGGAGGGATCCTGCGGATCAATTCTGGCGCGGCCGCGCCGAAGTCGCGCGTCGATGTAGTTCACCAGGTGGGTCAACGGGATGGTCAGCAGCAGATAGAAGATGCCCGCGGCCACCAACGGCGACAGGTTACCGGTCTGCGCGTTGAGGTCGCGGCCGATTTGGAACAGTTCGCGCTGTCTGGCCACCAGGCCAAGGAAGTACACCAGGGCAGAGGCTTTCAGCAGTGCGATGAACTGGTTGACCAATGCCGGCAGCACTCGCCGTATTCCCTGCGGCACCACCACCAGTCGCATCGCCGCGGAGTAACTGAAACCCAGGGCACGAGCGGCCTCGAGCTGGCCGGGGTCCACGCTTTGGATTCCGGAACGCAGGATCTCGCCGACGTAGGCGCCGGCCATCAACCCCAGCGCGGCGATGCCCAACGGGTAAGGGTTGTTGTTGGTCAGCCCGCCCACCATCGGGCCGACGCCCAGCCCGATGATCAGGATGATCACTACCTCGGGCAGGCCGCGGAAGATATCGGTGTACACCCGCGCCGGCCACCGCAGCCAGCGCTTCTGCGAGACCCCGGCGACGGCCAGCGCCATGCCGATCGCCAGCCCGATCGCGCTGGCGCTGACACTCAGGATCAACGTGTTGGGCAGCCCGGTATAGAACAGCGCCGGGATGGCCTGTCGGTACATGTCCCAATCGAAAAAGGATTCCCGAAGCTGCGCCAGGGTCGACTTGGGTGCGGCGGGCTGGAGCGGCTTGCGGTGCTGACTGGCCGCGATTGCGGCGAAATCCGGCAACGTCGGGGCAGCGACGGCGTTCGAGCCGGGCTTCCACCCGCGCGGCAATGTGCGGGGAACCCAGTTGCTGTAGAGATCCGCCCAGGTTCCGTCGGCGATCACCGCGTCCAGCCCCGAGTTCAGCGCGTCGACGAGCGCGGGGTTGTCCTTGGCGACCGCATAGGCCACGAAGTCGTCGGTACTGAAGGTGTTCGCGACGATCACCGCGGGATCGCCCGGTCGCATGGCCGCCGCCGCTTGGTTCGCCGGTGCCACCCACGCGTCGATCTGGTGGGTTTTCAGACTGCCGTACACGGTGGCGAAGTCGGGATACTTCACCGGTTGCAGGTGCAGGGTGTCGACGACGTAGGACTCCTCGACGGTGCCTTGGACGACGCCGATGCGCTGACCGGCGGCGAGGTCGGTGAAACTGGTGATCGCCGAACCGGGGGGCACCACCAGCGAGTAGTAGCCGAAGTCGTAGCCGTTGGTGAAAGCGACTGTGCGACGGCGCGCATCGGTGGCCTTGACCGATGCCGATCCGACGTCGAAACGTCGCGATGCCACCTGGGCAAGTAGCCCGGAGAAGTCGGTGCCGACGAAGCGGACATGCAGGCCAAGTTTGGCGGCAATGGCGCGCAACAGCTCGTTGTCGAAGCCGGTGAACCGTCCGGTCGAGTTGATGCAGACGTTCGGCGGGGCATCCGATAGCGTGCCCACCGTCAGCACCCCGGATGCGCCCAGCCCCAGCGCGTTGACATCGATCGAGCTCAGCGGCACGACGGTGGCGGTCGTGTCGGTGTCGGTGTCGTCGTCGGTGCCCGCCACGCCAGGCCCGGACAGGTTACCGGGCAGAACCGTGGCACTCTCCACACCGGCGGGGGCGCACTGATGCCGGTCTGCCGCCGCGGGCGCCGCGGTTGCCAGGCTAGCGAGGATCAGTATTGCCGCGGCCGCGGCCAGCAGTCTGCGCCCGCTTCTGGTGCAGGGACCCACGCGTGGACTCATCACCGCCACCGTATCGGCCGACCGGATGGCGCGCGCCGCTCAGAGCACGATCGACGACGGCTCGCGAGTGCCCGCCAGAGCGCCGACGGCCGATGGCTCCGCAGCCATGGCCGTGAGGCGTACCGGAATCTGGTCCGGCCCGATCCCGCCGTGCGGAGTGAAGACTCGGCGACGGAATAGTTCGGCCAGCATCGTGTGCGCCATCAGCTGGGAGCGTCCGATACATGCGGCTCGCGCGGCTTCCGGATCACGCCGATGTATTGCGGAGTGCTCGTCTTCGTAGAACGACAGCATGTCGTCGCGGCCGTTCTGGTAGGTCAGCCAAAAGGCGCGGGGAATCAGGTTTTGCGAGGCACGGATGCTGGCGTGCAGCCGCGGCCCCGCGTACTCGTCGTTGACCGTTCGACGGTATTCGTGCGCGACTTCGGAAAACGTCCGCGGTTCCTTCGACGTACGCAACGAGCGCATCAGCGCGTCGAGTTGGCCCAAAATCCGCGGTGTGGGGTTAGCTGCGGCCCGTGCCGAAGCAATGCCGTTGAGCAGGCCGTCGAGCTCGTGATGCTCGAGGACGGTGGCTTCGTCGAACCGCTCGACGAACGCCCCGCGGTGATAGCGAGTCGACACGACGCCGTCGTGTTCGAGTTGCACCAGTGCCTCTTGTATCGGGACGCGGCTGACTCCCAGGCCCTGCGCGATTTCATTGCGGTCGACACGGTCGCCGCTGCGCAGTTTGCCAGTCAGAATCAGGTCGAGGATGTGCGAAACGACCTGGTCTTTTTCCTTGATCCCATATTTCTTAGGCATCGGTTTCGTCGAGTCTCTTCCAGCCGCTCCGGCTATCGGCGCTGGCAAGTTTCTCACGACTTGCTGCGCGCGTTCGGGTGTTTGGCGGAGAAATCGACGCGAACCCAAACTAACGGCTGTCACGCCATCTGCAGAGCGCTTCAGCGGCGGTGAGGTCGTAATCGGGACCGTCGCAGCCGACCGTCAGCAGTGTGACCCCAAGTCGGACGAGGGCTTCGGCGTCAGCGATCCCGCCTGTTACCGCGGCCGAGCGTTCGATCGTGGCCGGATCCCGTCCGACGTCGGCGCAGTGCCGGTTCAATACCGCGGCCTTGGCCGGGAACTCGTCGGCAGCGGTGAAGCTGTGCCACATGTCGGCGTGTTCGGCCACCAGTCGCAGCGTCTTGCGTTCGCCGCCGCCTCCGATCAACACCGGGATATCACGGGTCGGCGGTGGATTCAGTTTTGCGAGTCGGGCCTTGATTCGCGGGAGTGCGGCGGCCAGGTCATCGAGGCGACTGCCGGCGGTGCCGAATTGGTAGCCGTATTCGTCATAGTCCTTTTGTTTCCAGCCGGAACCGATGCCCAGCACCAGTCGGCCGTCGGAAATGTGGTCGACGGTACGGGCCATGTCGGCCAGCAGCTCCGGATTGCGGTAAGAGTTGCAGGTCACCAGGGCGCCGATCTGGATGCGTGACGTCTGCTCGGCCCACGCCCCGAGCATGGTCCAGCACTCGAAATGCGCACCGTCGGGATCGCCGAAGAGCGGGAAAAAGTGGTCCCAGTTGAAGGCGATGTCGACGCCGATGTCCTCGCAGCGGCGGACCGCGTCGCGGATATCGCCGTAGTGCGGGGCGTGCTGCGGCTGGAGCTGCACGCCGATGCGGATGGGTAGATCGGGATGCACGGCTGAGGTCATACGACCACGGTAGGCCCGGCGCCCTGGGCGAAACGCTCAGCGTCTGCCGAACACTTCGCGCAGGATGTCGACGAGCGCGCGCGGTTGGTCACTTTGCACCGAGTGGCCCGAATCCGGAACGATGTGCGCACCACGGAAATATCTTGCGCGCCTGCTTAATTCGGCAACGTCTTGGTCGCTGACGAAGCCCGACTTGCCGCCGCGCACGAGTGTGATCGGTGCCGACAAGGCGTCGACGTCATCCCACAAGCCGGCGAAGTCCGGGAAGCCGCGGATGGCGTCGTAGCGCCAGGTCCAGTTGCCGTTGTCTAGTCGACGGGAGTTGTGGAACACGCCGCGGCGCAACGCCTTCACCTCGCGATGCGGCGCCGCGGCGATGGTCACTTCGAGCATCGCCTGGAAGCTGGGAAATTCTCGCTCACCGTGCATCAGCGCCACCGTGCCGCGCTGGTCGGCGGTCATTTCGGCGTGCCGCTGCAGCGCCGACGGGGTGACGTCGATGACGACGAGCTCGTCGACGAGCTTGGGGGCGACCGCGCCCAGCCGGATCGCGGTGAGCCCGCCCAGCGACATCCCGACGACGAATTCGGCCGCCGGTGCCAGCTCCCGCAGCACCGGGGCCAGCGCGTCGGCATTGTGCTGCGGCGAATAGTCGCCGTCCTCGCGCCAACCGGAATGACCGTGCCCCGGCAGATCTACCGCCAGCGCCGGCTCGCCAAGGCCGACGATCACGGTGTCCCAGGTGTGCGCATTCTGGCCGCCGCCGTGGAGGAAGACCACTCGCGGCGTCGAGCCGCCCCAGCGCAGCGCGCTGATTCTGCCGGCAGCGGTGTCGGCTTCCACCCGCTCTACTTCCGGCAGCGGGCCGGTGGCACCGGCCTGCTCGGCGTTCTCGGCCAGCAGATCGAACTCGGAGAGTCCGGCCAGTTCGTCGTCGGAGATCTCGGTCACAATCCTCGACATTACGAACTATGCGGCGACCCGGGAAAGGGCCGGCACGCCATGGTGCCGCACCAAAACCCAATTGTCACTTCGGTAACGCCGGGAGAAGTGGGTGGGGTTTCGGGCGCATCGACAAGCCCCGAGCTCCTGCGACTGGTTGAATCGAGCCCGCGATGCGGTCCTGCCAGGCCGCGCCGCTGCACGGCGCGCATCGTCGTCGTCGAACTAACCCCCGATGATGAACTCTTCGAGCTGCGTGCGCGCAATGTCGTCCGGCAACTGCTGCGGCGGGCTCTTCATCAAATAGGCCGATGCCGGGATCACCGGTCCGCCGACGCCGCGGTCCTTGGCGATCTTCGCCGCGCGCACCGCGTCGATGATGACGCCGGCCGAGTTCGGCGAATCCCACACCTCGAGCTTGTACTCCAGGTTCAGCGGCACGTCACCGAAGGCGCGGCCTTCCAGTCGCACATAAGCCCACTTGCGGTCGTCGAGCCAGCCGACATGGTCGGACGGGCCGATGTGCACATCCTTGGTCTTGAACTCGCGCTGCAGGTTGGAGGTGACCGCCTGCGTCTTGGAGATCTTCTTCGATTCGAGACGTTCCCGTTCGAGCATGTTGAGGAAGTCCATGTTGCCGCCCACGTTGAGCTGCATGGTGCGGTCCAGTTGCACGCCGCGGTCCTCGAACAGCTTGGCCAGTACCCGGTGCGTGATCGTCGCACCGACCTGGCTCTTGATGTCGTCACCGACAATCGGCACTCCGGCGTCGGCGAACTTCTTGGCCCACACCGGGTCGGAGGCGATGAACACCGGCAGCGCATTGACGAACGCCACCCCGGCGTCGATGGCGCACTGGGCATAGAACTTGTCGGCTTCTTCCGAACCCACCGGCAGGTAGGAGACCAGCACGTCGACCTTGGCGTCCCGCAGCACCTGGACCACGTCAACGGGTTCGGCGTCGGACAGCTCGATGGTGTCGGCGTAGTACTTGCCGATGCCATCCAATGTCGGACCGCGTTGGACGGTCACGTTGGTCGGCGCCACGTCGGCGATCTTGATGGTGTTGTTCTCCGAGGCGAAGATCGCGTCCGACAGGTCGAACCCGACTTTCTTGGCGTCCACGTCGAACGCGGCCACGAACTTGACGTCACGGACGTGGTACGGACCGAACCGCACGTGCATCAGCCCGGGCACCGTCGAGGAGTCGTCGGCGTTGTGGTAGTACTCGACGCCCTGGACCAGCGAGGACGCGCAGTTGCCGACGCCGACCATGGCGACCCGTACCTCAGGCTGCGCCTCCGGCGCCCCTAACGGCTTGTACTCACTCATTCGGGCGTTCTCCTAACCTCATAGCTTCGGGCAGTGTCTTGTGTGGTTGTATGCAGGGCTGGTGTGCAGAGTTCACGTCTGTTCGGCGTGATTGGGCGCTGCCCGTTCTGCGGCGATGAGCTCGTTGAGCCACTTGACTTCACGCTCGCTGGACTCGAGCCCGAGTTGGTGCAGTTGCCGGGTGTAGCGGTCCAACGAGCTGCTGGCCCGCGCCACCGCTTCGCGCAGGCCTTCTCGGCGCTCTTCGACCTGGCGGCGACGGCCTTCCAGGATGCGCATCCGGGCCTCGGCCGGAGTGCGGTTGAAAAACGCCAGGTGCACTCCGAAGCCGTCGTCGGTGTAGTTGTGCGGGCCGGTGTCGGCGACCAGTTCGGCAAAGCGTCGCCGGCCCTCCTCGGTCAGCTGGTAGACCCGGCGTGCGCGCCGCACCGGCGTGCCCGCGGGCGCGGCATTCTCCGCGATCAGTCCCTCCGCCTGCATCCGCCGCAGCGCCGGATACAGCGAGCCGTACGAGAATGCCCGGAACGCGCCGAGCAACCCGGTCAGCCGTTTGCGCAGCTCGTAGCCGTGCATGGGCGACTCGATCAGGAGGCCCAGGATGGCAAGTTCCAGCATCGAGTCACCCCCTCTGTGTGGCTGCTGTATGGCTGGTTGCGTAAACTACTTAGCGGTTCGACGCCTCGCGTCATCGTATCGTTTCGATATATTTGCCACAACACCACGCGGCGTTGGTGAGTTGTTCGTCACGTGTGAGCGACCTGCCCACGTCGACTGCCGGCTTCGCTACGACGGGTAACTCACCTGTTTGACGGTGCCGTCACCAGCGAAGACGATATAGCCGCCACCGTAATCGCTGGAAACATACACCGACAGCGACAGTGCCCCGGGCGTGGTGGGGTCGTCGGCCGGATCGATGACCAGGTACATGTTGGTGACGTCGGACTGCTTCATGCCCAACGTCTCCCGGCGCCCCGCATGATCCCCACCGTCGCCTTCACGTCGAACTTGCCCAGGTCGACCAGGGACCCGTCGGTGCCGCTCTTGGCGGAGCTGGTCGGGTCGCCCCAGCCGCCGCGGTAGGTGTAACTCAGCACTCTGCGGTCGTCGGCGGGGTCCTTACGATCGAGCACCGCGTACGTCGGATAGATCACCAAGCGGTACCCCATGGTGTCGCCGAACCTCTTGCGCGTCTGCTCCAGCAGACCGGTGAGCCCGCCGAGGGAGTGCAGCTGCTTCGGCGGGGTCAGCAGCACGGCCGCGACGCCGTCCGGCTTGGCTCCCGGATCCGTCGTGAAATCCAGCGGTGAGCTGGTGTTGCCGTACAGACCCCAGCCGATGCCGACACCCAACAGCACCGACACCCCGAATGCGGCCGCTAGCAGACCCCATCCGTTGCGCCGCGCCCGGGACTTGAGTGCGGGGACCTCCGCGGGTGCACTCTGGGACTGCAGATCGGCGATCAGGTCCTGCAGGTCGCCCAGCGTCACGGCCTTGGTTGCGGTGCTCACCCGATCGCGGTGCTCTTCCATCGAGAGCTGACCGTCGTTGAGGGCGGCGTCAAGAATCTGGCAGGCGTCTTGCCGGTCGCTGTCCTTGGCCCGGGTCGTCGTCGATCCTCCACGAGCCAGCGGTGCGCCCAGCCATTTCGCCACGGGGATGATCGTAGAAGTCGGGCTTGTGGGGACGCGATGGAGCATCGGTTGCGAGGTCGGTGGCTCGGGTCGGGCTGCCGCCGCGCCTGCCCGGGATGTGCCCAGGCCGCGCCGGGCTGCATCGTCACGACGCGAAAGCGACGTACTCTGGTCAGCGTGCAACTGCAGCGACAGGTGGTGGACTATGCGCTTCGCCGGCGTTCACTGCTGGCCGAGGTGTACTCGGGGCGCACCGGCGTCTCCGAGGTCTGTGACGCAAATCCCTATCTGCTGCGCGCCGCAAAGTTTCACGGGAAACCAAGCCGAGTGGTCTGCCCGATCTGCCGCAAGGAGCAGCTGACGATCGTGTCCTGGGTGTTCGGCGAGCACCTGGGCGCGATCTCAGGCTCGGCGCGGACCGCCGAGGAGCTCGTCATGCTCGCCACCCGGTTCACGGAGTTTGCGGTGCACGTTGTGGAGGTGTGCCGAACCTGCAGTTGGAATCACCTGGTCAAGTCGTATGTCCTGGGCGCGGCACGTCCGGCGCGTCCGGCGCGTCCACCCAGGGGGTCCGGTCGAAGGCGGACGGCGCGCAACGGCGCCCGCACGGCCAGTGAATAGCGAAGGGGGCCACCACCAGTCGTCGAGTGACGCTGCAGGCGGACCGGCGACTGAGGGTGTGGACCAACCTCGCGGGAACCCCGGTGGCCCGGAGGCGGCGCGTTCGTCGGCCGGGCCGCGCCGCCAGGTTCCGCCCGACGATCGAATGACCACGATCATCCCGCCGGTGACCGATGACCGATCGTCTCGGCACGCGGACCCGATCGAGGAAGTCAGGGCTGCCCTGGACAATCCGCCGACGACACCACTGCATCGCGACCCGCTGGAGCAGGTCAAGGCTGCGCTGAACAGTCCTGAGCCGCACCCTCGACACGAGCGGCTGAGCGGCGCAGCAGGTCCACCGGGGCCTCCCGGCCCGGGCGGCCCGACGGGCGCTCGGTCGCCCAGGCCGAGGCCCGAGTGGATCCAGCAGACCAACTGGAAGTGGGTGCGGCGGTCGGTCGGCCTGGCCGCAGCGGCAATGATCTTGCTGCCGATCGTCACCTTCACCATGGCCTACTTCATTGTCGACGTGCCGAGACCGGGGGACATCCGCACCAACCAGGTCTCCACGATTCTGGCCAGCGATGGCTCCGAAATTGCCAAAATCGTTCCGCCTGAAGGCAATCGCGTCGACGTCAACCTCAGCCAGGTCCCGGTGCACGTACGTCAGGCGGTCATCGCCGCTGAGGACCGCGGCTTTTACTCCAACCCCGGCTTCTCGTTCAGCGGTTTTGCCCGGGCGGTGAAGAACAACCTGTTCGGCGGCGACCTGCAGGGCGGTTCCACGATCACCCAGCAGTACGTCAAGAACGCGCTGGTCGGTTCCGCGCAGCACGGGTGGAGCGGCCTGATGCGCAAGTCCAAGGAGTTGGTCATCGCGACCAAGATGTCCGGGGAGTGGTCCAAAGACGACGTGCTCCAGGCGTATTTGAACATCATCTACTTCGGGCGGGGTGCTTACGGGATCTCGGCGGCTTCGAAGGCCTATTTCGACAAGCCGGTCGAGCAGCTCACCGTGTCCGAGGGGGCGTTGCTGGCGGCGCTGATCAGGCGACCGTCCACGCTGGACCCGGCGGTCGACCCGGAAGGCGCAGTCGCGCGGTGGAACTGGGTGCTCGACGGCATGGTCGAGACCAAGGCGCTGTCCGCCCAGGACCGCGCCGGACAGCAGTTTCCCAAGACCGTCCCGCCGGAGCAGGCCCGCGCGGAAAACCAGACCACCGGCCCCAACGGGCTGATCGAACGACAGGTGACCAAGGAATTACTGGAGCTGTTCAACATCGATGAGCAAACCCTGAACACCCAGGGGTTGCAGGTCACCACCACGATCGATCCGCAAGCCCAGCGAGCGGCCGAAAAGGCGGTGGCCAAGTACCTCGACGGGCAGGATCCCGATATGCGGGCGGCGGTGGTGTCCATCGACCCGCACAACGGAGGCGTGCGCGCCTACTACGGCGGCGACAACGCCAACGGCTACGACTTCGCCCAGGCAGGATTGCAGACCGGATCGTCGTTCAAGGTGTTCGCGTTGGTGGCGGCCCTCGAGCAGGGGATCGGGCTGGGCTACCAGGTCGACAGTTCACCGCTAACGGTCGACGGCATCAAGATCAGCAATGTCGACGGCGAGGGTTGCGGGACGTGCAACATCGGCGAGGCGCTCAAGATGTCGCTGAACACCTCCTATTACCGGCTGATGCTCAAACTGAAGGGCGGCCCCCAGGCCGTCGCCGACGCCGCCCACCAAGCCGGTGTGGCCGAGAGTTTCCCGGGCGTACCCCACACCCTGTCCGAGGATGGCAAGGGCGGGCCGCCGAACAATGGGATTGTGTTGGGCCAGTACCAAACCCGGGTGATCGATATGGCGACGGCGTACGCCACGCTGGCCGCGTCGGGCAGCTATCACCGGCCGCACTTCGTCCAAAAGGTCGTCAACGCGGAAGGTCAGGTCCTTTTCGACGCCGCCACCCAGGACGACTCCGGTGAGCAGCGCATCCCCAAGGCCGTGGCCGACAACGTCACCGCGGCCATGATGCCGATCGCGGGCTATTCACGCGGCCACAACCTGGCCGGCGGCCGGCCCTCGGCCGCCAAGACCGGCACGGTGCAATTGGGTGACACCACCGCCAACAAGGACGCCTGGATGGTCGGCTACACCCCGTCGCTGTCCACCGCCGTGTGGGTCGGGACGGTCAAGGGCGACGAGCCGCTGGTGACCGCCTCGGGCGCAGCGGTTTACGGCTCGGGTCTGCCATCGGATATCTGGAAGGCGACCATGGACGGGGCACTGAAGGGCTCCCAGAACGAGACCTTCCCCAAGCCCACCGAGATTGGCGGCTACGCTGGCGTGCCGGCACCGCCGCCGCCGTCAGCGGCGCCGCCTTCGGAGACCGTCATTCAACCCACCGTCGAAGTGGCGCCGGGGATCACTATTCCCGTCGGTCCGCCCACCACCGTGACGCTCGCGCCCGGGCCGCCGTCCGCACCACCGCCGGCTGACAATCCCGCACCGCCACCGTGACGGATATCCGCACCCATCTCGCAACCGGCTCACTCACCTCGCCCGCGCCGTTGGCCCGCGACCTACGTAGTGCAGGCACCCGCGATTGTCCCAGCCGCACCGACGTTTTGGGTTCTGCTCTGGCCGATGTCATCGGCGGGCCGGTGGGCCGGCACGCCTTGATCGGGCGTGCCCGGTTCATGACCCCGTTGCGGGTGATGTTTGTGATCGCGCTGGTGTTTCTGGCGCTCGGCTGGTCGACGAAGGCCGCGTGCCTGCAAAGCACCGGGACCGGGCCGGGCGATAAGAGGGTGGCCAACTGGGACAACCAGCGCGCCTATTACGAATTGTGCTACTCCGACACCGTGCCGCTCTACGGTGCAGAGCTGTTGAGCCAGGGCAAGTTTCCCTACAAATCCAGCTGGGTCGAAACGGACAGCACCGGCGCACCGCAGGTCCAATACAACGGGCGATTGGCGGTGCGCTACATGGAATATCCGGTGTTGACCGGGATATACCAGTACGTGTCGATGGCTATTGCCAAGACCTACACCGCGTTGAGCAACGTCACGCCGCTACCGGTGATCGCCGAAGTGGTGATGTTCTTCAACGCCGCGGCGTTCGGGCTGGCGATCGCCTGGTTGGCTACCGTGTGGGCAACCTCGGGCCTGGCCGGCCGCCGGATCTGGGATGCGGCACTGGTGGCGGCATCGCCGCTGCTGATCTTCCAGGTATTCACCAACTTCGACGCACTGGCAACGGCTTTCGCAATGGGTGGACTGCTGGCCTGGGCGCGCCGCAGACCGTGGCTTGCCGGACTGTTGATCGGTTTGGGTGCTGCGGCCAAGTTGTATCCGCTGTTGTTCCTGGGCCCGCTGGTGGTGCTGGGAATTCGGACCGGGCGGGTGGGTGCCGTGGGCCGCACGGCGCTGGCCGCGGCGGTGACCTGGCTGGTGGTCAATCTGCCCATCATGGTGCTCTATCCGCGGGGCTGGTCGGAGTTCTTCCGGCTCAACACCCGGCGCGGCGACGACATGGATTCGCTGTACAACGTCGTGAAGTCCTACACCGGCTGGCGCGGCTTCGATCCCGCACGGGGCTTCTGGGAACCGCCGATGGTGCTGAACACAGTCGTGACGGTGCTGTTTGCATTATCTTGTGCCGCAATGGCTTACATCGCATTCACTGCTCCGCAGCGGCCGCGGGTGGCACAGCTGATGTTTCTGGTGGTGGCGGTCTTCCTGTTGACCAGCAAGGTGTGGAGCCCGCAGTTTTCGCTGTGGTTGGTACCGCTGGCCGTGCTTGCCCTGCCGCACCGCCGGATTCTGCTGGCGTGGATGACAATTGACGCGCTGGTGTGGGTTCCGCGGATGTATTACCTCTACGGCAACCCGAACCGCTCACTGCCCCAGCAGTGGTTCACCACCACGGTGTTGTTGCGCGACATTGCTGTTATCGTGCTGTGTGCGTTGATAATTCGACAGATATATCGACCCCGGGAGGATCTGGTGCGCTGGAATGGGCGAGTCGACGATCCCGCGGGCGGTGGTTACGACCGTGCCCCGGACGCCGCACCCGGCTGGCTGCCGAACTGGCTGCGCCCAGTCGCATCGCGGCCGGAGCTGACGGCGCCTGCCGCTATTGCCGTGCGGGAGCCGTGATGCAGGTCGCCATCCCGCTGTTCCCGAGGTTCACCGCGTTGGACGCCGTCGGTCCCTATGAAGTCCTGCAACGTATTCCGTCGATCGACGTGGTTTTCGTCGGGCACCGACGCGGCGAGCTGCGCACCGAAAACGGCATGCTCGGCCTGGTCTGCGATGCCACCTTCGACGAAGTGGGCACACCCGATGTCGTGGTGTTTCCCGGTGGCATCGGAACCCGGGTGCTGCTTGACGACGAGATCATCCGCGGCTGGCTGCAATCGGTTCACCCGCACACCAGATTCACCACCTCGGTGTGCACCGGAGCGTTGTTGCTCGCCGCCGCCGGGCTGCTCGACGGCCTGACCGCCACGACGCACTGGCGCGCCGCAGAGCAGCTCAACGAGTTGGGCGCGCGGTATGTGCCCGACCGCGTCGTCGAACACCTGCCGCAGCGCATCATCACCGCCGCCGGGGTCTCCAGCGGCATCGACATGGCTTTGCGGTTGGTCGAGCTGCTGGTTGATCGGGAAGCCGCCCAGGCTGCCCAGCTGCTCATCGAATACGATCCGCGGCCGCCGTTCGCCTCTGGATCGCTGGCCAATGCCGACGAGGCAACGAGGATCCGGGCAGCTGAATTCCTGCGCAGCCGGAAGTGACCGGCTTTCTGGCCGCGAGATTGCCGTGAGGGCTGTGGTCCGGCTCGAGACCACGACCACCAGTGCAAGCTGGGCGTGGACCGCGGCTTCGTTCGGCGATTTTTCTGGTCGGCGCGCTATCCGGTAGCCTGGGACGGTTGCCGACGCAGGCGACCCTCCTGCCACGGACCGACCGTGGCCGCTAAGACCAGAGGAGGTGATGAGGTCCCTATGCGTCCATACGAAATCATGATCATCCTCGATCCCACCCTCGACGAACGCACCGTCGCCCCGTCCCTGGAGACGTTCCTGAACGTCGTCCGGAAAGACGGCGGAAAAGTCGAAAAGGTCGACATCTGGGGCCGGCGGCGGTTGGCCTACGAGATCGCCAAGCACTCCGAGGGCATCTACGCCGTCGTCGACCTGAAAGCTGCCCCGGCGACGGTATCGGAACTGGACCGCCAGCTGAGCCTCAACGAGTCGGTACTGCGCACCAAGGTGATGCGCGCCGACAAGCACTAGCCCGGCGACGATGCGGCCGCGTAGCGGGGGCGGAGGAGCTGGGCAATCGAGCACCGGCCGTCGCTGTCAGCCCCGTTGCATAGGCTCGAGTAAAAGACGCTCATGACTACCCGCCCGGCGAGGATCGGGCGGAACAAGGAGAACTATCGTGGCTGGTGACACCACCATCACCGTCGTCGGAAACCTGACCGCTGATCCCGAGCTACGGTTCACGCCGTCGGGTGCCGCCGTGGCGAATTTCACCGTCGCGTCGACGCCCCGGATCTACGATCGGCAGACCGGTGAATGGAAGGACGGCGAGGCGCTTTTCCTGCGCTGCAACATTTGGCGGGAGGCCGCCGAAAACGTGGCGGAAAGCCTGACCAGGGGTGCGCGGGTCATCGTTACCGGCCGGCTCAAGCAACGTTCGTTCGAAACCCGGGAAGGCGAGAAGCGCACCGTCGTCGAGGTCGAGGTCGACGAGATCGGGCCGTCACTTCGGTACGCCACCGCCAAAGTCAACAAGGCCAGCCGAAGTGGCGGTGGTGGCGGCTTCGGCGGCGGTGGCGGTTCCCGACCGGCGTCCCCGCCGGCCGGCGGCGCACCCGGTCCCGGTCCCGGTGACGACCCGTGGGGCAGCGCCCCAGCCTCGGGCTCATTCGGCGGCGATGACGAGCCGCCCTTCTGATCGACAACACGTCCCATCACTGAGCAACGGAAAGAAAGACACACATGGCCAAGTCCAGCAAGCGACGCCCGGCTCCGGAAAAGCCGGTCAAGGCGCGCAAATGCGTCTTCTGCGCGAAGAAGGGTCAGAAGATCGACTATAAGGACACCGCGCTGCTGCGGACCTATATCAGCGAGCGCGGCAAGATCCGGGCACGCCGGGTCACCGGCAACTGTGTTCAGCACCAACGAGACATCGCAATCGCGGTGAAGAATGCCCGTGAAGTCGCGCTGCTGCCCTTTACCTCGTCGGCGCGTTAGCCGACCGTAAGCGCTGCAAGCCCAACGAAAGTACGCAAACGATGAAGCTGATTCTGACGGCTGACGTTGACCACCTTGGTTCCGTCGGCGACACGGTCGAGGTCAAGGACGGATACGGCCGCAACTTCCTGCTGCCCCGCGGCCTGGCAATCATGGCCTCACGCGGTGCCCAACGGCAGGCCGACGACATCCGCCGCGCCCGCGAATCCAAAGCGGTGCGCGACCGCGAGCATGCCAACGAAATCAAGGCGGCCATCGAAGCGCTTGGCCCGGTTGCACTGCCGGTGAAAACGGCGGGCGACTCCGGCAAGCTTTTCGGTTCGGTGACCGCGGGCGACGTCGTCTCGGCCATCAAGAAGGCGGGCGGCCCGAACCTCGACAAGCGGATCCTCCGGCTACCCAAGGCCCACATCAAGGCGGTGGGCACGCATCCGGTGGTGGTGCACCTGCACCCGGAAGTCGACGTCGAGATCTCGCTCGACGTCGTCGCGGAATCTTAGCGGCCCTCGGCCACCAGTTTTCCGCGCTCAGCGGACTCCGGGCCGGCAATCGTATCTTTCACATGGGTCTCTGGCCCACCGGGTGCACACCAGCGCCGTCCTAGCCCGCCAGGGCTGTGACCCGGCGGAGCCCATCGACGCCCCGGCTGGGTTATCGGCTGCACGTAACTGGCCGCCGGCCCGCCCAGCGCGTCGCCTTTAAGTTTTGAGGCTGCCGCTGGCGAACTTTTCCGATGGTGTCTTGGCGCGGTCGCCGTTACCAAGGCTTAACTCGCCGAAAATCTCGGCGAAAACCAACACGCCCGAGGCGGTAACCTGGCCCGACACGCCGAGGAGATTGTTGTCCACACAATACGTATGCCGTTGTATGGCGTTTATCTGCAGTGATGTTGCAACAACCCGCATTGATCCACAGGTTTTGCACACCCCGTTCAACACAGGGATCAACGGATATGCACACACCATGCACAGCTTCATGAACAACGGCCCCTTGGAGGACCGGCCAGCAACGTTTACCGTCGTCCCGGCGCATTGGGATGTGGGTGCTTGCGGGCGGTCAATTGAGCTGCGGCGGCGACGGTATCGGCGTGACGTAGCGGCCAGCTGATGGTCGGCCATTTGAGGTGGGAGCGGGGATTGTTGTCGGAGCCTTGATTTACGCTCTGATTATCGGCGGTCGAATGTATGTTCGGATGCTCATGTCGGAGGAGGTGAGGGCCCATGGCGGTCGTCGATGATCTCGCCCACCCCGGAATGGATGCCCCGCCTCCCAGTGAGGACTTCGGCCGTCAACCCCCGCAGGATCTTGCCGCGGAACAGTCCGTACTGGGCGGGATGCTGTTGAGCAAGGACGCCATCGCCGATGTGCTGGAACGGCTACGGCCCGGTGATTTCTATCGTCCTGCCCATCAGAACGTCTATGACGCCATCCTCGACCTGTATGGGCGCGGCGAGCCGGCCGACGCGGTGACGGTCGCTGCCGAACTGGACCGTCGCGGGCTACTGCGCCGCATCGGCGGCGCACCGTATCTGCATACCCTGATATCGACGGTGCCGACCGCCGCCAATGCGGGCTATTACGCCAGCATCGTCGCGGAGAAAGCGGTGCTGCGCAGGTTGGTCGAGGCGGGCACCCGGGTGGTGCAGTACGGCTATGCCGGCGCCGAGGGCGCCGATGTGGCCGAGGTGGTCGACCGCGCCCAGGCGGAAATCTACGACGTTGCCAACAGGCGGCTGTCGGAAGACTTTGTGCCGCTTGAGGATCTGCTGCAGCCGACGATGGACGAGATCGACGCCATCGCCTCCAATGGCGGTGTCTCGCGCGGTGTGCTGACGGGCTTTAGCGAATTGGACGAGGTGACCAACGGCCTGCACCCGGGGCAGATGATCATTGTCGCGGCGCGTCCGGGAGTGGGCAAGGCGCTGGCGCTGGACACGCCGCTGCCCACACCGGCCGGTTGGACCACGATGGGCGACGTCGCCGTCGGCGATGAGTTGCTCGATGCCGACGGCTTGCCGACGCGGGTGGTCGGCGCGACCGACGTCATGTTGGGACGCCCGTGCTATCAGATCGAGTTCTCCGACGGCACAACGATTGTCGGCGATGCCGAACATCAGTGGCCGACCGGCCGTGGGATCCGAACCTCAGCTCAACTGCGCTGTGGGCTGGACACGATCGCGCCGGCCGGCTCCATGGTGCCGTGCGCCGGACACCGGCCCACCGCCACGCTGGCACCGGTTTTACGGGTCGTCTCGGTGCGCCGGGTGCCCAGTGTCGCGGTGCGCTGCGTCGAGGTGGACAACGCCGCGCATCTTTATCTGGCCGGCCGCGGGATGGTGCCGACCCACAACTCCACCCTCGGGTTGGACTTCCTGCGGTCGTGCTCGATCAAACATCGCCAGGCCAGCATCATCTTCTCGCTGGAGATGAGCAAGTCCGAGATCGTGATGCGGCTGTTGTCGGCGGAGGCCAAAATCAAGCTCTCCGACATGCGTTCGGGCCGCATGACCGACGACGACTGGACGCGCCTGGCCCGGCGGATGAGCGAAATCAGCGAGGCGCCACTGTATATCGACGACTCGCCGAACATGACGATGATGGAGATCCGCGCCAAGGCGCGCCGGCTGCGGCAAAAAGCCGGCCTGCGTCTGGTGGTGGTCGACTACATGCAGCTGATGACCTCGGGCAAGAAGCACGAGTCGCGGCAGGTCGAGGTGTCGGAATTCTCGCGGCAACTCAAGCTGCTCGCCAAAGAACTCGAGGTTCCGGTCGTCGCGATCAGCCAGCTCAACCGCGGCCCCGAGCAGCGCACCGACAAGAAGCCGATGTTGTCTGATCTGCGCGAGTCGGGAAGCCTCGAACAAGATGCTGACGTCGTCATTTTGCTGCACCGGCCGGACGCATTCGACCGTGACGATCCACGCGGGGGAGAGGCGGATTTCATTCTCGCCAAGCACCGTAACGGTCCGACCAAGACGGTGACCGTCGCACACCAGCTGCACCTGTCGCGGTTCGCCAACATGGCTCGGTGAGTTACGTCAATTGTAGGGTCTCAAGTCTGACTGCATATTCTCAAGTTCGGCTGCATCAAGACTGCATTTATGCAGTGGACGTGAGACGCGCCGGGCGGGGATGCGTCGGATCGCGTCCGTGAGGTGAGATGGTCGAGGCATGGCCGGTGGTGGACAGACCGCTGAGGCGACGGTTTCTGTCCGTCGCAGGGACGACTTGTCCGAGTTCTCGACAGACTGGAGCCTCGCGACTGCCGACCTACTCAGCGCCGCCGCGCCGTGGCGAACGTTCAGGTGGCATCACGGGCAGAGGCATTACTCGGGTACCTATTGGTCATCGACCGAGGCGGCCCACATCATCTATGAGTCCCGGTTAGAAGTTAGAGCTGGCACGGCTGCTGTATGCGGATTTCGATGTCTTGGTAGGTCATATCGTTGCGCAGCCGTTTCTGCTGAAGGCAACAGTCGATCGGCGAGTGCGCCGGCATGTGCCGGATTTCCTGCTCATCGATGAGCAAGGCCCTGTCATTGTCGACGTCAAACCCCTTGCGCAGCTTAAAGATGTTTCGGTAATTGAGTGATTCATGGTCGTAAAGATAGGCCGGTGTGGGCGAGGAAGGCGAAACACAGATCGTAGTTGGAGCCAACGCGGTTGAGCCCGGATTCGGTTGCGGCGTGGGCCTCGTCGATCGTGTCGGGGCATAGGTTTGCCAGCTCAACCGTTTTGACGTTGCCCCACACCATCTCGATGGGATTGAGGTCGTGGGCGTAGCCCGGTAGCCGTTCAACGGTGAGCCACTGTCGCTGGCCGGCGATCCAGGCTGTCATGGCCTTGGACTTGTGTGAGGGCAGGTGAGCAATGCTTGAAATCTGTGGATCTGCTTGGGAAGGGGCGTACCTTCCCGAGTGGTCAATGAAGGTTCCAAGCTAAGGACTCGCGCAGTAATTAATTAGGTTTTTGTGTTTGGTTTGTCCACACTTGTGGTATGACGCTGCCTGCTGTGGACTCCGATCCGGTCGCCGCCCGTTTGTTGTTGATCCGCCCGCATCTGGACGA
>NZ_UPHQ01000277.1 GCF_900566055.1 Mycobacterium innocens
GCCAAGAAGCAACCCGCCAAGAAGGCCGCGAAAGCCCCCGCCAAAAAAGCGCCCGCCAAGAAAACGCCGGCGAAAAAGGCGCCGGCGAAAAAAGCCCCCGCCAAGAAAACGCCCGCCGACAACCCGCAACCCACGCCCGCCACAATGGCCCCCCAGCCGCCCGGAGTCGAGCAGCGCGCGAAATCCAATGGCGAACTTGCCGCTGCCGCCAAAGATGCCGCAGCACAAGCGAAGTCAGCTGTCGAGCGGGCCAATGACCCACTTTCCCGGGACCTGGAGCAGGCGTCGAACAACTTCACCGTTCCACTGCTGGTCGCCGTCGCGCTAAGCCTGCTGGCAATGCTGCTGGTCCGGCAGCTGCGCCGCCGCTAGGTCGATGCGCCACGTGTCGTTTCGGCCGACGGCCGATCTGGTCGACGATATCGGGCCCGACGTGCGCAGCTGCGACCTCCAATTCCGCCAGTTCGGCGGGCGTGCGGAGTTCGCCGGGCCGATCATCACGGTGCGCTGCTTTCAAGACAACGCCCTGCTGAAATCCGTGCTCTCGCAGCCGGGGGCCGGCGGCGTGCTGGTTATCGACGGCGCCGGCTCGTTACACACCGCGCTGGTCGGTGACGTGATCGCCGAATTGGCCCGATCCAACGGCTGGGCGGGCCTGGTGGTACACGGCGCGGTGCGCGATTCGGTCGCACTGCGCGGCATCGACATCGGCATCAAGGCGCTGGGCACCAATCCCCGTAAGAGCACCAAGACCGGCGCCGGGGAACGCGACGTCGACGTCACCCTGGGTGGCGTGACATTCGTGCCGGGCGAAGTCCTCTACAGCGACGACGACGGCATTGTTGTCGTCTCCCCGTGAAAACCTAAACCCGCACGGGGGCAGGCTGCTTTTTGGAGAAGCGCAGCCCTTCGTCGTCGATCTTGCCCCGCCTGATCAGATGGATGTCGCGCAGATAGTTCTGGTTGAGCCGCCACGGCTTTCGCGAGCCCTGCTTCGGGAGTTCGTCGATCGAGCGCAGCACGTAGCCGGGGGTGAACTCCATGAACGGCCGCTCCTCGACATCCGGACCCGGATGTTCGGCCATCACAGTGTCAAATCCATTGGCGTCCATGTAGTTCAGCACACGGCAGACGAACTCCGACACCAGGTCGGCCTTCAGTGTCCACGAGGCATTGGTGTAGCCGACCGTGTACGCCATATTGGGAATCCCGGACAGCATCATGCCCTTGTAGGCCATCGTCTTGGTGAGATCCACCGGTTCTCCGTCGACGGAGGCGGTCGCCCCGCCGAAGAGTTGTAGGTTCAAACCCGTTGCGGTGACGATGATGTCGGCCGGAAGTTCACGTCCGGAATTCAGCCGGATTCCGGCAGGGGTAAACCGATCGATGGTGTCGGTGACCACCTCGACCTTCCCGTGGCGAATGGCACGGAATAGGTCGCCGTTGGGCACCAGGCACAACCGCTGGTCCCACGGATTGTAGTGCGGGCCAAAGTGCTTGCGTACGTCGTAACCTTCGGGCAGTTGACGCGCAGCCAAGCCCATGAACATCTTCCGCATCCGCCGCGGCCACTTCTGGCAGGCCCCATACACCGCCGCCTGGCGCAACACGTTCTTCCACCGGACCGCGAAGTAGGCCAGGTTTTCCGGCAGCCACCGGTTGAGCCTGTCGGCGATGCTGTCACTGTCCGGTTGGGAGACGATGTAGGTCGGCGAACGCTGCAGCATCGTGACGTGGTTGGCACCCGAATCCGCCAGTGCCGGAACGAGAGTGACGGCCGTTGCGCCACTTCCGATCACGACGATGTTCTTGCCCTCGTAGTCCAGGTCCTCGGGCCAGTGCTGCGGATGGATGATGGCACCGGTGAAGTCCCCCGCGCCGCAGAATTTCGGCGAATAGCCTTGTTCGTAGTTGTAATAGCCGCTGCACAGAAGCAGGAACGAGCAGGTGAGCTGGCTGCGGGTGCCATTGGTCTCGATGTTGACGGCCCAGCGGTTTTCGGCCGTCGACCAGTCGGCGCTGACGACTTTCTGGTTGAACCGGATGTGCTTGTCGATGCCGTACATGGCCGCGGTGCCCTTGACGTACTCGAGAATCGGCTTGCCGTCGGCAATGGCCTGGCGCTCGGTCCAGGGGCGGAACCTGAAGCCCAGGGTGTGCATATCGGAGTCGGAGCGAATGCCGGGATAGCGAAACAGGTCCCAGGTGCCGCCCATGGCGGACCGCTTTTCCAGGATGGCGTAGCTCTTGGTGGGGCAGCGTTCCTGCAGATGCCAGGCCGCGCTCACGCCGGAAATACCCGCCCCCACGATGACGATGTCAAGATGATCGGTCATGGATCCACGCTATCAACGGGATGTTGAATGCGTCAACGTAGTGTTGAAACCATCGACACACGGTAAGCTGCGGGTCGTGGCCACTTCCCCGACCGGTCAGGCGTCGCTGCATCGCGGCCGGCGCACCGCGCGGCCATCCGGAGACGATCGAGAACTGGCCATCCTGGTTACCGCTGAAAAGCTGCTGGAAGATCGTCCCCTGGCCGACATCTCGGTCGACGACCTGGCGAAGGGGGCAGGAATATCGCGGCCGACGTTCTACTTCTACTTCCCGTCCAAGGAAGCGGTGCTGTTGACGCTGCTGGACCGTGTGGTCACCGAGGCCGACACCGCGCTGGAAAACCTGATCCAGGCGCCGAACGCCGACCGCGACACCATGTGGCGCACCGGGATCAACGTTTTCTTCGAAACATTCGGTTCGCATAAGGCGGTCACCCGGGCCGGTCAGGCCGCCCGGGCAACCAGCGGCGAGGTCCGGCACCTGTGGTCGACGTTCATGCAGAAGTGGATCTCTTACACCGCCGAGGTGATCGCGACCGAACGCGACCGCGGCGCCGCGCCGGTCACCGTGCCCGCCCTGGAACTGGCCACCGCGCTCAATCTAATGAACGAGCGGACGCTGTTCGCGTCCTTTGCCGCCGAACAGCCCTGCGTCCCGGAGGCGCACGTGTTGGACACGCTGGTGCACATCTGGGTCAGCAGCATCTACGGCGAGGGGCGTTAATCCCGGCGGTCAATCGTGGCGTAACCGGTTCCGCACGGTTGTGATCGCGTCGTGAATGCCGCGGCGGGTTCGGCCCGAGGCAGGTCCGGCCAGCTGGTCGAGCAGCTGACCGGCGACATCGCGCAACTTGGTGTTGGTGTCCTGCGACAATGTCACCAGCATGTCGAAGGCTTCCTGGGCACTAACCCCGAAGCCGTGCATGAGCGCGTCTTTGACTTGCTCAATGGTCGCCCGGCTCTCGACATGCTGGTCGTTTTGCGGTTGTGACCAGCCGTCGTAGTCGGCGGGCGGCTCCAGGCGGACCCGGGCGAAATCGAGCACGCCGAAGGGGCGGGCGGCAGCGGGTTGATCGGTGCGCAGCACCACATCGCGGTTGCCGGAGCGCGCACAGCGATCCAGGATGTCCAGCTGGCGGTGGCCGATGAATACCAGCCCTTGCGCATCGAGGACAAACGTGTCGTCGCCGGTCAGCGGCCAGGTGCGGTGCAGCGACGCGGCGAAGACCGACTCGCTCGCGGCGTCGATCTCACCGGCCAGCGCAAAGCCGCATCCCGGTGCGGCGTAGAGCCCGAAACTGGGTGCGTGCGGGCCCACGTAGGGGTGCAGGCACAGCAGCTCGGCCGCGTCGTTTCTCACCTGGCCGGTGTCGTAGGCGCAAGCTCCGACACCGGAAGCACGGCCATTTCTGGTCGATCAGAAACTCGAAGCAGGCGAACGCATCGAGCTAGTCGGGCCTGCGTGCCACCGCAGTGCAATCCACCACGGCCCGGAAGGCCGCGTAGCCGTCGGCGAGCTTCTTCTCGACGGCCTCCACCCGCTGGGCCACGGAAGGCTCGGGATCCACGACGTCACTGCCGGGCCGAAAGGTACAGAACTCGTCGACCGGCGTCACGCCGATGCCGTCGATATCGATCTTGGACAGGGCGGGCATGGCGGCGAGTTCGGAGCGCAATTCGTCGCGACTGCCGGCGCCGAAGTACTCGACCCATTGATTCTGCAGCCGTCCGTCAACGATGTATTCGGCGGCACGTGCGCGAAACTGCGCTTGTTCGCTATAACCCCACCCGGCCGAAGGGGACCAGGCCCGCGGCTGATGCGACGACACCATGTTGACGGATCATGCGATCCCCCGTTTCGATGAGTCCATCCGGAGGCAGGCCTGGATAGTGGTGCCGTTGTCACCGGAGTGAGTACGGACCAGATCGGCCAGGGCATTGACCAGAAACAGGCCGCGGCCGCCGGCGACGCCGCGGACCGGAGGGCGCCGCCCGGCCAGGGGATCGTCGAACCGTCCGCGGTCGCTCGCCTCGCAGACGACATACCCGTTGTGCTGCCAGAAGGCCAGCCTGCATGGGCTGCCGGCGTGTTCCAGGCTGTTGGTGGCCAACTCGGTGGCGATCAGCTCGAGATTCGCTATCGTCGCGGCAGGCAGGCCCAGCCCGTTCCCATACCAGGAAGCGACCGAGCGGGCGGGCCGAAGATCGTTGGCGGACCGAATCGTATAGGTGACCGCTATCGGGTTGGCGGGCAGCGGCCGGTTGTAGCGCGCCAGCGCGTCATCCGGCGCATACTCGGCACTTCGGTCCGCCGATCCGTCGGTCCACACCAGCGGGTGGGTCATGCGGGCGTCGGCGACAACGTCGGCGCTCAGTCCGCGGGCGTCGTAGGGGCACAGCACCGTCGCGTCGCGTCCGGCAAACGCCGCATTGACCAACGCCTCGTGCTGCACGCATGCCGGATATTCGTCGTCGGTGCGGCCCGGCCACACCGGTTCACCGACGATCCGGACCGGCCGGCCCTCGTGCCCGGCGGCGAAAGCACTCTCCAACCCGAGAATCCGGCCGGGATTGCGGCCGACGTCGGTCAAGTCGACCAGGGTGACCTTCTGGCAGGCGCTGCCCAACGTGGCGCGTAGCACAGCAAGCTTGCGTCCGGGGACGGCGACCAGCACCGGCTCGTCGTTGCGTAGCCCGTCGAGGACAAACGGCACCACCGCTGCCAGGTACTCCGGCTCAGAGCGATAGAACAGCGCGAAATGCGCCAGGCTAGGTGGCGTTGCATGAGTGCTCGTGGTCATGCGGCCATCACCTTGATCCGCTAGTGGGCCTCCCCGTCCCCGATTGCCGATGCTACCTCGACGCGGCCGGCGTGCCGGCCGCAGCACCTTCGGCTGTCGTACCCAGCTGCGAACATATGTTCGTGCGGAATGAGGCTTCCATCTTGCACGCGGACCTGGATTCGTTCTATGCCTCCGTCGAGCAGCGTGACGACCCCGCATTGCGGGGCCGCCCGGTGATCGTCGGCGCCGGAGTCGTGCTGGCGGCCAGCTACGAGGCCAAGGCCTTCGGCGTGCGCACCGCCATGGGTGGCGCTCAGGCGCGCCGGTTATGTCCACACGCCGTGGTGGTGCCGCCGCGGATGAGCGCCTACACCCGGGCCAGCGAGGCGGTGTTCGCGGTGTTTCGGCAGTGCACACCGGTGGTGGAACCGCTCTCGGTGGACGAGGCATTCCTGGATGTCGGCGGGCTGCGCCGGCTCTGCGGGACCCCGGTCGTGATCGCGGCGCGGCTGCGCGCCGACGTACGCGAGCAGGTCGGCCTGCCCATCACCGTCGGAGTGGCACGAACGAAGTTCCTCGCCAAGGTCGCCAGCCAGGAGGCCAAACCCGACGGATTGCTGCTGGTGCCGCCGGATCAGGAACTCGCATTTCTGCATCCGTTGCCGGTGCGCCGGTTGTGGGGCGTGGGCGCGGTGACCGCCGACAAGCTGCACGCCCACGGCATTCATACGGTTGCCGAGGTCGCCGAGCTCAGCGAGTCCACGCTGGGCTCGATGGTCGGCGGCGCGATGGGGCGCCAACTGTATGCCTTGTCGCGCAACATCGACCGCCGCCGGGTGACCGTCGGCGTGCGGCGCCGCACGGTGGGCGCCCAACGAGCGCTGGGACGAGCCGGCAGCAGCATGTCGCCCGCCGAGATCGACGCGGTGGTGGTCACCCTGGTCGACCGGATCACCGGCCGGATGCGCGCCGCCGGACGCACCGGCCGAACCGTCGTGTTGCGCCTGCGATTCGACGACTTCAGCCGCGCCACCCGGTCACACACGCTGCCGTGGGCGACCGCGTCGACGCAGCCGATCCTGGCCGCCGCCCGGCGGCTGGTCGCGGCGGCCGCGCCGGACATCGCCCGGCGGGGATTAACCCTGGTCGGCTTCGCGGTCTCCGGTATCGACCGCAGCGGCGCCCAGCAGCTGATGCTGCCGTTTGACGGCGAGCCGCCGGACGTACTCGACGCGGCGGTGGACCAGATCCGGCGCCGCTTCGGCAAATCCGCGCTGACCCGCGCGGTGTTGATGGGCCGCGACCCGGGCGTGGAGATGCCGCGGCTACCGGACTGACACCCACTCCAGCAGCTGCTCGGCCGGCCAGGCGTTGATGACGCGGTCGACCGGAACACCGGCATGGAGAGCGCGTTGCGCACCGTAGCCAAGGAAGTCCAGCTGGCCGGGCGCGTGGGCGTCGGTGTCGATGCTGAACACGCAACCGATCTCCAAGGCGAGGTTGAGCAGGCGCGTCGGCGGGTCCCGACGCTCGGGGCGGGAGTTGATCTCTACCGCGGTGCCGTGGTCGCGGCAGGCGGTGAACACCGCCTCGGCGTCGAACTTCGATTCCGGCCGGATACCGCGGTTGCCGGAGACCAGCCGGCCCGTGCAGTGGCCCAGCACGTCGACGTGGCCGTTGCAGACTGCACGGACCATCCGCCGGGTCATCGCGGCCGCATCCATCGCCAGCTTCGAGTGCACGCTGGCCACCACGATGTCGAGCCGGTCCAGCAGCTCCGGCTCTTGGTCAAGGCTGCCGTCTTCCAGGATGTCGACCTCGATTCCGGTGAGGATGCGCATCGGGGCGAACTTATCGCGCAGCTGGTCAATGACGTCGAGTTGCTTGCGCAACCGCTCCGGGGACAGGCCGTTGGCAATCGTCAGCCGCGGCGAATGGTCGGTCAGCGCGCAGTATTCATGGCCCAGGCCGGCCGCGGTGGCCATCATCTCCTCGATCGGCGCCGACCCGTCCGACCAGTTCGAATGCAGGTGCAAATCGCCCCGCAGCGCGGCGCGCACCGCTCCCCCGCCGAGATCCTCAGCGGCAGAACGTAATTCGGCGAGAAGGTCCGGTTCGCGGCCGGACCAGGCCTGGTCGATGACCTTGGCGGTTTTCGGGCCGATGCCCGGCAGCGACTGCCAGCTGTTGGCCTGACCGTGCCGCTCGAGCGCTGCGTCGTCCAGCTTCTCGATGACGTCAGCGGCGTTGCGATACGCCATGACGCGCCTCGGGTCATGACGGCTTCGGTCCTTGTAGTAGGCGATCTGGCGCAGCGCGGTTACCGGATCCATCTAACTCAACTGCCCCGCGATGAAGCCGGCGAAAACCACGGCGAAACCGCCTATTTCGCCGAGAATGAGCCAGGTCATGCCCAGCCGGGTTCCCGGTGCCGGAGGGTCGAATTGGTTGTCGGTGTCGCGCCGGGCACCGTGCCAGATGTAACTGCCGATCGCGGCGACGAAAAACAACACCACCACCATCGCTGCCGTCAGGTTGAGCCACGCCGGCCAGGCGCTGAGCTCGACGAAAACCGCGATCAACAGCGTCGCGAACGCGTAGAGCAGCGCCGCCCGATGAGCGATGTCGACGTAAACATGCGCCCGGCGGTCATCGGAGACCATGATCTGCCGGTACTTCCACACCCCGAGGACAAGCGCCAACAAGAAGATCAGTCCGGCCGCCAGCAGGGTGAGTTTGGTGTCGATTCCCGGGGCGTAGCACATCGTTGCCTCGAGTGTAGTTGCGCTTTTGGACGCCGGACTACCGTCGGCTTCATGCGATTCGCATTCAAGACCTCACCGCAAAACACCACGTGGGCACAGATGCTGGCGTTCTGGCAGGAAGCCGACGACATCGACGTCTACGAATCCGGTTGGACCTTCGATCACTTTTACCCGATCTTTTCCGACCCCAGCGGCCCGTGCCTGGAAGGCTGGACGACTCTGACCGCACTCGCACAGGCCACCCGGAGGCTGCGGCTGGGCACCCTGGTCACCGGCATCCATTACCGGCACCCGGCGGTGCTGGCCAATATGGCTGCCGCCCTGGACATCATCTCCAACGGACGACTCGAATTAGGCATCGGCGCCGGCTGGAACGAGGAAGAGTCGGGCGCCTACGGCATCGAGCTGGGCAGCATCAAGGAACGCTTCGACAGGTTCGAGGAAGCGTGCGCAGTGCTCACCGGCCTGCTCAGCCAGGAGACCACCAACTTCGACGGCAAGTACTACCAGCTCAAGGACGCCCGCAACGAACCCAAGGGCCCGCAGCGGCCGCGCCCACCGATCTGTATCGGCGGCAGCGGGGAAAAGCGGACGCTGCGGATCACCGCGCGCTATGCCCAGCACTGGAACTTCGTCGGCGGTCCGCCCGAGGAGTTCGCCCGCAAGCGTGACGTGCTGGCCGCACACTGCGTCGACATCGGTCGCGATCCGGACGAGATCACGCTGTCGGCCCACCTGCGCTTGGATCCGGAACGCAACTACCAGCGGGTCGTCGACGCCGCGGCGGCACTGGCAGCCGAAGGTCTGGACCTCGGAATCGTCTATGTCTCCCCACCCCACGACCCTGCGGTCGTTGCGCCGCTGGCTGAGGCGATCCGGGAATCGGGGCTGCTTTCGTAATCCGGGCCCAGATAACAATTTGATATCGCTGAGCAAACTCGTTGCGCCTGAGCGGGGCCAACCAGCTGGCCATCACATCGCGAAGCGGAGCAACTCTTCAGCGGTGACCAGACGCTCGTTCCTGGCGGGAAACTCGTGACTCTTTACCGGGTGACGAAACCACGACCAGGCGATTCGCCCCACCCGTGACCGGGGTACTGGGTTGCTATGCACAGCGACACTCCCTGCGATCGGACAACTCGGGCGGAACTCCACAACGCATCGCTGTGACGGAGCCCACAGAGGCCCATTAGACACCCGACGTCTGGCAAACAGCGAGCGACGCGCCGAGCAATCAACGGCATGTTTCTGGTGTTACTGGTGTGGCTATTGAAGCGGCGCAGCCGTCGGCTTGATCGGGGCCGGAAGCGCGGTGGAGCCCATCAGATAGCGGTCCACACCCGCGGCTGCGGCTCGGCCTTCAGCGATCGCCCACACGATCAACGACTGGCCCCGGCCCATGTCACCGGCCACGAACACACCCGGAACCGAGGTTTCGTAGTCGTCGCCGCGCGCCACGTTCCCGCGGTCGGTGAACTCGACCCCGAGATCGCTGAGCAGACCGGGCTTCTCCGGGCCGACGAATCCCATCGCCAGCAAAACCAGATCCGCCTCGAGTTCGAAGTCCGAACCTTCGACCTTGACGAACTTGCCGTCCTGCATGGCCACCTCGTGCGCCTTGAGCGCGGTCACGTGCCCGTGGTCACCGACGAATTCCTCGGTGCTGATCGAGAACACCCGCTCGCCGCCTTCTTCATGGGCCGCCGAGACCCGATACATCAGCGGGTAGGTCGGCCACGGGGTCGAGGGTGCCCGGCTGTCCGGCGGGCGCGCCATGATCTCGAACTGGTGGACGTTGACCGCGCCTTGGCGATGCGCGGTGCCCAGGCAGTCGGCCCCGGTGTCGCCGCCGCCGATGATCACGACCTTCTTACCCTTGGCGGTAATCGGCGGCTGCCCATCGGGTCCAAGGACGTCATCACCCTCTTGGACCCGATTTGCCCACGGCAGGTATTCCATCGCCTGGTGGACGCCATCCAGATCACGGCCGGGAATGGGCAGGTCGCGCCAGGCGGTGGCGCCACCGGCCAGCACCACCGCGTCGAAGTCGGCGCGCAGCTGCTCGGCGGTGATGTCGACCCCGACATTGACGCCGGCGCGGAACTCGGTCCCTTCGGCCCGCATCTGCTCCAGCCGCCGATCCAGGACACGCTTTTCCATCTTGAACTCGGGGATGCCGTAGCGCAGCAGGCCGCCGATCCGGTCGTCGCGCTCGAAGACGGTCACTGTGTGCCCCGCACGGGTGAGCTGCTGCGCGGCGGCCAGGCCGGCCGGGCCCGAACCGACGACGGCAACCGTCTTGCCGGTCAGCGTGTGCGGCGGCAGTGGCTCAACGAAGCCTTCCTCGAAGGCATTGTCGATGATCTCCAGCTCGATCTGTTTGATGGTCACCGGATCCTGGTTGATCCCGAGCACGCACGCCGGCTCGCACGGCGCCGGACACAGCCGACCGGTGAAGTCCGGAAAGTTGTTGGTGGCGTGCAACCGTTCGATCGCGTCGCGCCAACGACCCCGGCGCACCAGGTCATTCCATTCCGGGATCAAGTTGCCCAGCGGACAGCCGTTGTGGCAGAAGGGAATGCCGCAGTCCATGCAACGAGTCGCCTGCTGACGTAACGTCTCGTTGTCGAACTCCTCGTAGACCTCTTTCCAGTCGCGCAGGCGCAGTGGAACAGGCCGCCGCTTCGGCAATCTCCGATGTGTGTATTTGAGGAAGCCGGCCGGGTCAGCCATGCGCAGCCGCCATGATCGCCTTGTCCACATCCACTCCGTCACGCTCGGCCTCGGTGATGGCTTGCAACACCCGTTTGTAGTCGCGGGGCATCACCTTGACGAAATGCCGCTGCTGCCCATGCCAGTCGGCCAGAATGCGTTGGCCGACCGGGGAATCGGTGGCGTCGACGTGCGCCGCGATGATGCCCTGCAGGAAGTCCGCATCATCGGTGTCGAGCGTCTCGACGTCGACCATCTCGGTGTTGAGGTTGTCGGGTAGCTCGCCGTGCGGGTCGTAGACATAGGCGATCCCGCCCGACATACCGGCGGCGAAGTTGCGGCCGGTACGACCCAGGATGACGACCCGGCCGCCGGTCATGTACTCGCACCCGTGATCGCCCACACCCTCGACCACCGCATGCGCACCGGAATTGCGGACCGCGAACCGTTCACCGACCACGCCACGCAGGAAGACCTCGCCGCTGGTGGCGCCGAACAGGATTACGTTGCCCCCGATGATGTTGTCCTCGGCGACATAGTCGGGCGGCGCGTTGTCCGACGGCCGCACCACGATCCGGCCACCGGACAGGCCCTTGCCAACGTAGTCGTTGGCGTCGCCATAGATGCGCAATGTGATCCCCGTGGGCACAAAGGCACCGAAGCTGTTCCCAGCCGACCCTTCGAAGGTGATGTCGATGGTGCCGTCCGGCAAGCCTTGGCCACCATAGGCTTTCGTCACCTCGTGGCCGAGCATAGTGCCAACCGTGCGGTTGACGTTGCTGATGGTGGTCGAAAAACGAACGGGTGAACCGGAATCCAGCGCCTCGCGGCTCATCACGATCAGCTGCTGATCGAGCGCCTTGTCCAGGCCGTGATCCTGGCGCGAACTGCAGTACAGGTCCTGGTTCATGAACGCCGACTCGGGCTCATGCAACACCGGCGTCAGATCCAGGCGGTGTGCCTTCCAGTGGGCCCGCGCCAGGGTGGTGTCCAGCGATCCGACCTGGCCGACGGCCTCGTTGAAGGTGCGGAAGCCCAACTGCGCCATGTATTCCCGCACTTCTTCGGCGATGAACATGAAGAAGTTCTCCACGAATTCGGCCTTGCCGGTGAACCGTTCCCGCAGCAACGGGTTCTGGGTGGCCACGCCGACGGGGCAGGTGTCCAGATGGCACACCCGCATCATGATGCAGCCGGCCACCACCAGCGGCGCGGTGGAAAAGCCGAATTCCTCGGCGCCGAGCAGTGCGGCGATCATCACGTCGCGACCGGTCTTGAGCTGGCCGTCCACCTGAACCACGATCCGGTCGCGTAACCCGTTGAGCAACAACGTCTGCTGCGTCTCGGCCAGACCCAATTCCCACGGCGCGCCGGCATGCTTCATCGACGTCAGCGGGGTCGCCCCGGTACCGCCGTCGTGCCCCGAGATCAGCACCACGTCGGCGTGCGCCTTGGAGACACCCGCGGCCACGGTGCCGACGCCGTTTTCGGAGACCAGCTTGACGTGCACCCGCGCGAACGGGTTGGCGTTCTTCAGGTCATAGATCAGCTGCGCCAGATCCTCGATGGAGTAGATGTCGTGATGCGGCGGCGGTGAAATGAGGCCCACCCCGGGCGTGGAGTGCCGGACGTCGGCCACCCACGGGTACACCTTGTGACCCGGAAGCTGGCCGCCCTCACCGGGTTTGGCGCCCTGAGCCATCTTGATCTGGATGTCGGTGCAGTTGGTCAGATAGTGCGAGGTGACACCGAAACGGGCCGAGGCGACCTGCTTGATGGCGCTGCGGCGCCAATCCCCGTTGGCATCGCGCTCGAAACGGCGGACGTCCTCGCCGCCTTCACCGCTGTTGGAGCGGGCACCCAGCCGGTTCATCGCGATCGCCAGCGTCTCGTGCGCCTCCGCGGAGATCGAGCCGTAGCTCATCGCCCCCGTCGCGAAGCGCTTGACGATCTCGCTGGCGGGCTCGACCTCCTCCAGCGGCACCGGGGGCCGCACGCCCGCGCGGAATTTGAGCAAGCCGCGCAGTGAGGCCATCCGCTCGCTCTGATCGTCGACCAGGCGGGTGTACTCCTTGAAAATCTTGTATTGCCCGGTGCGGGTGGAGTGTTGCAGCTTGAACACCGTCTCCGGGTTGAACAGGTGGTATTCCCCTTCCCGGCGCCACTGGTACTCCCCGCCCACTTCGAGCTCGCGGTGCGCCCGTTCGTCCGGCCGGTCCAGGTAGGCCAGCGAGTGACGAGTGGCAACGTCTGCGGCGATGTCGTCCAGGGTGATGCCGCCGGTAGGGCAGGTCAGCCCGGTGAAGTACTCGTCGAGCACGTCCTCGGAGATGCCGACGGCCTGGAACAATTGCGCGCCGGTGTAGGACGCCAGCGTCGAAATGCCCATCTTGGACATCACTTTCAGCACGCCCTTGCCCGCGGCCTTGATGTAGTTGTTGAGTGCCTTCTTGCGGTCGATACCGTCCCCGAGGCATTCCAGGGCGCCCCGGTCGAGCATGTCTTCGATCGACTCGAAGGCCAGGTAGGGGTTGACCGCGGCGGCCCCGCAGCCCAGCAGCATCGCCATGTGGTGAACCTCGCGGGCGTCACCGGATTCCACCACCAGGCCCACATGGGTGCGGGTCCGCTCGCGCACCAGGTGGTGGTGCACCCCGGCGACGGCGAGCAGCGACGGTATCGGCGCCAGCTTCTCGTCGGAGTTGCGATCGGACAAGATGATGACCCGCGCACCGTCGGCGATCGCCGCCGACGCCTGAGCACGCACCTCGGCCAGTGCGGCCGCCAGTCCGGCACCACCCTCGGCCACCGGGTACAGACACCGAATGACCTTGGACCGCATGCCGTGCGGACGTCCGTTGACCTCGGTGTCCGGGTCGAGGTTGATCAGCTTGGCCAGCTCGTAGTTACGCAGGATCGGCTGGGGCAGCACGATCTGGTGACAGGAGTTCGCGTCCGGGTTCAGCAAGTCGCGCTCGCCGCCGGTGGTGCCCTGCAGGCTGGTCACCACCTCCTCACGGATGGCGTCCAGCGGCGGGTTGGTCACCTGGGCGAACAACTGGTGGAAGTAGTCATACAGCATCCGGGGACGCCGGGACAGCACGGCGATCGGCGTATCGGTGCCCATCGAACCGATCGGCTCCGCGCCGGTCCGGACCATGGGCGCCACCAGCAGGTTCAGTTCCTCGTAGGTGTAGCCGAAGGTCAGCTGCCGCACCACCAGCCGGTCGTGGGGCATCCGCACGTATTTGCCCGCCGGTAATGTGTCCAGCGGAACCAGGTTGCGGTCCAGCCATTCCTGATACGGGTGCTCGGCGGCCAGTTCGGCCTTGATCTCCTCGTCGGAAACGATGCGGCCCTGCGCGGTGTCGACCAGGAACATCCGGCCCGGCTGCAGCCGCATCCGGCGGACCACCGTCGACGGGTCGAGATCCAGCACGCCGGCCTCGGAGGCCATCACCACCAGGCCGTCGTCGGTAACCCAGATCCGCGACGGCCGCAGGCCGTTGCGGTCCAGCACCGCGCCCACGACGGTGCCGTCGGTGAACGTCATCGACGCCGGGCCGTCCCAGGGCTCCATTAGCGAGGCGTGATACTGATAAAAGGCCCGCCGCGCGGGGTCCATCGACTCGTGGCGTTCCCAAGCCTCGGGAATCATCATCAGAACGGCGTGCGCCAGGCTGCGCCCGCCCAGGTGCAGCAGCTCGAGCACCTCGTCGAAGCGCGCGGTGTCGGAGGCCCCCGGGGTGCAGATCGGGAACAGCTTCTCGATGCTTTTTGGATCGGCTTCCGAGCCGAACACGTCGGTCTTGATCAACGCCTCGCGGGCACGCATCCAGTTCTCGTTGCCGGTGACGGTGTTGATCTCACCGTTGTGGGCGATGCGCCGGAACGGATGCGCCAGCGGCCAGGACGGGAAGGTGTTGGTGGAGAACCGCGAGTGCACGATACCCAGGGCGCTGGTCAGCCGGTCGTCCTGCAGATCGAGGTAGAACGCCTTGAGCTGCGGCGTGGTGAGCATGCCCTTGTAGACGAATGTCTGGCCGGACAGGCTGGGAAAGTAGACGGTCTCCCGGCCGGGGCCGTCCTGGCCGGGGCCTTTGGTGCCGAGTTCATGTTCGGCACGCTTGCGAATCACGTAGGCACGGCGCTCCAGCGTCATGCCGGAGGCGCCCGTCATGAAAACCTGACGGAAGGTGGGCATCGCGTCGCGGGACAGGGCACCCAGGGACGAGTCGTCGGTGGGCACGTTCCGCCAGCCCAGCACGTGCAACCCCTCGGCCTCGGCGATCTTCTCCACCGCCGCGCAGGCAGCTGAGGCATCCTTGGACGACTGCGGCAAGAAGGCGATACCGGTGGCGTAACTACCCGGAGCCGGCAACTCGAAATCGACGACTTCTCGCAGGAACGCATCCGGGACCTGGATGAGGATGCCCGCGCCGTCGCCGCTGCGCGGCTCGGCGCCGGCGGCACCGCGATGTTCGAGGTTGAGCAGCGCAGTGATCGCCTTGTCCACAATGTCGCGGCTACGCCGGCCGTGCATGTCGACGACCATGGCTACCCCGCACGAATCGTGTTCGAATGCGGGGTTGTATAGCCCGACGCGCTTGGGCGCCATACCCACCTAACCCTTCAGCAGACTTTTCCTGCGCGGCCTAACCAGCAGCTCCGACGGCGCCATGCCGTGACGTTGCGGGCGTTGACCCCTCCGGTCTTGTCGATAGGCTGTCCGTCCAGCGGAATGATCAGGCCGGGGATTCGTCCGTGCAACGCTGAACGGTGCCCCGGTACCGATCTCGACAAGTCGTAAAACGATATGACGATACCCGCCTGACATGCCAACTTCCTCAATGGTAACCCGCCCGCCGGCCGTGCCGTAGGTGCCGCGGGACCGGCCTCCGACGACATCCTCACCTGCCGTTTTGGGACCGCGAACCCGTGCCCTCGCCCGCCTCCGAAGTGCTGCCGGTGGCCACAGTAACTACTTAGACCAAGTTGCTGGTGCGGCTCGTCAGCACCCGCTGCCACCACGGTCAGCCGATCGTACAACCGTCACACCGGTAACACGCTCGGTGATAAAGCATGGCAGCCATGGTGCGGAAACCGCCGGGTCGGGCGTCGACGGCGCGAGGAAAGCGCTGCGGCAGTGACCACGCGGCTCGCCGTCGAGTTTGCACAATACTAATAGGAGTCTAAAACCGCTTGTGACAGGCCGGCCGAGAACGAGCCTGGTCCACCAGGTGAGGCAGCCGGGCCGGTGCTCGATACTGGGACGGATACTGGTCGGTGTCCGGCGTTGGTGGTCCGACTCGACTGAGGAGCTTATGAACGAGCGCGACGAATTCCTTCGGGACCGGATGCGGCCGGCTCGGCCCGCCGGCCCGGGCAGCAGCCAAACCGGTCCGCAGGCCGGAGTTCCGCATTCGGCACCCTCGCGGGCCCCGGTGGCTCCTCCTCGCGCGTCGTGGCCGCATCCCCCCGCCC
>NZ_UPHQ01000350.1 GCF_900566055.1 Mycobacterium innocens
CTCTCCAGATACACGACAGAGACGGGCAGCGTAGGCACGCATCGTTATCCCGAGGAATCAGTACTACAGACGGCTTCGACCTGCATCAACGCCGGACACTCGGGATAACCAAATCCTCGGGATAGTCCTGCTAATCCCGAACTCGGGATTAGCAGGACAAGCCGGTCGTCGAGGGCAGTGTGCGGTTCGTCGCGAACCAGGTCGCCGCGGTACTACGCAACCGGCGGTTCGTGGGTCTTGCCGAGCTTAACGAGGCGATCTTCGACGAGGTCGCAGAAATCAACGCTCGGCCGTTCCAGAAGCGGGAAGATTCCCGCCACATCGTGTTCGTCCGAGACGAGAAGCCGCTTTTGATCCCACTGGCGCAAGTCCAGTTTGAGTTGGCGGATCTACGAAAAGCCAAGGTGGGACCCAACTATCACGTGCAGGTCGACAAGAATTTCTACTCGGTTCCCGCCAAGCTGATCGGCCAGTCGTTGGATGTGCGCATCACCTCGCACACCGTCGAGATCTTCGACGGCACCGAACGCGTCGCCTCCCATCCGCGGCGCAAGGGGGTGCGTGGCCGGTATTGCACCGTGACCTCGCACATGCCCGAGGCGCATCGGAGCCGGCTGATCGATTGGACACCGCAACGTTTCGAGCAGTGGGCCGCCACCGTCGGCCCGAACACCGTCGCCGCTATCAACGCGATCCTGGCTTCCCGCAACATCGTCGAGCAGTCCTTCCGGTCGTGCCTGGGCGTGATGGCGTTGGCCAAAAAACCTGGTGGCATCACCCGGTTGGAAGACACCTGCGGTCGCGCGTTGGCGGCAACACCGACGCCGTCCTACACGCTGATCAAAAAGCTATGGGCCGGTTGGAAACCGGCCGACCCGCCACCGCCGCCATCGCTGGGCGACGCGGGTTTCGTACGTGGCGCCGACTACTACACCACCGACGGGGGCCAGGCATGATCGACGTCGAAACCCTCACCAGACTCAAGGCGATGCGACTGTCAGGCATGGCCGAGTACTTCGAAAAACTCGCCAACACGACAAGCGTCGGGGCCTTGACCGGGCCGGAGATGGTCAAGCAAGCCGTCGACTGGGAGTACGAGCGCAGGCGAGACAACAAGCTGCACCGGCTTCGCCGCCAGGCTGGTCTGGCCCAGCCCGATGCCGACATCGGCGACATCAAGGCCATGCCCGGACGGAACGTGAACACCGAGCTCATCACCCGGCTCGCCGTCGGCAGCTACCTGGTCAAACATCAAGACGTAATCCTGCAAGGGCCGACCGGGGCCGGGAAAACCTACGTGGCCTGCGCATTGGGCAACAAGGCCTGCCAGCAATATCGCCAGGTGCTCTACCTGTCGGCCAACGAGCTGTTCGACCGGATCACGATCGCCGAACGCACCGACCAGAAGAAGCGCTGCCTCGCCACGCTGGTCAAGGTCGACCTGC
>NZ_UPHQ01000338.1 GCF_900566055.1 Mycobacterium innocens
GCGCAGGCGGCTGACCTGGGGATTTGTGTGATCCAGGCGTGTTTACGCTCGGATCTGTTGCTCTGATATAGCTGCTACTTTGCGATTCGATCAGATCGTTATCGTGTCGTGATCTTCGGATTTCCTGTCAAGCGATCCACCCATCTATCGCGAGAATTGCTGCAGTACAACACTTTCGATGATCCCCGCTGCGCTCGCTTCGCCAATAGGTGGAACTGGTAGAACAGGGATGTGCCAGCGAAATCAGCACAACACGATGAGGCGTCCGCGTTCACCGCGCCCGAGCAGGTGAACCACCGCCGCTACGAGGCGCTGCGCGCCTACTTCGTCGACGCGCTGTCCTACGCCGAGGCCGGGGCCCGGTTCGGCTACACCCGGTGGGCGATGGTCAACCTGGTGCGCGACTACCGCCAGGGCAAGTTGAATCTGTTCGCCCCGCCCCGCAAACCGGGCCGGGTGCCCGGGTCGGCGCCGGCCAAGGAGCGCGTGCGCGGGCGGGTGATCGAAGCTGCGCCGCGAGGGGTTGTCCACCTACGAGATCTCCGCCCGGCTGGCCACCGAACACACCCCGCTCAATCGCACCAGTGTCGGCGAGATCCTCGCCGAGGAAGGCTTCGGGCGGCTGCTGCGCCACCCCGAGCCGCAGGCCAGCACCAGCCCGGCCACCGTCGGGCGCGACACCCGGCTGCCGCGGACCGCGCGGCTGGACTTCGACACCTGGCCCGCGACCATCGAGACCGGCAAGGCCGGATTACTGCTGCTCATACCGGATCTGGTCTCACTCGGCCTGCCCGACCTGGTTCGCAAGGCCGGCTATCCGGGCACCCGGGTGGTGCCCGCGACCTCGTGGCTGCTCTCGCTGCTGGCACTGAAACTCACCCGCACCCGCCGCGTCTCTCACGTCGACGACCTGCTGATCTCCGACCCCGCCGCCTCATTGTTCGCCGGGCTTTCCACCCTGCCGAAGAAGTCCGCGCTCACCGACTACTCCTACCGCACCGGCCACGACCACCAGCGCCGCTTCCTGGCCGCGCTCGACAAGCAGATGATCGACGCCGGACTGGCCACCGCCGCCGACGCGATCTTCGACCTGGACTTCCACGCCGTCATGCACTGGGGCCACGACCCGGTGCTGGAGAAACACTACGTGCCCACCCGCTCCCAACGCGCCCGCTCCGTGCTGACCTTCTTCGCCCAGGACAGCGGCACCCACAACCTCATCTACACCAACGCCGATGTCGCCAAATCCAGCCAGGCGCGCGAGGTGATCGCGTTCTGCGACCACTGGAAAGCCGCCTCCGGCGCCGATCCGGCCATGCTGATCATGGATCAAAAGGTCACCACCCACGCCGTGCTCGGCGAACTCGACGACCGCGGCGTCAAATTCCTCACCCTGCGCATGCGCTCGGCCGCGCTGATGAAACAAATCGACGCCCTCACCGACAAGGATTTCACCACCGTCACCCTGGACCGGCCCGGAAAGTTCAACCGGCCAAAAGTGCACCAGGCCACCGGAATTCGGCTCACCGGCTACCCCGGCACCGTGCGTCAACTCGTCATCACCGGGCTCGGTCGCGACACCCCCACCGTGATCATCACCAACGACCACGACCTCACCGCCAAGACCCTGATCACTCACTACGCGCGGCGAATGACCATCGAGCAGCGCCTCGCCGAGATCATCCAGGCCTTCCACGCCGACGCGCTGTCCTCGGCGGTCAACCTCAACGTCGACCTCGACATCATGCTCTGCGTGCTCGCCCAAGCCCTGCTCGCCGCGCTCCGCGCCCGCCTGCCCGGATACGCCACCGTCACCCCCGACGTGCTGCAACGCCGCTTCCTCGAAACCCCTGGCACGATCACCACCAGCGCCGACACCATCACCGTCCGCCTCGACCGCCGCGCCTACACACCCGTCCTCCGGCAAGCCGACCTCCCCCCCGACACCCGAGTCCCCTGGTGGGGAAACCGAACCCTACGCTACGAATTCAGCTGAAAAGTTGCGTCGAATCTCCTGCGTGGAAATCCGCG
>NZ_UPHQ01000275.1 GCF_900566055.1 Mycobacterium innocens
ATGTGGCGGTTTGAAGCCACCCCCCGCAGGGCGACTCCGAAGGGCCGACAATCCCTCATCTCCTGCACAGCACCGCTTCGGAAAGCTCTACCTACATCGAACTCCCTTCCACGTTCGGGACACACCCATCAGTGCACACTCGGCGCCGGACACCCTGATTGACGTGCCCACCCAACCGCACCAGCCCACGACCTTCATCTCTCCGCGCCGGAGCTAGCGGTAGGGCTTAGCCCCCTCAACGGTTACAGCGACAATCTCGGCTCCCACGGACGCGCGGTGTTGCGTCGTCGCTGTGAGGTGAGGTGGCACCAGCGCACCCAGCGATTAGGGCCGGCCGGGCGAGCGCTAGGGCGTGACGATGTTGAAAGCCGGGTTGGGCCGATCGAGGACACCCAGGAAGGTCTGCAGCACCGTCTCGTCTCCGGATACCTCGAAACCCGGTGAACTGATATCGCCCAGCGCCGCGGTGACCAGCCGAACCTTGTCGCCTACCGTCACGGTCGCGTTCGCCGTCGCCGGGTCGGCGGCGACCTTGCGATGGATCAGCACACCGTTGCGCAGGGTCAACCGATAGTTTTCCGCCGGCTCGGTGAAGCTGAAGTCGATCGCGAGGTCCAGGTCCCAGGCACGCGGGCCGTTGATGCTGATGGCCACGACATCGAAGATCTGGTCCAGGGTCAGCTGGTCGAAGAACGTCGGCGACAGCGCCTGCCCCGACGTGCCGAGGTTGCCGTCCCGCAGCTCCGTCGCCCCGGACAGGAAGAAGTTACGCCACGTCGCATTCTCCGCGCCGTAGGCGAGCTGCTCCAGGGTGTCGGCGTAGAGTTGCCGGGCCGCGGCATGGTTGCTGTCGGTGAACACCGCGTGATCGAGAAGCGTTGCCGCCCAGCGGAAGTCGCCATCGGCAACGGCTTTACCAGCCAGCTCGACGACTCGGTCGATGCCTCCCATAGCCTCGACGTAACGGGGAGCGATGGCTTCCGGCGGGTAGGGCCACAACCTGCCCGGGTTGCCGTCGAACCAGCCCATGTAGCGCTGGTAGATCGCCTTCACATTGTGGCTGACCGACCCGTAGTAGCCGTGGGTATGCCATGCCCGCTCCAGCGCCGGCGGCATCTGGAACATTTCGGCGATCTCGACACCGGTGTACCCCTGGTTCAGCAACCGCAGCGTCTGGTCGTGCAGATATGAATACATGTCGCGTTGCTGCGACAAGTACTCAACGATGTTGTCCTGCCCCCAAGTTGGCCAGTGGTGTGAGGCGAACACGACGTCGGCGCGATGAGCAAACGTCTCGATCGCCTCGGTGAGATACCCCGACCAGGCACGCGGATCGCGCACCAGCGCCCCGCGCAACGTCAGCAGGTTGTGCAGGTTGTGGGTGGCGTTCTCGGCCATGCACAGCGCGCGGAAGCGCGGGAAATAGAAGTGCATTTCGGCGGGGGCTTCGCTGCCCGGGGCCATCTGGAACTCGATCTCCACCCCGTCGATGGTGTGTGTCTCGCCGGTCTGCCTGATGTCGACGGTCGGCACGATGAGCGACACCTCACCGGTCGAAAGTGTCTGCCCCAGGCCGCAGCCCACCTGCCCCTGGGGGCCGCGCGGCAAGTAGGAGCCATACATGTAGCCGGCGCGACGCATCATGGCGCCGCCGGCGTAGATGTTCTCCTGGACGGCGTGCGCGGTGAAACCTTCCGGGGCCAACACCGAGACTTTGCCGGCGTCGACGTCGGCCTGTGACGTGACGCCCAGCACGCCCCCGAAATGATCGACGTGGCTGTGGGTGTAGATCACCGCGACGACGGAGCGGTCACCGCCGCGGTGGGCACGATACAAATCCAGCGCCGCCGCGGCGACCTCGGTGGAGACCAGCGGATCGATGACGATGATGCCGGTATCGCCCTCGACGAAGCTGATATTGGAGATGTCGAAGCCACGGACCTGGTAGATACCGGGCACCACTTCGAACAAGCCTTGTTTGGCGGCCAGTCTCGATTGCCGCCACAGGCTGGGATGCACCGATGTCGGCGCGGGTCCGCGCAGGAATGAATACGCGTCGTTGTCCCAAACCACGCGGCCGTCGGCCGACTTGATGACGCATGGGGACAATGCCGCGATGAATCCGCGATCGGCATTGTCGAAGTCGGTCGGGTCATCGCTCGGAGGAACATATTCGCGATGGGCGGACTCGATGGCCGCAGAAGGGGGTTTGACGTTCACCGGCAATACATTGCCATTAACGCGACGGTCCCCGGTAGATCCTCTCAAGTGACTAGCAGGAAATATAGAGGATAGAAATAGTTGCTTAGGACCCTAGACCCTCGTCCGGTTAACTTGCATACTGCCGGGGCGGTCCCCAAAGCCAGCGGATCGCTACGACGGCAAAGGAGCACAGGTGAAGCGTGGACTGACGGTGGCGGTAGCCGGAGCGGCGATTCTGGTCGCGGGCCTTCCCGGATGTTCGAGCAACAAATCGACCAGTAGCGGCGGAAGCTCCAGCAGCGGCACCACATCGACAAGCTCCGGTGGTGGCGGGGCGTCGGGAACGAAGGTCACGATCGACGGTCAGGACCAGCACGTGACCGGCTCGGTCGTCTGCACGACGGCGGCCGGCAATGTCAACATCGCGATCGGTGGGGCAGCCACCGGCATCGCCGCCGTGCTCACCGACGCCAACCCGCCCGAGGTGAAGTCGGTCGGCCTGGGCAACGTCAACGGCGTGACACTCGGATACACCTCCGGCACCGGCCAGGGCAAAGCCGAGGCGAGCAAGAGGGGCAGCACCTACAAGATCACCGGCACCGCGACCGGCGTCGACATGGCCAACCCGATGCAGCCGGTGAACAAGCCGTTCGAAATCGACGTCACCTGCCCCTAGCAGCCCGGGAGAGCACGGCATTCAACCGTGTGACGATGCGGGCGGTTGCCACCCGTCGAGTGGCAACCGCACCCCGAACTCGGTATATCCGGGCGAGCTGTTGACGGTGATGGTCCCGTTGTGGGCCTTGACAACTGCAGACGCGATCGCCAGACCCAACCCGGTGCTGCCGCCCTTGCGGGAGCGCGAGGTGTCCCCGCGAGCGAACCGCTCGAATACCTCCGGCTGCAGTCCTGCCGGAATGCCCGGGCCGTTGTCGATCACCTGCAGCAGGGCGTGCCCCGGCTGCACACTCAACCGGGTCGTCACCACCGTGGCGGGGCCGGTGTGGATGCGGGCGTTGGCAAGTAGATTGGCTACCACTTGATGCAATCGCGCGCCGTCACCGGTGACCACCACGGGCTCCGGCGGCAGGTCGAGTTCCCACTTGTGATCCGGGCCCGCGATGTGTGCGTCGCTGACCGCGTCAACCGCCAAGTGCGACAGGTCCACCGGTTCGCGTTCCAGCGGCCGTCCGGAGTCCAGGCGGGCCAGTAGCAACAGGTCCTCGACGAGACGGGTTATCCGCTCGGTCTCCGAAGCCACCCGGTTCATGGCATGAGCCACCGCTTCACGGTCGTCGCTCATGCGTTGCGCGAGTTCGGTATAGCCGCGAATCGCGGCCAGCGGTGTGCGCAGCTCGTGACTGGCGTCGGCGACGAACTGGCGCACCCGGGTTTCGCTGGCCTGCCGCGTCGACAGCGCGGTCGCGATGTGGTCGAGCATCCGGTTCAGGGCCGATCCGAGTTGACCCACCTCGGTGTAGGGGTTCGCGTCGGTGTCGGACACCCGGACCGGCAATGCGACTTCGCCCCGATCCAACGGCAAATCGACGACTTCGGTCGCGGTTTGGGCGACGCGCCGCAGCGGCGCCAGCGCCCGCCGGATGATCATCGCCCCGGCGGTGGTCGCGGCGAGCAGCGCGACCGCGGTGACGATGCCGAACATGACCAGCATCCGCAACATCGTGTTGTCGATGCCCGACATCGACAGGCCGGTGACGATGACGTCGGTGCGGTTTCGGCTCGGGGCCGCGACCACCCGGTAGCGGCCCAGGCCGTCGAGGTTCAAGGTCACCGGTGTGCGGCTGCCCGCGATCGCGGCCAGCTGCGCCTGGGCGTTGTCGCTCAGCGCGGCCCGGGCACCACTGCCGGTCAGGTAGCCGGCGTCGATCGTCTTGCCGTTGCTGACCACTGCCGCGACCAAGCCGGCCGGCTGGCCGGGCGCGTCGAGAAACCGGGGGCCGGGGCCGGTCCTCACGTAGCGCGGTTCGTGCCGGTGCGGCGGCTCGGGGTACAGCAACGCCGACCGGTAGGAGGCCCCGCTGAGCTGGCCATCGAGCTGCTTCACCAGATGGTGGCGCAGGGCCAGTTCGGTGGCCGCGGTGATTCCGATACAGACCAGCACCAGAACGACGACCTGTCCGACCAGCAGTCGCAGGCGCAATGACCAGGCCCGCGGAGCGTTAACGGGCCGGCTTGAGGACATAGCCGGCGCCGCGCAGCGTGTGGATCATGGGTGCGCGACCGTTGTCGATCTTTTTGCGCAGGTAGGAGATGTACAACTCGACGATGTTGGACCGGCCGCCGAAATCGTAGCTCCATACCCGGTCCAGGATCTGGGCCTTGCTCAGCACCCGCTTGGAGTTGCGCATCATGAAGCGCAGCAGCTCGAACTCGGTGGAGGTCAAGGAGATCGGTTCGCCGGCGCGGGCGACCTCGTGACTGTCCTCGTCGAGCACCAGATCTCCGACCACGAGTTGGGCACCGCTGTCGACGGTGGTGACGCCGGTGCGCCGCAGCAGCGCGCGCAGCCGCAGCACGACCTCCTCAATGCTGAACGGTTTGGTGACGTAGTCGTCGCCGCCGGCGGTCAGCCCGGCGATGCGGTCTTCCACCGCGTCCTTGGCCGTCAACAGCAGCACCGGCAGGCGAGGATTCTCTCGGCGCAACTTGTGCAGAACCTCCAGGCCGCTCATGTCGGGCAGCATCACGTCGAGTACGACGACGTCGGGCCGCGCGGCGCGGGCCGCTGCGATCGCCGATGCGCCGTCTTGCGCCGTGGTGATATTCCAGCCCTCATAGCGCAACGCCATTGAAACCATTTCGGCGAGAACGGGTTCGTCGTCAACGACCAGGACACTGATCGGTTGTCCGTCGGCGCGGGACATGACGACTCGCTGGGCCGGAGATCGCGGGCTCGTCACGGTTTCCAGTATCCGCACCGCACTAGGCCGACGCTATGCCGTTGCTATGCGCAAGCTGTGAAAGGTCGCGTGATCGCGTGGCCACTGTGGGTCACGCGACCTTGGGCACCGGGTGCTAGTACCAGTACCGCCGGCCGGCGACCGGGCGGCCCATGGAGCCCAGAGCCCAGAGCACGGCTCCGATCACCAGCAAGATGATCCCGAACACCGTCAGCAAATGGATGCCGAACACGAATCCGAGAATGAGCAAGATGGCACCGACGACGATCATGGCGACTTCCTTTACATCGAGGGGATGTGATCGCCCGGCTGCATTGAGCTGGGCTGCGGCAAATGGCAATTTGTTACTTTCGGGTTGACACCCAGGTAATTCAGGGGGCCCGCGATCACCGTCACCGCAACGGTTCCCGCTGAAGCGCAACTTGTTTGCTCACCTTTGAAGTAGCCTCGCTGCCACGTCGCGAAGACCCCGATGAGTAACCACACGAGCACAACCGCCCCGACAACTCCGCGCCCACGCATGGTGACCTCCATTGTGTTTCGAGAAAAATCCCGCAGAACCTGAGATACCCGTTGCACCCATGTTCAAACATGGTGCCCGGGCGAACCCCAAGCGAATTAGCGGTCAGAATTTCCGCGGGCCGGCAAACTACCGGATTTGGGCGCCGAGCCACTGTGCCGCGCGCCTCTTCGAGGCGCGTGACAGCCAAGCGTCCTGGATCAGTTCGGCCAGTTCGGTGGTGCCGATTTCCGCCAATCGGCTGGCCCGCACGAGCACCGACAAATGTCCGTCGAAGTGCGGGGTGGTGAAAAACGGTGACGCCGGATCCTGGGTCAGGGCCAGCTTGTCGGCCTCGGACTCCACCCACAGGATGATGACGTCGGTGTAGCGCTCACCGGTGTCCGGGTCGGCCGCGTCCGGCCGCGGGGTGCGAAAGTAAACGAACGACTTGCCGCCCACCTGGTAGATGGGGTTGCCCTGCGGCCCGGCCACCCGGTTCACGTGTGGCATCGACGCGGCGATCCGGTGCACGTCGTCAACCGTGGCGGGTCGGTCAGCCATGACCGGGACAATACCCGCTCATACCCGCCCGGCCAGCCCGATACCCGTGAACCGGATCTGTACCATGGGCGACAAGCCTTGTGGTAAACGGTGATTGGGGGGCCGTGCCTGATACATTGTTCGCCGACGTATCCGAATATCAAGTGCCGGTTGACGACTCATATCCCTATCGGGTGCTTTCCATTCGGGTTTCCGACGGCACCTATCGAGATCAAAACTTCGCGCGCAACTATGCCTGGATGCGGGGCGCGTTGGACAGCCGGCGTTTGGAATTCGGGATCGTCTACACCTACGTCCGTCCGAATTGGCTGGCCAACGCCAATACCGTGCGCGCCATGATCGACGCCGAAGGCGGCTTGCACCGGCGGGTGGCATTGATGCTCGACGTCGAATCGGGCGGAAACCCGCCGGGCGACGGGTCGGCGTGGATCAATCAGTTGTATTGGAACCTGGCCGATTACGCCGGTTAGCCCAGGCGAATCATCGGCTATGCCAATGCTTATGACTTTTGGAATATGTGGCGGGTGCGTCCACTGGGGCCTGCGGGTGATCGCGGCCGGGTATGGCTCCAATCCCCACCTTCCCGGCCAGGTCGCCCACCAGTACACCGACGGCTCGGGTTACAGCCCGAATCTGCCGCAGGGGGCACCGCCGTTCGGCCGGTGCGACATGAACTCAGCCGACGGACTGACACCACGGCAATTCGCCGCCGCCTGCGGCATCACAGCGAACGGAGGACCGCTGATGGCGCTCACCGACGAGGAGCAGACCGAGCTGTTGACCAAGGTTCGCGAGATCTGGGATCAACTGCGCGGGCCCGACGGCACAGGCTGGCCGCAACTCGGCCAGAACAGTCAAGGCCAGAACCTCACCCCCGTCGACGCGATCGCGGCAATCAAGGACGACGTGGAAGGCATGCTCGCGGAGTAGGCTGCCGCCGTGACTGCCGAGCTGAAAGCTGTTGCGCGGGACTAGGATCAAACTCCCGCATATCCGGCCTCGGTTGCCGAATGCGGCTTCGGTCCGGCTCTGAACGCCGGCGCTACCCTAGAGGCCTAGGCTGCCGAACACAGCAGGCCGCTGATGCCGTTGACGCCGTCGAGGCCGCCATTGCCGGGATTTCCGGCCGGCGGACCATTGATCGCACCCAACACGGTGTCTTGCAGCGCCTGCAACGGCGAGGCGTTGGCCGCCTCGGCGGCCGCGTAAGCGCCTCCCGCGCCATTGAGTGCCTGCACAAACTGGGCGTGAAACGCGCTCATCTGAGCGCTGATTGCCTGGTAGGCCTGCCCGTGGCCGGCAAACACCGACGCTACGGCCGCCGAGATCTCATCGGCTCCGGCCGCCAGCACCCCGGTGGTCGGGAGGGCAGCCGACGCGCTGGCCGCGCCCAACACTGAACCGATCCCTTCCAGATCCGTCGCCGCCGAAGCCAGCATCTCCGGAATCGCCACCAGGTGCGCCATTGTTACCTCCAGCCGTTCTTCGGTGAACTATTGACGGCAGCGTAACTCTGACGTAAACGCAAATTCGGGCATTCGGTGAACTCACATTTGCCAGCGGGCGGTGACCCCGAGGTAACACCACGAGCCGTGCGGTGCCGGCCAATTGCGATCAGGCCGCCGGTCGCTGCGCGGACACGAAAAGCGTTGGCGGCATGGAATCTTCGAGATCGCTGGGCACGCTGCGTCCATAACGGGCCAACACCTCGGACATGGTCTGCGACGACACCTGCCAGCCGTGTCGCGATAGCCAGTCGGCCGCGGCGGTGCGTTCCTCGGCGTACCACAGCTCGTCGAGGTCGGTAACCTCGACCTTGACCAGCCGGGCGGCGGCGGCTCGCATGCGCTGCATGTCCTCACGCTGGCGTCGCACCAGGTCCGGGTCGAGGAAGCCCTCGCCGGGCGCGTTGCAGGCAAGCCGACTGCCGGGCGGGCTCAGGGCATCGATGCGCTCGAACAAGAGGTCTTGGGCCTTCGCCGGAAGGTAACGCAGCAGGCCCTCCGCCGACCAGGCCGAAGGCTTGGACGCATCAAATCCGGCCTCTTGCAAGGCCGTTGGCCAGTCTTGCCGCAGATCGATCGGAACGTTCACCAGGTGTACCGTCGGGCGTGCGCCGTGCCGGCGCAGCGTCGCCGTCTTGAAGTCCAGCACCTTGGGCTGGTCCAGCTCATAAACGACGGTGCCGTCGGGCCACGGCAGCCGCCACGCGCGGGCGTTCAGTCCCGCCGCCAGAATCACCACTTGCCGCACACCCGCGTCGGCCGCGCCGAGAAAGAACTCGTCGAAGAACGCCGTCCGGGTGGCCATGAAGTCGACCATCGCGCGAACCCGCGACCGCACCCCGGGCTCGGTATCGGCCGCCTGGGCCAGCAACCGGGGATCGGCGAAAACCGACCAGATGCCCTCGCCCGCCGCTTCGACGAACACCCGCGCGAATGGATCCTTGATGAGCGGGTTTTCGCTCTCGGTCTCGGCGGCGCGAGCGGCCGCCACGCCCAAGGCGGTGGCTCCCACACTTTCGGTGATGTCCCAGGAATCGTTGTCAGTTCGCGGCATCGCCACACCTCGTCGGATAAAAAGGTCGCGTCGAAAAGTCGGTTTCGCGAACCATTCTTCCAGCGGGCGCGAGCTACGATCGCTCGCTATGACTCGCACGCCCCAGGAAGTATTCGCCCACCACGGTCGGGCGCTGGCCACCGGCGACCTCGACGAGATCGTCGCCGACTACGCCGACGACTCCGTGGTGCTCACCTCAGCCGGCGTCGCGCGCGGCAAGGACGCCATCCGGCAGGTGTTCGTCAGGTTGCTCGACGAACTGCCCGACGCGGCTTGGAACTTGAAAACTCAGATCTTCGAAGGCGACGTGCTGTTCTTGGAGTGGGCCGCCGATGCGGCGCAGCACCGGGTCGACGACGGCGTCGACACGTTCGTGTTCGCCGACGGCATGATCCGGGCTCAGACGGTTCGATACAGCCTGCGCGCCAAGTCTTAGGAGTGGCCCAGCAGTTCGGCCATTTTCGGGATGATGGCCTGAAGCGCCTTCACCGGGCGAATCATCACCTTGACCGCGACGATCTGGCCGTGGTCGTTCCAGTGGATCATGTCGATTCCGTTGACGTAGATGCCTGCCACCTCGGCTTCGAACTCGAGTATGGCCGAGCGTTCACGGTGCCACTGTTCGACGTAGTGAAAACCGGAGTCGCCGAACAACTTCAACGCTGCAGTCAGATACGCGACGACCTGCGCCCGCCCTTCCTGCGGCCTGAAGACCGCGGGCGAGAAGAAGACCGCGTCCTCGGCGAGCAACCTGTCGAGACCATCGATGCGCCCGGAATCTACGATCTCGATCCAACGTTGGAGTACCGGCGACGTCATTGCACCAGAGTAGGTTTTTACGGGTGGACCTGGAAGCGGTGGCCGCATGGATGTCCGAGCGGGGACTCGGCGAGGGTCCATTGCAGGACGTCTCCGCGGTAACCGGCGGAACGCAAAACGTCATGCTGCGATTCACCAGGTCCGGCCGGCAGTATGTGCTGCGGCGCGGGCCGCGACACCTGCGTCCGCGCAGCAACACGGTGATCCTGCGGGAAACCCAGGTTCTGGCCGCGCTGGCCGGCTCCGACGTCCCGCATCCGCGGCTGATCGCCACCTGCGACGACCCCGGTGTGCTCGGTGACGCGGTCTTCTACCTGATGGAGCCCGTCGAGGGTTTCAACGCCGGTGAAGGACTCCCGCCGCTACACGCGGGCGACGCACAGGTGCGGTACGGGATGGGCCTGTCGATGGCCGATGCGCTGGCCAGGCTGGGCGCCGTGGACCATGTCGCCGTCGGGCTCGCCGGCTTCGGCAAACCGGAAGGCTTCCTGGAACGCCAAGTGCCGCGCTGGCTTTCCGAGCTGGAGTCCTATCAGCAGTACGACGGCTATCCCGGCCCGCAGATCCCGGGAATCGAGCAGGTTTCAACGTGGCTGCAGCGCCATCGGCCGACGACGTGGAGACCCGGCATCATGCACGGCGACTACCACGCGGCCAACGTCATGTTCTCCTGGACCGGGCCGGACGTAATCGCCATCGTCGACTGGGAAATGTGCACTATCGGCGACCCGCTGCTGGACCTGGGCTGGCTGCTGGCGACCTGGCGGCAGCCCGACGGGTCGAGCGTCTTCAGTCACGCCCTGGGCGGCCAAAGCGGACTCGCCAGTACCGACGACCTGCTGCACCGGTATGCCGACAACACCACCCGCGACCTGTCGCACATCACCTGGTACACCGTGCTGGCCTGCTTCAAGCTCGGCATCGTGATCGAGGGCACACTGGCCCGCGCCTGCGCGGGCAAGGCCGAAAAGGAAGTCGGTGACCAACTGCATGCGGCCACCGTGCACCTATTCGAGCGGGCGCTGAACATCATCGAGTCGCGGCACTAGTTGACTGCCGACGCTCAGCGTTGGGCTTGCCGATCTGCGCACACCGGAGGTTCCCGGAACGCAAGGTGCCGCGCTGGCTTGGGAAAGCTAACGGAGCCGGTCGTAGGACCAGGGGTCGCATCCGAGACCAGGTTCCCGAGCGGGACGAGCCTGACCGCCGGCCGTATTCAAAGACCCCTATCGGCCTCATGGCCGGGTCTATTGTCGGGGACAGCGGCGATGATCGTCCCAGCGGCCGCTGAAGGAGGCCACATATGACTGCGCTGCAACCCGGCACCAAGACCGGCGCCCTGGTCTTTGCGGGACAGGTGATGGATCCACGCTGAGGCATGGCGGTACCAGACGCGGTGGTGGCCGCAAGCCTTGCCCGGTGTGGCATCTGTTCAGTTCAGACGGCCTTTGCGAGCGCGCCCGAAGAGATTCGAACTCCCAACCTTCTGATCCGTAGTCAGACTGTTCGCGGGCATCCAGGGTGAGCACGTGGGGGTGGGGTTCCGGCGCTGGCGGTGAGCAGTGTGTGGGGTTGCGGTAACCCGATTTGTTGTTCGTGCTGCCGGGGCGGCACGGTGATCAGGTCAGTTGGTAGGCGACGGCCCTCCCGTCGTCTCTTCCCGGAGTGCTA
>NZ_UPHQ01000274.1 GCF_900566055.1 Mycobacterium innocens
CGCCCAGTTCTGCGGCGCTGGCTTGGCGGGCCAGGTGGTTGATCAGCTGATGCTCGGGCACGGGTAGGCGGCGGCGCACGGTTTCGCAGCGCCCCAGCAGCGTCAACCACTGCGCGGTGCTCAACGCATCAAAGTTCAGGCCCATCACCGCATCCAGCGCCGCATCCAACCCGTCGAAGGCCGCCGTGATCGCCTGCCAATCCATGAACCCAACCTATCGGCGGGCACCGACAAAAACCGGGCAGAAACCGACTGCCCAACAACCGATTCCACATTTCACCCACAGCGAACAACGCACCGGGTTCGCCGGTGCCACCGCAACCAACACACCGCTCCGACAATCGATCTCATCACCCCCAACGCCAACGTGAGCCACACCCGCCACACCGGCCACCGGAAAGACCAACACCCAATGTGCCCACCTATCCGCGACAACCCCAGCAGCGCAACGGATCTGTCGCTACAAGCCGGGCACAACGCCTACCCCCAACACTTGGTGACGCAAGTGACTCAAGTGACTCAAGTGACCAGACCCAGGCCGCCCCAACGGCTCAGCGGCCGACTAGATCACGACGGACAACGTCTGGAGCCCGCGCAGCGTGACGTTCGTTTTGTACTGCGGCTCATCGGCCAACCTGGCGCCGGGGAATCGTGCGGTGATCGCCGACAACGCCACACCGGCTTCCAACCGCGCCAGTGGGGCGCCCAGGCAGTAGTGTGCCCCATAGCCAAAACCCAAGTGCCGCAACGGCCCACGATCCGGGTCGAAGGTGTCTGGTCGGTCGTACTCGGCGGGATCGCGATGCGCCGCCGCCAGCAGCAGCATCATCGTGTCACCCTTAGCCACCGAGATGTTCCCAATCGCCATGTCGTCGCCCGCAATTCGGCCGACCAGTTGCACCGGCGGGTCGTAGCGCATGGTTTCCTCGATGACCGCCGGCGCCCCGGCAGCGTCGGCGCCCAGCGCAACCCAGTGCCGGCGATCGCGCAACAGCGCCAAGATGGCGTTGCCGATCAGGTTCACCGTGGTCTCGTGTCCGGCGACCAGCAGCAGCATGCAGGTCGACACGATCTCCTCCTGGGTCAACTGATCGCCGGACTCCTCTACCGCGATAAGGCCGGACATCAAGTCGTCGCCGGGCTGCGACCGGCGCCTCGCGATCAGCCCGCGCAGATACTCGCGTAGCCAGGTGCCGGCCGCCAGCCGGTCGGAGAAGTCCTCGGAATGCTGGCCGGTGAAGGTGAGAAACGGGTCCAGCGACTGCGCCAGCAATGCCGATGCCCGGCTGAATTGCGGCTCGTCTTCCAGCGGCACCCCGAGCAGCCGGCAGATCACCGCCACCGGCAATGGATAGGCGAAGTCGCCGACCACGTCGAAACGGCCCTTCTCGGCGATCCCGTCCAGTAATCCGTCCACCAGCGCACCGATGTCGGGTCGCAATGCGTTCACCACCTTCGGAGCGAAGGCCTTACTGACCAGCTTGCGCAGCCGGGTGTGATCGGGTGGATCGAGAAACAAGAAGCCGGGCGGGATTTCGGGGTCCGGAACCGGTGCACTCGGCGCCTGCCGCCGGCCGATCTTCGACTTGGACCGGTCGCTGCTCGACGACGGGTGCCGCAGCACCTCGTCGCAGTCGTGATAGGTCGAAAAGAGGACGAAGTCGGCCTCCGGCAGCTGCAGCGGCCCATGGTCACGAAGCTGCGCACACACCGGATACGGGTTGGCCCGGATCGCGGGGTCCAGCAGTTGCAGCAGCAATGCCTGCGGTTCGGCATATTCGGTGGGCGCCAGGGGCCGCGTCGTCATGCTGACATTGTGCCCGTACCTCGCGTGCGCCCCGGTCAAAGTGGGTGGCCGCGACCAGGGCGGCGCGTAGCATCTGCGGCATGGCGGTGCTACGCGTCTGCCGGTTGGTGTTCGTCGTTGGTCTGCTGGTATCGGTGACCCTGGCGACCACGGTGCTGGCCTGGCCATGCCTGCGCGTGCGGCGCGGCGATCGCTCCGGGTGGCGCCCACGAAACCATGAATCATGAAGTGGCACTGGCGCATTGGGATGGGACTACCGAGACCATCGTGATGCGGCTCGCGTTGGACGCCACAACCGATAGCGTCGCCCTGGTGATTCCGACCCCCACGCCGGCGACCCTCACCGAGGCGGACAAGGCAACCTTCGTGGAGTTGGACGCGTTGACAGCACCGCCGGCCAGGTTCGTGACCCGGTGCTGCGGGAACTGGCCGGCAACCACGGGTCCTATCTGACCAAGACTCAGGTCGACGTGTACCAAACGTCGCAAATCTCTTCGGATTTCACGTTCGGCAACGCGCCCGACGACGACGCTTACCGGCAACTGGTCGTCGCCTACGACAACGTCGCCATCCCGATCGTGGTGATCCTGTTCGCCGGATTCCTGATGGCTGTCATCGTGGCGGAGGTGGTTTTGTTCGTGGTCTTCCGGCGACGCGGGCTTGGTCAGCGGCGCAGAAATTTCACGATGTAGTCGGCCAGCTCTTCGCCGGCGTCCTCTTGCAGAAAATGGCCGGCGCCGTGCACCACCGGGTGATCGACGCCCTGCGCACCGCGCATCTCACGCTTGAAGATCTCGGCCATCGGCCCGGTGATGGGGTCGCTGTCGCTGAACGCCACCAGCATCGGCGTCGGACTCACACACAGTTTCGTCCAGGCCGTCTTGTTCGCCGCTGCCGCCGGGTCGTCCGGGGCGGTCGGCACCAAGCCGGGCATGGCGCGCGGGCCGGCACAGTAGTCGTCATCGGGAAATGGAGCGTCATAGCCGGCACGCACCGCGTCACTCATCTGTCGCCGGCATCCCCCCTGTACGAACCAGCCGATGTCCAGCTTCGGCGCGGTCTGGATCGCTTCCCGGAAGCGCCACCAGATCTCGGCCATCGGTTGCTCTCCGTTGGGCAGTCCGGTGTTGGCGACGACCAGCCGCGCGAAGCGCTCGGGATGTTCGGCGGCCAGCCGCAATCCGATCAGCCCGCCCCAGTCCTGTCCGACCAGGGTCACGTTGCGCAGGTCCAGCACGTCGAAAGCCAGCGCGCGCATCCACTCGACATGACGCGCATAGCTGTGGTCTTCGCGACGGGTCGGCTTATCCGAACGGCCGAAACCGACCAGATCCGGGCAGATGACACGATGGCCCGCGGCGGCCAGGACCGGAATCATCTTGCGGTACAGATAGAACCATGACGGCTCGCCATGCAGCATCAGCACGGGGTCGGCGCGGTCCGGCCCGTCTTGCACCCAGGCGACCCGCAGGGTCCCGCCTTCGCCGTCGGGCAACTCGCAATACCTTGGCGCGTAAGGAAAGTCAGGGAGGTCGTCGAACCGCTCGTCGGGTGTGCGCAATGTCTGCATCATGCGAACATACGCCGTCACGAACCCTCGCTTAAGCCTGCCACCGACGGCTGTGCCATCAGCCGGTCAAGGAATGCCCGCTGCCCCTTGAGCAGCTTGGTACGCGCCTGCGCCACCGGAAACCAGCCGACCCGGTCGACCTCGGGGAACGCTCGCACCGTGCCGGACCCCTTCGGCCACTCCAGCTCGAAGGTGTTGCTGCGCACGTCGGTGATGTCGAGGTCGGCTTCGATTGCGAAGACGGTGACCACTTTGCCGCTCGGTTGTTTCACCACGCCCAGGTCGATTCGCGGCCCGTCCGGAACCGGCAAGCCCAGCTCCTCGGTGAACTCCCGCCGGGCCGCCCGCCAGGGGTCGTCGCCGTCGGGGTATTCCCCTTTCGGAATCGACCACGCCCCATCGTCTTTGCGCGCCCAGAACGGGCCACCGGGATGCGCGATGAGGACGTCGACGACGCCGGCCGGTGCCCGATACAGCAGCAAACCGGCGCTGAGTCTGGGCATCCGGGTGATCCTCAGACTCCGACGGCCTGCTCCAGATCCTTCAGCGACGATTCCAGGTGGAGCAGCAGCCGCTGTAGGTGCGGCACGCTACGACGGCAACCGACCAGTCCGAAGTCGAGATTGCCCGCGTTGTTCACCAGGGTGATGTTCAGCGCTTGGCCGTCGGGGATGTTGGACATCGGGTAGCTGCCATCGAGCCGGGCGCCGCCGTAGTACAGCGGATCTGTCCCGCCCGGCACGTTGGAAATGACGATGTTGAACGGCGGCGGCACCGTCGACAGGAAGCCCGGTATGCCCGCCAACGTCAACGGCGCCATGTGTAGCGCGGACAGCGCGAGCACCTGCAGTTGCGGCAACTCGGCGAGCACCTTCTTGTTGGCGCGCATCGACTCGCTGATGATCTTGATCCGCTCCGCGGGGTCCTCGACGTGAGTGCCGAGGTTGCACAGTAGGCTGCCGACCTTGTTGCCGCCGCCGTCGGCATCGTCTTTGGAGCGCAGGCTCACCGGGACCATCGCGATCAGCGGAGTGCCGGGCAGCGCGCCCTGTTCGATCAGGTAATACCGCAGCGCGCCGGCGCACATCGCCAGGACGGCATCGTTGACGGTGACCCCGGCTGCCTGCTTGACGGCCTTGACGCGCTCCAGCGACCAGGATTGCGCAGCGCACCGGCGCGCTCCGCCGATCTTGACGTTGAACATGGTGTGCGGCGCCGCAAACGGCAGCGTCAACTGCTGCTGGAACAGGGCGGCGCGGGCCAGCTTCAAAGTCGAAGGGGCAAGGCCCACAACCGATCCGGCCAGCTTGACCAGTGAGCTGAACGGAGATGACGATCCGCCGGACGGCGGGCGCGTCGGCCGGGGCAGATTCCACATCGCCCGCACCTCGGTGTCGTCCGGGTCGGTCGACAGGGTGCGCTGCATCAGCTTCATCGCGGACACACCGTCGATCAGGGCATGATGCATCTTGGTGTACATCGCGAACCGGCCGTCGTTGAGCCCCTCCACCACGTACAGTTCCCACAGCGGGCGATGCCGGTCCAGCAGGCTGGTGTGCAGCCTCGAGGTCAGCTCCAGCAGGTCGCGGACCCGTCCCGGGGACGGCAGGGCGGAGCGGCGGACGTGGTAGTCCATGTCGATCTCGTCGTCGTAAGCCCACGCCAAACGGGCGATTCCACCCCCGATCGTCGCGGGGTGTTTACGGAACGTGGGCTGGAATTCCTCGTTGGCAACCAGAGCGTCGTAGAACTGCCGCACGAACTCCGGACCCGCCCCCTGCGGCGGCTCGAACAACGACAAGCCGCCCACGTGCATGGGATGCTCCCGCGATTCGGCGAACAGGAACATCGAGTCGTTGGGCATCATCAATTCCATGCACTAATTAAAGCGTGTCGAACAACTTTGTTGCCTGTTCAGCATCGCCCTATGGCCGCAGCGGGCGGTTATCCGGCGGACGGGCTCGTGGTCATGGTCCCAGTTGAACCTCGCAACTGGTTTGCGGATGCGGGTCGCCCGAGGTTCTGGTAGACCTTACACACCACGGTCTGTGCCCGACGTGAGGAGATTGGATGGGCGCAGAACTAGTGCCGCTGGGCGCGGTGGCGGCGACAGCATGGCGGGTGTCGGAAGATCTCGTTGACACCGTCCGCAACACACCCCATCCGCGCCCCGTCCGGCTTGCCGCCGAACCGCAGAACCTACCTATTGATCGATCTTTCCCGAACCGGGATTGTGGTGATCGATATGCAGAACGATTTCTGCGCAACAGGTGGCTGGCTCGACCACATCGGCGTTGACATCACGCCTGTCCGCAAACCCATCAGTCCCCTCAGTGGCTTGCTGCCCGCATGATCATTCGAAGGCCTGCGCAGGGGGCGCCGCACCGTCAGAACATCGCCGCGGAGCCGACTTCCGGGTGGCGGCGCATGAAGTCCACGAGCCGGTCGACGTAGCCGGTGAACGGCGGGGGCCCGACCGGGCCGTCGGCGAGGTCGGCGCGGCAATGGTCGGTCAAGTAGAAAGTGGGATGGGTGAAATAGTCGACCGCCTCCGGCGGGATCCGCATCAACCGGTAGAGCCCAGGAACGTGCGCCAACGAGCCCTTCGCCAGCTTGCGGGGTAGCGGAATCTTGACCAGTTGCCGGCCGGTCACCCGGGCCAGCACGTCGGTCATCTCCTCGACCGTGAGCGGTTGGGGATCGGCCAGGTGATAGGTGCGGCCCTCGGAAATGGCCAGCCCACTCAAATAACTCACCGCGTCAACGACGAAGTCACGCGGGACCACGTTCACCCGCGTCATGGTGGGATCTCCCGCCACCGGCAGGATCGCGTGCCGGGGCTGCCGCAACAGCCACTGCATGACGAAGTAGGGCCCGTCGAACTTCTGCGTCTCACCCGTTCGGCTGTCACCGACCACGATCGAGGGCCGATAGATGGTCGCCGGCATCCCGGCCGACATCCGCCATCTCACGTCCGCCTCGGCGAGATGCTTGGTCTCCTCGTAATAGTTGTTGAACGACGCACCCACTTCCAGGTCGTCCTCGCCGAACGGGCCGGCGTAACGTCCGCTGACGTAGCAGGTGCTGAAGTAGTGCAGCCGGGTCAGGCTGGGACACTGATCAAGTGCGTCAAGGACGTTGCGGGTGCCGTCGACGTTGATCCGGACCGCCGCCTCGCGAGCGACCGCCAGATCGTATGCGGCGGCCAGGTGCCACGCCTCGGTGACTTCGCTCAGTGCGCCCGCCGCAAGGCCGAGCCCGGGTTGGGTGATGTCGCCCTCGACCAGCTCGATCCGCCCGCTCACCGACGGTTCGGCAGCGCTGAGTTCGGCCACGCGGCGCTTGGCCAGGGTGGCGAATTTGGACTGCACGAGACAGATTGCCGTGCTGTCCGTGCGTTTGAGGATGCGCGGTAGTAACGCACTGCCGAGAAAGCCGGGGAACCCGGTCATCAATACGGTCATCGCCACACTCCTGCCCACTTGTGCGATGTCGTGGTTTAGACCAGACGCTACCGATTCGCGGAGTTGCCGACGGGGGACTTTAGACCTCGCAACCGCAGCCATTGGTCCTCGGTCGAAGCGCCGGGGCGGGAGGATAATCGAGTCACCGGCACTTCGACTACTGATGGGCAGAAGACGTGAGCGGCAATGGGATTGATGGCTCCGAGATGGCCAAGTGGGATCCGGCCTTCACCAAGGCGTTGATCGGCGCGGTCACCCCGCTCATCAAGCGCTGGTTCCGGGCCGAAGTGCGCGGCCTGGAATCATTTCCCCCGACCGGTGGCGCTCTGCTGGTGTCCAACCACTCCGGCGGGGTGTTGACGCCCGACTGGAACGTGCTTGCGCCCGCCTTCTACGGCAGGTTCGGCTACGGTCGTCCGCTGTACACCCTTGCCCACTATGGGGTTTTCTTCACCCCGTTCCGCGCGGCGCTGGGCCGCCTCGGCGTCATGCACGCCAATCGGGACAACGCGCTCAAGGCGCTGCGTTCGGGAGCGGTCGTGCTGGCATTTCCCGGCGGTGACTACGACGCATTCCGGCCGACATTGGCGCAGAACGTCATCGACTTCGGCGGTCGCACCGGATACGTCAGGACAGCCATGCAGGCCGGCGTACCGATCGTGCCCGCGGTCTCCATCGGCGGCCAGGAAACCCAGCTCTTCGTCACCCGCGGCAACTGGCTGGCAAAGCACTTGGGGCTCAAACGAATTCGCATCGAGATCCTGCCGGTCACCATCGGCCTACCGTTCGGCCTGACGGTGTTCTTCCCGGCCAATATGCCGCTGCCCGCCAAAATCATCTACCAGGTGCTGGAGCCGATCGACGTCGCCGCCCAATTCGGCAATGACGCTGAGCCGGCGCAGGTCGACGCCCATGTGCGTTCGGTGATGCAAGCCGCGCTCGACGAACTGGGCCACCAGCGCCGGGTCCCCGTACTGGGCTGATCGATTGCCGGCCGGCACCCGGGCGATCTTCTTGGTGACGAAGGTCCTCGACTTGCAAACTTTTCTTCAATCTGAGCCGTGACGGCGTTACTATTCGCCCGTGTCACACTAGTTGACCACCACGATTGGTGAGGGGGCGCTAATGCGTCGAGAACTCGCAGTAGCAGCGGTTGGAATGGGGCTCGCCAGTGCCGGGTTTATGGGTAGTCCGCCCGCACAAGCCGACGACCCGCCCTACCACATCCTGAGCGCCCAGGATCTGTGCAACCTGGTGTGGCCAAGCTCGGAGGCGATGCCGGACCCGTCCAAACAGCCGCCCGCCGTCGGGCTCATCTGCGTGCGGCAGGGCGGGGCATTGCTCCGACTGGCCAGGGACATGCCGGCCATTTTCTCCAATTCGTTCACCCTGGAACCGGGCAAGGCTCCGGAATTGCCGAAGGGTTCGGTGCGCGTCAACCCGAATGATCCGCTCAGCGACTGGATCATTCCGGACTGCTTCGTCCCCGACCGCATCGACTGCAATCCGAACGCGCCCGGGCACCGCTGAATTACGACGCGCATTCCGGTCGGATAGCACCTCAAAGGTCGGCCATCCGACCGGTCAGCCGTGACGCAAAAAGTCATCAATTCGGTACCCGTCCCATGCCGGATCCAACCGCGCTGCGAAACCCGCCACAATCGTCGAGCGGGCAATGTCTGTACAAGCAATAGTTACCTTGGTTCCGCGAATACGAAACCGAGGTAACTATTGCAAAGTCGCAGAATTCTCTAGTGGGCCGAGGAAAGCTCGTTCGGGCAGTAAATGGCCTCGGCGAGCTGAGCGAATTGAGCGTCCTGCAATGACGTGGCGTTGGCACGGTCGGTCTGAGCCGTGAACAGCAACGCCTCGGCCTCGGTGTGCCCCTGGTTCAGGTACAGACACATGGCTGTGGCCCGACCGACCGCCAAGTAGGGGTTCACGTAGGGGATTCCGGCCTTGTCGAGCTGCTGGATGAAAGTGGAATCAGCGGTGGAGTCGGCGTATGCCGGCGCCGCGCCAACTCCCACACCTGCCACAATGGCCCCTACAGCCAACCCGGCAGCAGCCAGCATTGAGAACTTAACCATGATCTTTCCATTCATGAGGGGTACTTAACTCGAATCGTACGCCGCTGATACCGGTAGGGGTACCGGGAATTTGAACAAAATCGCCTTCAAAAACCCGAACACACCGTGAGTAGTCAACGCCGCAACCATTCGCTTGATCTATACATCGCTGCTGCGCCCGAATTTATTCCGGCTGATGCCTGCCTGAAGCGTCCCGTGCCCTGTCCGGTCCCCTCCGGAACCGTCCGGAACCGTCGGGAACCGGCGGGAACCGGCTATTTGACGCCCGGTAGCCGGCGCAGCACCCGCAACCCCCCGCTCATCAGGCGTGCGTAGTGGTCGGCACGCATCCAGGACGGCACGCCGACCGGCAGCCCGCGTTCGATCGCGATGGTTTGCGGCTCGGTGTATTTCAGGATCCCCTGCTCACCGTGACGACGACCCAGCCCGGAGGCCTTCATGCCGCCCATCGGCGCGTCGACAGATGCCCACGCGGCGGCGTAACCCTCGTTGATGTTGACCGTTCCGGCCTGCAATCGGGTGGCCACGGCACGTCCGCGCTTGGGATCGGAGGTCCACACGCTGAAGTTCAAGCCGTACAAACTGTCGTTCGCCTTTTCCACGGCCTCCTCCTCGCTGTGCACGCGATACAGCGAGACGACCGGGCCGAAGGTCTCGTCGGCGAACGCCGCCATGCCCTCGCGCACGCCGCTGAGAATGGTCGGCTCGTAGAAGTACGGGCCGATGTCGGGACGCGGCCTGCCACCGGCGAGCACGGTCGCGCCCTTGTTCACCGCGTCGTCGACGTGGTGGGTTACCGTGTCGAGCTGTGTTTGGCTGATCAACGACCCCATGTCAGCCGAATAGTCAAGCGCGGCAGACATTTTGATTGCCGTAGCGGCTGCCACGAAGCGGTCGGTGAACTCGTCCCACAGGGCGCCGGGCACGTAGATGCGTTCCACCGAGATGCACAACTGGCCCGCGTTGGAGAATGCCGCCCGTACCGCACCGGCGGCGGCCTTGCCGACATCGGCGTCGTCGAGGACCAGCAGCGCGTTCTTGCCGCCGAGTTCCATCGAGCAGTCGATCAGCCTCTTGCCCGCTTGGGCGGCGACCGTGCGGCCGGTGTCGGTGGAACCGGTGAACATCACGTAGTCGGACTGCTCGATGATCGGTGAGCCCAGCTCCGATCCTGATCCCGTGACACTCTGCACCAGCCCCTGCGGCATGCCCGCTTCTTCGAGTAGCCGCACCGCCCAGAGGGCCGAGAACGGCGTCTGGTTGTCGGGCTTGGCCAATACGGCATTACCGGCGACGATCGCCGGCAGCGCATCGCTGATGCCCAGGGTCAGCGGATAGTTCCACGGCGAGATGATCCCGACCACGCCCTTCGGAGGCCGGTGTTCCCATACCTCGGTCATGGCCAGCAGCACCCCTTGACGGCGCTTGGGGCACAGGTACTTCTGGGCGGTGTGGGCGTAGTAGCGGGCGGTCAGGCATACGTCGGCGACCTCTTCGAAGGCGTGAGCGCGGGCCTTGCCGCTCTCCAACTGGATGATGTCGAGGATCTCGTCCTGACGCCGCAGCACCAGGTCGTGAAAGCGCAACAGGACCGCGGTGCGCTCGGCCAGCGGGCGCTGCGACCAGGCACGTTGCACAGCACGGGCGCGGCCGGCCGCAGCGACGACGTCCTCGGGGGTGCATTGCGGTACGCCGGCGAGCGGCTGTCCGGTCATCGCGTTGGTGACGTCGCGGCGACGGTCACCGTCGGCGGCGTCGACCCGCCGGCACAGCGCCTGCAGCAACGGCGTGACTTTCGTTGTCTTCGGTTCGGAAATTGCGGTCATCGTGGCACTCCTCGCGGCATTGGGGTTCATGATTCGACTACCCGCGAAGTGGTCGCCGGACACCGGCCGATGAGCTGCAACTGCGATACCGTCACGCACAGCTGGTAACTAGTGTCGCCGATGTGGCCACGGAAGAAGGAGAGCCTCCGTGGAAAAGTTCACGCCCTGCGGTCGCCGACGAACTCGAAAGCTGTCGAAAACAACTCCGCGACTCGGATCGGGTATCGGGCCGGCACACCGAAGGCGGTGGCGGGTGCTGGCGGCGATTCTGCTGATGGCACTTCCTGCCTGCGGCCACGCGGGTGTCCAACCCAAGGGCTGGACCCTGCGGCTCGACCAGGTCATTCCGGCCGGGATGGCTGAGGCGTCGGTACCGGGTGCGCTCATCGGCGTCTGGAAGCCCGGTCAGGCGCCCTACGTGCGAGCGTTCGGACGCAGTGACACCACTACCGGCGCGCCGATGGCCACCGATATGCACATGCGCATCGGCAGCGTCACAAAGACCTTTACGACCACCGCAATTCTGCAGTTGGTGGACCAAGGCAAGGTCGGACTCGACGATCCGATCGGCAAGTATGTGCCGGGAATTCCCAACGGCGACGTGATCACGCTGCGCCTGCTGGGCCAAATGCGCTCTGGGCTTTTCGACTACTCGACCGAGACGGCGCCGCCGAAACCGGGAGAAGAGGGGCGCCAACGCACGCCGGAAGAGCTGATTCAGATCGCTGCCAGCCATCCGCCGGTCTTTCCGCCCGGAGCGCAATTCGACTACAGCAACACCAATACGGTGCTGCTCGGCATGGTGGTCCAGAAGGTCGCCGGCCAATCGTTGACCGACTTCATCCGCGACCACATCACGCAACCGCTCAACATGCAGCACACCGTGTTGCCGGTCGGCGCCGAGATTCCCTCGCCACACGCGCACGGTTACACCAAGCGTCCGGGTGGCCAGATCCAAGATGCCACCGACTTCAACCCCTCGTGGGGGTGGGCAGCGGGAGCCATGGTCTCGACGCTCGACGACATGCGCATCTGGTCGCGCAATGTTGCGGAAGGCGCGTTGCTCTCGAAGACCGCACAGGCAAAACGCCTCGAATTCCTGCTCGCGCCGGCGGAAGGAACCGGCACGCTCTACGGGTTCGGACTCGAGAACCAAAACGCTTGGATAGGCCACAACGGGAACATCCCCGGATACCAGTCATACGTCTACTACCTCCCCCCCGAGGGCACGACACTGCTCATGTTCGTCAACTCGAATGTCGAGGTCCTCGGGGTGTGGAACTTCTTCACCAAGATCGCGAACATCGTCAGCCCCGCTCACTCCTGGCCGGCCCCACCCGCATAGCGGCAAGTGCGTCCGCCCGCGGAAGAAGGAGAGCCTCCGTGGAAAAGTTCACCCCCTCCATCAACTGGGGCCACGAGCTGGTCGCGTCGTTGCGGTGGATTCTTCAGGCCTGGGCGGTCAGCGGGGCATGCCTGCTCGTCGTCGCGGTGCTGGTCGTCCGGTTCACCCGCTGGGGCAGCCAGTTCTGGCGCATCACCGGCGAGTACTACACAGGCCGGCACAGCGTCCCGGTCTGGGGTTTGTTCGGCGCGCTGCTGCTGTCGGTCATCACTTCGGTGCGCCTAACGGTGTTGTTCACCTACTACAGCAACGACCTGTATTCGGCGCTTCAGGCCGCGTTCCAGGGCGCCGCCGCCGGCAATAACGCGGTGCGGGATTCGGGCATCCACGGCTTTTGGGTGGCCATCTGGACCTTCTGCGTCATCGCCACCCTGCAGGTGATCCAGGTGATGACGGATTTGTATGTCACGCAACGGTTTTTGATCCGATGGCGGGTATGGCTCACCGACCGGCTGACCGCGGACTGGCTCGACGGGCGGGCTTACTACCGGGGCCGGTTCCTGGACACCACGATCGACAACCCCGACCAGCGCATCCAGCAGGACATCGACATCTTCACCGCAGGTGTCGGTGGCGCGCCCAACAGCCCGTCGGTCGGCACGTCGGCCACGTTGCTGTTCGGCGCGGTCCGATCGGTTGTGTCGGTGGCATCGTTCGCCGCGATCTTGTGGCGGCTGTCCGGCACATTGACCGTCTTCGGGATCGACATTCCGAAGGCGCTGTTCTGGGTCTTGTTCGCCTACGTCTCGATGGCCACGGTGGTTGCCTTCTGGATCGGTCACCCGCTCATCCGGTTCAGCTTCCGCAACGAGCTGTTCAACGCCGCCTTCCGGTATGCGCTGGTGCGGCTGCGCGACGCCGCCGAGGCGATCGGCTTCTACCGCGGCGAACGCGTGGAGCGTTCCCAGCTCGGGACCCGGTTCGCCGACACGATTGCCAACTACCGCCGCTACGTGCGACGCACGATCGGCTTCCTCGGCTGGAACGTCACGATGAGCCAGACCATCAACCCGCTGCCGTTCATCGTGCAAGCGCCGCGACTGTTCGCGGGCAGCATCAAGCTCGGAGACGTGATCCAATCCGCCGGCGCCTTCGGCCAGATCGAGGAATCACTGTCGTTCTTCCGCAACGCCTATGACCGATTCGCCAGCTATCGGGCCGCGATCATGCGCCTCAACGGGCTGGCGGAAGCCGATGCCAAGGCGCGCAAGCTGCCTGAGCTGCGCACCGTTGCCACCGGCGATGTCGCGATAGAACTCGACGACGTCGAGGTCCGCTCACCGATCGGCACGCAATTGATCGAGCCGCTCAATGTGCGGCTCGTGCCCGGGGACGCACTGGTCATCACCGGCAAGTCCGGTTGCGGCAAGACGTCGCTGCTGCGCACGCTGGCCGGGCTCTGGCCGTATGCCTCGGGCACGCTGCGCTATCCGGACGGGCGGGACGGGGTCATGTTCGTCCCGCAGCTGCCCTATCTTCCGCTGGGCAATCTGCGCGCCGGCGTGAGCTACCCGGCGATGGAGGGTGAGATCGACGACCTGACGCTGCGCGACGCCCTGGCCAAAGTCACCTTGCCCAATCTCATCAGCCGGCTCGACGACGTCGAGGACTGGGCCAAAATGCTCTCGCCCGGCGAGCAGCAACGCATCGCGTTCGCCCGCGTCCTGGTGACCAGACCCAAGGCGGTCTTCCTCGACGAAGCCACCTCGGCTCTCGACGAGGGACTGGAGTTCGCGCTCTATGACTTGCTGCGAAAAGAGCTGCCCGACTGCATCGTGGTCAGCGCCAGCCACCGCAGCACCGTCGAACCGCATCATCACCAGGAACTGGAATTGTTGGGCAACGGCCCGTGGCGCCTGAGCCGCATCGGCGAACCGGTGGCCTCAATGTGAGCGGGCCGCTTTTCAAATCGCGGTAGCTTCTCGACATAGCGTCGCCACGACGCCATGGCACAGGAGCGTTCACGATGGATACCTTCACGCCGTCGATCGACTGGAGCAACGAGGTTGTCGGATCGTTGTGGTGGCTTGCCGAAGCCTGGACGATTAGCGGCGCGGGCCTGGTGGCCGTCGGGACGCTCATCGCCCGCTACACCACATGGGGCCGGCAGTTCTGGGAGGTGACCGGGGGATACTTCAAGGGACACGACAGTATTCCGGTATGGGGCCGGCTGGGCCTGCTGCTGATGCTGGTGATGGTCGCGGTGCGGATCAACATTCTGCTGAGCTACTACAGCAACGACTTGTACACCGCGCTGCAGGTGGCGTTCGAGGGGGCCGCCGGCGGCGACGTGCGGGTCCGCAATTCCGGCGTCCACGGCTTCTGGGTGGCCATCGCGACATTTGCCGTTCTGGCGGTCATCTACATCGCGCGCGCCGTGGTCGACCAGTTTCTGATGCAGGAGTTCATCATCCGGTGGCGGGTCTGGCTCACCCACCGGTTGATGGGCGACTGGCTGGGCGACCGCGCCTACTATCGCGGACAGTTCATCGACCACCCCATCGACAATCCCGACCAGCGCATCCAGCAAGACATCGACGCTTTCACCGCATGCTCGGGCGGCATGGCGAACATCCCCGCGAACGGTACTGCCAAAACCCTGTTGTTCGGCGCCGTGCAGGCGGTGGTGTCGGTGGTGTCGTTCGCCGCGATCCTGTGGGACCTGTCGTTTCCGATCACCGTCGCAGGTCTGCAGATTCCGCGGGCGCTGTTCTGGATAGTGATCGCTTACATCACGTTCGCCACGGTGGTCGCCTTCTGGATCGGACGCCCGCTGATCCGGTTAAGCTTCCGCAACGAAAAGCTCAACGCGGTCTTCCGCTACGCCCTGGTGCGGTTGCGCGACGCCGGCGAGGCGGTCGGCTTCTATCGCGGGGAGCGCGCCGAAAGTGTGGAATTGAACGGACGATTCGCGGGGGTGATCACGAACTATCGCGGCTATCTGCGGCGCAGCGTGGCCTTCACCGGGTTCAATGTGGCGGTGAGCCAGCCGATCGGGCTGCTGCCGTTTTTGATTCAGGCGCCGCATTTGTTCGCGGGCTCGTTCAAACTCGGCTACGTCATGCAATCCACGCAGGCGTTCGGCACGGTTCACGATTCGCTGTCGTTCTTTCGTAATGCCTATGACCTGTTCGCCAGCTACCGCGCCTCCATCCTGCGGGTGCACGGCCTGGTCGAGTCCAACGCCAAGACCCGTGCGTTGCCGAAACTGAACACCGCGCCCAGCGTCGACGGCTCGGTCGAATTGGACGAGGTCGAGGTGCGCACCCCGGACGGCCTGCAATTGGTGGAACCGCTCAGCATGAGACTCGCTCCGGGCGACTCCATGGTGATCGTCGGCCGGTCCGGGTCGGGCAAGACCACGCTGCTGCGCAGCCTCGCCCAGCTGTGGCCGTTCACATCCGGGACGTTGCGACACCCCAGCCAAGACAACGCGACGATGTTCTTGAGCCAGTTGCCGTATGTGCCCCTGGGCAATCTGCGTGCCGTGGTGTCCTACCCGGCCGCCGAGGGCGACATCGCCGACCGCAGGCTGCGCGACGTGTTGGCCAAAGTGGCGCTGGCTCACCTGCGCGACCGGCTGGATCAGGTTCAGGACTGGGCCAAGGTGCTCTCCCCCGGCGAACAGCAGCGGATCGCGTTCGCGCGCATCCTGCTCACCAGGCCCAGGGCGGTGTTCCTCGACGAGGCAACGTCAGCGCTCGACCCGGGACTCGAATATTCGCTGTACCAATTGCTCCGCACCGAACTACCGGACACCGTTGTGGTATCGGTCAGCCACCGCAACACCGTCGAGCCACATCACGAGCAGCAGTTGGCGCTGCTGGGCGGTGGGGCCTGGCGGGTGGGGAAGGTCGGCGAACGTGGCAGCATGAGTCTGTGACTGGGTCTGTCTCCACAACGTCGCTGTCCTGGGATGTGGTGCTCGTCGACAAGCCGGATGACGTCAACGTCGTGATCGGCCAGGCGCACTTCATCAAGACAGTCGATGACCTCCACGAGGCGCTGGTGGGGGTGAGTTCTGCACTACGGTTCGGGCTGGCGTTCTGCGAGGCGTCCGGGCCGCGATTGGTTCGACGCAGCGGTAACGACGCCGCGTTGATGGAGCTCGCAACCAACACCGCCCTGGCGATCGCGGCCGGCCACTGCTTCGTGATCTTCCTGCGTGAAGGCTTCCCGATCAGCGTCCTCAATCCGGTGAAAGCGGTGCCCGAGGTCTGCACGATTCACTGCGCCACGGCCAATTCCGTTGAAGTCGTGGTCGCGGTGACGGAGCGCGGGCGGGGCATCGCGGCCGTGGTCGACGGTCAACCACCCCTCGGGGTGGAGACCGATCGTGACGTCACCGAGCGGCGCGAGCTACTGCGCGCCATCGGTTACAAGCTCTGACTGCTATCAGATAATCGAGCCGCTCCGGTCAGCGCTTGCTGTACAGGGACTCGATCTCGGCGGCGAAACGTTGCGCCACCACATTGCGTTTCACCTTCAGCGTCGGGGTCAGCTCACCGGTCAAGACCGTGAAATCGACCGGCAGAATGCGGAACCGCCGGATCGATTCGGCTTGGGAAACGGCCTGATTGGCTTGCTTGACCGCCTGGTCGATCTCGCCGGCCAGATCGGGGTCGTCGATCAGATCGGCCACCGAAGCCGTCGCGTCTTTACCGTGGTGCTGCTTCCACACGTCGAAACCTTCCGGGTCGATCGCTATCAGCGCGGCCACGTACGGCTTGTTGTCCCCGACCACCATGGCCTGGCTGACCAGCGGGTGCGCACGCAACTGGTCTTCGAGGACAGCCGGCGCGACGTTCTTGCCGCCGGCGGTCACGATGATTTCCTTCTTGCGACCGATGATCGACAAGAATCCGTCGGCGTCGACCGACCCGAGGTCGCCGGTGTGGAACCACCCGTTGACGATCGCCTCGGCAGTGGCCTTCTCGTTATGCCAGTAGCCGGTGAACACCACGCCGCCGCGCACCAGCACCTCGCCGTCATTGGCGATCGCCATGCTGTTGCCGGGCAACAACTTGCCGACCGTGCCGACCCGCTCTTCGCCGATCCGGTTCACGGTGATCGCGGCACTGGTCTCGGTGAGCCCGTAGCCCTCGTAGATGGTCACCCCGATGCCGCGGTAGAAGTGGCACAGCCGTTTGCCCAACGGCGCTCCCCCGGAGACCGCGGCATGGCAGTTGCCGCCGAGCGCAGCGCGTAGCTTGCCGTATACCAGCCGGTCGAACAGCGCGTGCCTGGCCCGCAGCAGAACACCCGGACCGCCGGTGTCCAGGGCCGTGCTCCATTCGATCGCGGTGCGAGCGGCGGTGTCGAAGATCTTGCCCCTGCCGCTATCCTGGGCCTTCAATTCGGCTGTGTTGTAGACCTTTTCGAATACCCGGGGCACCGACACCACCACCGTCGGCTGGAACACAGCCAACGTGGACACCAGGTTCTTGATGTCGCTGGTGTAACCGATCGTGACCTTGTTGGCGAATGCCGACATGGACAGTGAACGCGCCAGCACATGCGCCAGCGGCAGGAAGACCAGCAGCCGTTCACCCTTGCGCAGCAGCGTCGGAAAGCACGACGCCGCGCCGCGCGCCTCGTACAGCAGATTAGAGTGGGTCAGCTGGCAGCCCTTCGGGCGGCCCGTCGTGCCCGAGGTATAGATCAGCGTCGCGGGGTCCGCGGCCCGCAACGACGCCAGCCGTTGGTCGAGTTGACCGACGTCCACCGCCTTGCCGGCCTCGGCCAGCTCGTCGAGGGCCGTCGGGCCGCTCGACTCGAGCAGCAAGATCTTGCGCAGGCTCGGCAGCTCGTCGCTGAGCTCCTTGATCACCTGGGCGTGGGCGTCGGTCTCGGCGATCGCCAGCACGGCCCCGGAATCCTCCAGTACCCAGCGCACCTGCTCGGCCGAGGAGGTGTCGTAGATCGGGACGGTGACCGCGCCCACCGACAGGATCGCGTAGTCAAGGATCACCCACTCGTAGCGGGTGGCCGACAAAATCGCGACTCGATCACCGGCATTCACGTTCTCGGCGATCAAACCCAGTGCCGTGGTACGGATCTGCTGGGCGGCCTCTGCGCAGGTCACGTCGGTCCACACCCCGCTGACCAGGCGCTGGAAGATCACATGATCGGGGTCGTCGCGCTCGTGTGCGTACACACTGCCGACGATGTGGTCGGTGTCGGCGACGGTGAAATCGGCGGCAACATTGAATTCACGCATGGTCTGGGGTCCCTTGCAGCTGGTCGCGATTGGATTCGACTTATGGGTTACGGTCGCCCGACGGGCCGGTCACCACCGGTGTGGACGGATTTTCGATGAACACCTCCTGGCCTCTGCCGCTTGCCGCCGGAAGTCCGGTGCGAAGCATTATGCACCGACGCTAGCCGCCTGCGGAGTTTGCTTCCACATGGCCCGCCAGCGTCTTGGGTCCTCGGGTACTTGACACAGCGGCACCGTCCACTGAGGGTCAACGGCATGTCCGTGGTGCGCGGGACCGGGCTGTCCAACTACCCGAAGCTGGTCGCCGAGTTGGGCGGTGACCCGGCCGGCCTGCTGCGGGCAGTGGGTATCCGGGACCGAGACGTCGGCAACTACGACGCGTTCATACCATTCCGCGCGGCGATCAGGGCAATGGAATCGGCCGCAGCGGCAACGGCCACACCGGATTTCGGGCGCAGGTTGGCCCGGCGACAGAGTATCGAGATCCTGGGACCGGTGGGCGTGGCCGCTCGAACCGCCGCGACGGTGGCCGACGCCTTGTCGATCTTCAACACCTTCATGGCGGCGTACAGCCCGGTTATCCGCATACAGATCACCTCGTCGGCCGATGCACAGCGGTCATTCATCGGAATCCAGTTCCTCCTCGACGAAGCGATTCCCTGTCCGCAGACGCTGGAGCTGGCGTTGGGCGTCTCGCTCGGGGTGTTACGCCTGCTGATGGGCGCCGACTACGCCCCGCTTGCGGTGCACCTATCCCACGACCCGGTTACCGCACCGGCCGACTACGCGCAGTATTTCGGCTGCACGCCGTACTTCGCCGAACGCAGCAGCGGATTCACCGTGCGCACCGCGGACCTGAGCCGGCCGTTGAACCGAGACGATGTCGCCCACCGCGCAGTGGTCGACTACCTGAGCAGCATCACCCCACTGGGCGCCGGGATCGTGGAATCGGTACGCGCCATCGTTCGCCAATTACTGCCCACCGGGGCGGCGACCCTCGAGCTGGTGGCCGAGCAATTCCACCTGCATCCGAAAACGTTGCAGCGCAGGCTTGCCGACGAAGGCACTACCTTCGCGGTGCTGGTCGATCAAGTACGCAAAGACACCGCCGACCGCTACCTGCGCACGACGGGCATCAGCTTGTCGCACCTGACCAGGGAATTGGGCTATGCCGAGCCGAGCGTGTTGACGCGCTCCTGCAAGCGCTGGTTCGGGGCGGGGCCGGCAGCCTACCGAAACCGGACCCGCTTGCCGGCATTCGCGCGGGCCTGAGCGGCTCACGCGCGGATCGTTTGGCGCCCCTGGGATATATCGCGGTGGGGCCAATTCAGCTGGCCGAGCAGGTCCCCGGTCAGCCTGGTGTGCCCGTCGAGCCGCTGTGTCGACAACGGATTCAACGCCGTCAGCGCCGCGCGGTGGTGTACGGCATCTCGCGGACAACCGCACGCCAGGTCTCGCGCGCCGCCCGGGCGGCCAGCGGCGGAACGTCGTCGGGTCCGGCTATGCGCGCCGCCCAACCCAGCTCCCGCAGCTGGTTAGCGAGGCGGCAGCGAGGCGGCGCGCCGCAACCACAGTGGCCTGCTGCAACGGGATGCGTGTGCAGCGAGCCTGCAGCGCAGCCAAATTACCCCCACTTGGCGGCCTCGGCCTGGTCCCTGGCCAACATCGCCATGGTGTTGGATTCATGGGTACCGGCCATCGACTGATAGGCCCGCATCAGGTCCTCCAAAGCCTGGTTCCACTGGGTCTGCCAGCCCTGGTAGGTCATCCCGGTATCGCCCTGCCAGGCATTCGACAGCGCGGCCTGCTCGTTGGCGACATCGGCGCCCAGGCTGTGCAGGGTGCCGGCATAGCCGGACATATTCCCGGCGTGCGCCAGCATCGCCGGGTAGTTGTACATAATCTGCGCCATCACAAGTCCTTTCGAGGTTTGACGGTGACGGTGACTCAGAAGCCGGTGTAGCTGGACGCGGCGGCGGCATCGGCGGCCACGTAGGTGCCCGCGGCGTCGCCCAGGTTGGCCTGCGCGATATCCAGCAAGGTGTTGACCCTGGCGGCGGCCTCCACGAACCGGGCGTGCGCGCCCTGGAACGCCGCGGCGGACTCGCCCTGATGAAACGCCTGCGCCGACATCGCCGACTGCTCGGCCTGCCCGATCGTGTGCCGCATCAACGCCGCCTTGGCGGTAAACGCCGACTGCGATGCCACCAACTGCGGAATATGGGCATCCAACAAACTCATGGTGATCCTTTTCGTGGGTGCGGTTACGTTGGGTTGTTACGTTGCGCGGCCGGCTATCGCGTCGTTAGCTGACACAGTCGGCCATGATCGCCTCCCGACTCGGGTCCCAGGTAGCCGGCAGCATCGGGGCCCGCGCCACATCGCCTGACTCCTGGTCGCCCAACCTGGTCAAACCGCCTGGCTCTCCGGCGGCCTCCTTGCCGGCGGTCCCGGCAAATCCCAACGTTGCAGCGCCCCGGGCTGAGCAACCCAGGCCGGCCGGCGCCGTTGCGGGAGCGGTCGCCACGGCCGAAACCAATCGGGCCGGCGGCGGCACGGCAGCGGCGCCGAGTTCGGGCGTCACGGAGCCGGCGGCAACCGCGCCCACCGCGGCCGGAGCGGCCGCCACCGGCAGTCCGGCAGCGTTCATCAGCGCGGTGGCAGCCGGAACCAGCGCCGGCGGCAGCGCGGCCAGCAGCGCGCTGGTAGCGCCGGTGATCACCCCCGTCGCCAGTGCCGTTGCCGGCGCTCCGCCTTCGGCCACGGTGTAGCCGAGGGCGAAGATCATCGGACCCCATTCCAGCAGCGCGTTGAACGGATTGGTCCAAAAGGCATTGAGCATCTGCCACAAATTGCCGATCGGGTCCTGCAGGAACAACGCGTCTTCCTTCAAGACCCACACATTGAAGGCCAGATACGCCTCGGCAACCTCCTTCAGGAGCGCCCAGATCAAGTTCCACGGGATATCCCCCACGGCGGATTGGGCCGATGTGGCAGCGGCGTCGCCGGCGCTGCCGACGCCGGGCTTGACCAGCAGCGGGGCGGGCGTGGTATGCGGCACCGACGCCAACGCCGCGACCGAAGCCGCGTGGTAGATGCTCATCGCCGTGGCAGCCTGGATCCACATCCGCAGATAGTCCCCCTCATTGAGGGCGATCGGGATCGTATTGATGCCAAAGAAATTCGTCGCCAGCAATACCGCGTGTAGGGCGTGGTTGGCAGCCAACTCCGGCAATGTCGGCATCGCCGCCAGCGCGCCGGTATAGGCGGTCGCCGCCACCTCGTGCTGGGCGGCCACCCCGGCGCTGTCGACGCAGGCCCGCAAAAGCCATGCCAGGTAGGGGACGTGTGCCGCCGCAAATACTTTGGCGCTCGGACCCTGCCACGCCCCGATCTGAACCCCGCCTAGCAATGCCGTGAGTTCTTCTGCCACCGAGGCGTATTCGGCGCTGATCGACGTCCAGGATGCAGCGGCCACGAGCAGCGGACCGGGGCCCGGACCGCTGCTCAGCAACGACGAATGCACCTCCGGTGGAGAGGCGATCCAGACTGGAGCCGTCACTGCAAACCACCGGACGCCAGGTAGGTGGCCGCCGCCGCGGCGTCACCAACCGCGTAACTGACACCGGCCTCACCGACACCGACACCGGACCGGCCGAGTTGTTCGACCCCTTCCGCCACGATCGCCGCGTGCTCGACGCCGTGACCGCTGAACCCCGCCGCGGTTTGCAGCGACACCGGATCCGCCGCTGGCGGTACTACCGCGGTGATCAACGGTGCGGCGGCTTCCTGCGCGGCCGCGAGCCGAGCCGTCAACGCCTCCACCGCCGCGCTGGCCGCCGCCAGACCTTCGGGCACCACTCGCAGCGTCATTACCGATACTCCTTCCGAGGCGCCTGATCTACCGGCGCCGCACATACGACCGAATATAAATCTCACGAACTATAACCGTTGTCGACTGTTGAGATAGGCTACGGTGTCGTAGGTTTCGCGCACGTCAAATTGATTCTTCGGTCGCACGGCCGGCGGGTGTCGGCCACGGGCCGCCCGCTTGCGCGGTTGTTTTGGGAACAGCGCCGACCCGACGGCGATTGCCCGTGGGTTTGCGAAATTCGTTGTGTCGCAGTGACGGAAGTTTCGGGGCTGGCCAGGTTGTCAGAGGCCGACTGCGCGCTCCAGTTCCTTCAGCGAGGTCTCCAGGTGTCCGAGCACCCGCTGCAGGTGCGGGACGCTGCGGCGGCAGCCCACGAGTCCGAAGTCCAGACTGTCGGCGGTGCTGGTCAAGGTGATGTTGAGCGCTTGACCGTCGAGCACGAGGGACATCGGGTAGTTGCCGACCATCCTGGCGCCGTTGCAGTATCGCGGCTCGCGCACGCCGGGCACGTTCGAGACGCACACGTTGAACGGCGGCGGAGTCATCTTGGTCAGGCCGGGCACGGCATTGAGCGCGGCGGGGCTCAACAGCAGCAGTGACAGCGCCATCGCTTGCGTGCGAGGCAGCTGTGACAGGACTTTCTTGTTGTCGCGCATCGACGCATGAATGACGTCCAGGCGGTCGGCCGGATCGTCGAGGTGGGTAGCCAGGTTGCACAACACCGCTCCGACCATATTTCCGCCCACCGAGTCGTGATCGTTGCGAAGGCTTACCGGCACCATCGCCACCAGCGGCGCCTCCGGCAGGGCATCGTTGTCGTCGAGGTAGGCCCGCAGCGCGCCGGCGCACATCGCCAGCACGACGTCGTTAAGGCTCACTCCGGCAGCGTCTTTGACCGTCCTGACCCGGTCCAACTCCCAGGACTGGGCCGCGCAGCGCCGCGCTCCGCCCACGGCGACATTCAGCATGGTGCGCGGTGTCCCGAAGGGCAATGTCAGCTGCTGTTCCAGCAACGCGGAACGCGCCAACCGAAGCGTCGACGGGGCAAGCCCGCCAACGGATGCCAGCATTCCACCGAGCCGGTGCAACCGCCCGGGGCGCTGTCGGCTGCGCGGGGAGCGCGCGGGTGCGGGCGACCACGCCGCCCGGAAGTCGGTGTCCTGGTGATCGGCCGAAAGTGACTGCCGCATCAGGGTGAGTCCGGATACCCCGTCGATGAGCGCGTGATGCATCTTCGAGTAGATCGCAAACCGTCCATCCTTGAGGCCTTCGATCACGTGTGTTTCCCACAATGGCCGATGGCGATCGAGGAGGTTGGCGTGCAGCCTCGAGGTGAGCTCCAGCAGCTCGCGCACCCGGCCCGGCGCCGGCAAGGCGGAGCGTCGCACGTGGTAGCCGAGGTCGACGTCGTTGTCGGTGGACCAGCCGACGTTGGCGATCGAGCCATGCAAAGAGCTCGGCCGCTTACGGAAAAGCGGTGCTATGTCTTGGCATTCGAGCATCACCCGGTGGGTCTCGCGTACGAATGCCCGACCGGCCCCCGCAGGCGGCTGGAACAGCTGCAGCGCCCCGACGTGCAGCGGATGCTCGCGCGACTCCGCGGCCAAGAACAACGCGTCGACCGGTGACATCAGTTCCATACGTGTACTCCCCTCATGGCCCCCTGGGCCGGTTAGCGGCCGGTCAGCCCGTCAAGGCCAACTCGGACGTGTCGGCGCCGGCCGACGTGGTGAAGCGCAGGTGGTCATCGTCGACCGGGCCGTCGCGCAGCAATTTTCGGTCCGCCTGGTAGTCCATGCAGACCTGCCATGGTCCTTCGGTGCCCTGGTGGGGGAACTGGGCCACCGCTCGCCGGACGTAGCCGGCGGACAAGTCCAGGAACGGTCGGGTCGACATTGCCCCGGGCACCTGCGGGCAGCAGACATCGTGTCCGTTGGCGTCCATGTGGGCCAGCAGCCGGCAGAAGTGCTCGCATACCAGCCCGACCTTGAGCGTCCATGACGAGTTGGTGTAGCCGAACAAGTAGGCGAAGTTGGGGACGTCGCTGAGCAGAAAGCTCTTGAATGCCACCTTTTCCGAGACGTCGACGGCGGTGTCGTCCACCGAGAGTTTGATGCCGCCGAATGCCAACAGGTTCAAACCGGTTGCGGTGACCACGATGTCGGCCTCCAGCTCCCGCCCGGACGCCAGCCGGATCCCGCGTTCGGTGAAGGTGTCGATCCGGTCGGTGACCACCGAAGCCCGGCCCTCGCGGATGGCCCGGAACATGTCGGCGTCGGGCACTGCGCACAGCCGTTGGTCCCACGGGTTGTACGCCGGCCGGAAGTGCTCGTCGACCGGATACCCGGCCGGCAGTTGCCGGGCGTTGAGGTGACGGATCAGCCGCCGGGCGGCCTGCGGATATTGCTGGCAGAACCGCCAGACGAGCCGCTGCTTGGCGACGTTCTTCTTGCGGGTGAGGGCGTAGGCACGGTCGCGGCCCACCAACGTGGGCAAGGTGTTGGCGATGCGGTCCTTCGACGGCACCGGGACCACGTAGCTCGGCGAACGCTGCAACATGGTCACGTGTCCGGCAGACTCGGCCATGGCCGGCACCAGCGTGACCGCGGTTGCGCCGCTGCCGATGATCACCACCCGCTTGCCGTGGTAGTCCAGGTCTTCGGGCCAGTGCTGGGGGTGCACGATCTGCCCGCTAAACCCTTGCCGGCCGGGAAATTCCGGCGTATAGCCCGCGTCGTAGCGATAGTAGCCGCTGGCGCAGAAGAACCATCCGCAACTCATGGTCACCCGTTCGCCGCAGGCCTGACCGTCGCGCGAGCGCTCGATCTGCACCAGCCAGCGTGCGTCACGGCTGGACCAGGCCGCCTCGATCACCTTGTGCCCGAACCGGATCGCCGTGCCGATACCGTTCTCGGCCACCGTCTGGCGAAGGTAGGACATGATGGCGTCCGCGCTGGCGATCGCCTTGTCGTTCTCCCACGCCTTGAACTCGTAGCTGAACGTGTGCAGATCGGAGTCCGACCGAATTCCCGGATACCGGAACAGGTCCCATGTCCCGCCGATGTCGCCGCGGGCCTCCACGATGGCGAACGTCTTGGCCGGCTGCCTTGTCCGCAGGTAGTAAGCAGCGCCGATGCCCGAGATACCGGCACCAACTATCAACACGTCGACGTGCTCGATGCTGCTGGATTCCATGTGCGTGTCCTATTCGGATGGGATCTGCCCCGCGGACCTCGCCGTCCGAGGGGAGGTGGCTGAACCGTCGAACACACCTTGCCGCACATCACAGCGTCGCGTCTTGACAGCAGAAGACAATATTTTGACACTTGAGGACAGCCATTTGTGGTCTGGACCACATCGACACAAAGCCTCGCGGCCACGGTAACCACGTTGCTGGCCGGGAACAGCGAGATTGCCGCCACGGCTGCGGTTTTGGTCGTGGATTCACGCGGCCACAACCCTGGCGGCAATCTGGCCGCGGCCCGGCAAGCGCAGCGGCCGGAAGCGCGCTACAAGTCGGTCAGGTCGTCGGGCACGTCGACGGAGTGCTCTTTCAGCGTCTCGAGCGCGATCACCTCGAGGGTGCGCTCGTGGGTGGCGGCCAGTACCACCGGAGCGGCCCGGCCATCATGGTGGGCCCGTAGCCAATTCATCGCGGTCACGCACCAGCGGTCGCCCGGCAGCAGCCCGGGGAAGCGGTACTCGGGAACGGGTGTCGACAGGTCGTTGCCGATCGAGCGCTGATGCTCGAGGAATTCGGCGGTGACGACTGCGCAGATGGTGTGTCGGCCCAGGTCTTCTGGGCCGGTGGAACAGCAGCCGTCTCGATAGAAGCCGGTCAGCGGGTCGGTACCGCACGGTTGCAGGGGGCCGCCCAGCACGTTGCGGTCAGGCTGGCGTTCAGGCACCTGCCCAGTATCGCGCTTTCCGGCCGCGGATCCGCGAAGCCGCGACCGGTATGCCGTGCTGCGGCTAGCCGGCCGCCATCCGGAAGCCGGGCAGCAGTCCCACGGCGGTCAGGCTGGTGGCCGCAGCGGTGTCGACATCGGTGTACATCCGCGCGATGTCGGCGAAGGCCTCTCCGGCCCGTCGCAGCTCTTCTTGCGCCGCTTGATTGAGAGCCAGCAGCTGAGCGGCCTCCACCGTGAACGCGGCCACCGCCTGGGCCGAGACTTCGTCGGCCCCGGCGGGCAGCAGCGAGGTCAGCGGGGTCGATGCCGTCGCACCGGCCTGCAGTCCTTGGGAGGCGTTGTCGGCAACCTGCGCACCGATGTCGGCGGCTGCCGGATCGATAGACATCGACTGCATGTGTTTCTCCTGTATAGCGCCAGTCAGTGGTGGTCAGCGACGAGGTAACCGGGCCCTAAACGATGTCAGTAGCGATAGTAGTAGTACGGAATAGTTTTATCTGCAAATCTCAAAAATCGGTTGTGCCCAAGAGCTCCGCAGCCCACCTTTCGGTGAGCCTTGGCATCGCCGCGGCTCGAAAGCGGCCCTCGAAAGCGGCCCTCGAAAACGGCGAGGCCGGATTACGTCCGTGGCGGCGTGCCGCACGTCTGCGCCCAACCTCTGCACAATCCACGGTCTTAGCACCGTTTCGGTTCACCTGCACCCCAAGAAATTTCGCGGGCCAACGGGGCCGGCGCCCACATGGGCGATCGCCGTCAAGGGCCAGATTGGCCCCTCGGGTTCGCTGGCTGCGTGTTAGGTTCAGCGGCGTGATACTTACGGGTGCCTTCCTGGCCGACGCCGCTGCCGTGGTGGACAACAAACTCAACGTGCAGGGCGGCGTGCTGTCGCGATTTGCGGTCGGGCCGGACCGGTTGGCCCGGTTTGTCTTAGTGGTGCTGACGCAGTCGGAGCCGGGCAGTTCCGACGACCGGCAGCTCAACATCGAGGCAAGGCCTCCCGCGGATGCCGAGGCGATACGCCTGCAGTTCGAAGTGCCCGAAGCGGCGGTCGCCGAGTTTCCCGGGTTCGCCTTCTTCGAGATCCAGCTGCGCTTGCCCGTCGACGGCCGTTGGGTGTTGGTCGTGACCGCCGAAACCGGAGCGATCTCGCTTCCGGTACTGGTCAGCGAGATGCCACCGTCGTTCGGCTTCTGAGCCGACGCGGGGCGCTCAGCGCCGCGCGGTGTCGGCGAGCGACCGCTCCGGCGGCCACGGCCCGCCGGCCGGCTGCATCGACAATCAGACGCAGTCCGAGGCGCCGTCGACCACGAAGACGGCGCCGGTGGTGTAGCTGCTGTGCTCGGTGCACAAGAAGGCGACCGTGGGCGCGATCTCGCCGACCGATCCGAAACGTCGCAACGGAATATGAGCCAGCTCCGCCGCCACCAACTCGGGTGCAATGTGCATGGGTGCGGTCATCGGGGTATCGATGGTGCCCGGTGCCACCGCGTTCACCCGGATGCCCATCGGGGCCCACTTGACCGCGAGATTCCTGGTGATAGAGATGATCCCCGCTTTGGCGGCCCCGTAGCCGGGTACCAGCGGCACCGCTCGCAGCGCAGACATGGATGCCATGTTGACCACGCTGGCACCCCCGGACGCCATCGACGCCTTCAATGCCCGGCGAAGTCCGACGGTCAATCGGTAGGGACCGGTCAGGTTGAGAATCACCGACGTGTCGAACCCATCCGGCTTGGATTCGTCGAGCCCGCCGGGGAAGTTCGCGCCGGCGTTGTTGACGAGCACGTCCAGTCTGGAGAAACGCTGAACCAACTGATCCACCGAATCGGCATCGACCAGGTGCAGGCGGTGATACGTCATGCCCGACAGGTCTGTCTCGTACTCGGCCGCAGCCGCCTTGGTTCCGGTGACCGCGACCTCGGCCCCGGCATCGCGGAACAGCGTCGCGATCGCGTGTCCGATTCCGCTGGTGCCGCCGGTGACCAGGGCGGTGGTTCCGGTGAAGTCGAAACTCACCCGCGCGGTCATGAGTTGCTCGCTATCTGATGCTCGAGCCATGCGCTTTCCCAGAAGTTCGTACTGTCGGCCAGCAATGTCTGGTGGGCTTGTCTGAGCACTGCGCGCGCCTGATCGTCGGGCACCAACTCGGCGAGGTGGATGGCGTGCAGCGGCCGGCCGGCGGCCAGGTGCGCGCGCGCCCGATCCAGGAGTGCGTCGGCGCCGGCCAATTCGACGACGTCTGCCGCGACGGCGTCGAAGCCGACGGGGTAAAGCTCGGTCGTCGAACGGTGATGAAACCAGCCCGAGTAGTTCTCCCAGATCGCCCGCACATCCCAGGCGACCTTTCCGTAGCCTTGGCCCACGTCGTATTCCGGTGGCAGGCTGATCTCACGCATCAGCGTCGCGACGTCCTTTCCGGCGTTCATCCCGGCGACGGTCTGGTCGTGGATGTACTGGACGGCGCTGCGCAGCCGGGTCAGTTCGGCGTTGATGCGTTCGGCGCCGGTGATCGGCGCGAAGTGACCGGTTACCAGCAGCTCGGGTTGCAGGTCGCGGACCCGCTCGATCGAGGAGATGGCGGTCAAGGCGTCTCGGTAGCGATCGCCGCGAATGGTGACGAGGTTGGGCACGTGCCCGAAGACGGGGCCGAAGGTGTTGCCGCACAAGCATATTCGCTCGTCAGGCAGCCACACCACGAGCGAGTCGGTGGTTTCTCCGCCCGGAACCGCCAGCAGTTCGATCCGCCGGCCGCCGACCACCAGCGCGAGGGTGTCCTCGAAGTCCAGATCGACGGCCGGAACGCTCGGAGCGGGCAGACGGCTGGTGCCCAGGCGGCGTTGAATCGCTTCGATGCCGGTCTTCAGGGTGTCCTTGAAGGCGAAAGCGCTGCGGCTGGCGCGATACCGGATGAGGCGTTCGTTGTCGTCGCGCCACAGGGTCCAATTCTCCTGCGCGACAACGACGGTATCGGGATCACGGACGCTGTCCAGACCGCCGACATGGTCGACGTGGCCCTGGGTGAGGATGATGTAGCGCACCGGCGAGTTGTCGACGGCGTCGAAGTTGGCGCGGTGCACCGGCCCCTCGAAACCCATGCCGGTGTTGACGATCACCCGGCCGTCGCCGGTGGTCAGCAGGTAGGCATTCGACAGGCCCGGGGAGCACCACAAGCCCGGGGCGAGCTCCTCGGCCCGTTCGGCGGCCGCCGGGCGTATCTCATCGGCGCCGGGCCGGCTGAGATAAACCGGTTCGAACATCGCTGTAGTCTCCTTCATCGGGTCAGGACTCGGCGCGGACGTCGAATCTGTCGAAATAGAAGCCGAACCGTTCACGGAGTCGGTCGGCCGAGATGCCGAAGTGGCGTTGCAGGTCGTAGCGGATTCGGCCGTGCTTGCCGCGGGGATTGCCGTCCAGATACTGCTGAAAGCGCCCACGTACCTCGGAGGTCAATTCGACTTCCCCGCGCCGGTAGAGCTCTTCGAGCAAGGGCATTTCGTTGCCGTTCAGCCGGTGGAAGCCGACGTCGATGCTGCGCTCGGGTGGCACCAGGGCGCGGTCGCGCACGCAGGCGCGCAGCAGCCGCTGCACTCGATCGCTCCAGTAGTCCAGCAGCCAGGCGGCGTCGATGCTGTTGCGGCGCAGCCGGTCGGAGTAGGCCATCATGGTGATCGCCGACTGGATCACCGCGACGGGATCGCGGTGGGTGAAAACCACGGTGGCATCGGGGAAGGTCGCCATCAAGGGGCCGAGCTGCTCACCATGCTGTGGGCTCTTGAGGACCCAGGTGCGCGGGCCGCGCAGAAATGTCAACGCCCGCAACACTTTTTTCAGATACGCGTAGTGGCGGTGTTGGTCGAGCGTCAGATAGTAGTCGCGCCAGTCCGGCACTCGCGCATGCCATTCCAGGACATAGGAGGCCATGTCCAGGTCGAGGAGTTCCACCTCCTCCTCGATGGCCTCGGGGAAGCGGTCGTGCATGGCGGCCACCACCGGGGCGGTCACCATGAGCGCGTCGTGCTCTTGCTTGGTCCGGGTGTAGCGAGGGTCCACTCCGAAGATGTCGGGGCCTTGGCCGCGGGCCGGAATAGGTTCCTGGCTTTCCCAGTAGGGCAGCGCGCGCCGGCGTGGATCCGCGGCGATCAGGTTGACCAGATGTGTGGTACCGGATCGCGGCATCCCGACCACGATGAAGGGCTTCTCGATCGGGATCGATTCGATCTCGGGATACCGCTTGACCAGGTCGGTCAGCGACAAGCGGTTGCGCAGCAACCGAACCACGCGTTGCCGCAAGGTGCCGCGGGTGAGCTGAGTCAGCCCTGTGTCGCCGTCGATGGCCGCCACGTGCGCGGCCAGCCGGTCACCGAAGCCGTCGGTGTCGTCCAGGTCGGCGGCTCCTGCCCGGTCGATCGCCTCGGCCAGCATCTGGTCGACGTCGAGCCGGATGCGTCGCGACTCGGTGAAGTCCAACACCTGGCGCTGCACGTCGGTCAGCGTAGGTGACGTCAGATCGTCGAAGTCGGTGTCACCGATATCGCCGGTGCCGCCAGCTGCAGTGTCCACCGAAGCCCCCATCCCACGTGTCGATCGGAATGTGACTCAGACGGTATCCGCGAGTGCGAAGCCCCGGTGAAGCCAGGTACACCACCTCTCGATCGGGTGTTCGCCGGCGGCTTGGCCACCGACTAGCGCCGAATAGCTGCGCCGCAACGCCACAGCCGGCGGCGGAGCGGTACCCTGCACCGGGAGCCAGGCCATTGCTGGTTTCGGCAGGAAGGTTGTGCGGTGCTCGTCGTCACTACCAATGACATTCCGGGTTGGGAGATCCAACGCGTCTGCGGCGAAGTCTTCGGGCTCACCGTGCGATCACGAAATGCCCTCTCGCAGATAGGTGCTGGCTTCAAATCGATGTTCGGTGGCGAGCTGCAGGGCATGACCAAGAATCTGGCCGAGAGCCGCAACGAGGCGATGGTCCGGCTGATGAACGAGGCGCGCAACAAGGGCGGTAACGCGATCGTCGGGATGCGATTCGACACCACCGAACTCGGTGACGTGTGGACCGAGATCTGCGCCTACGGCACCGCGGTGCAAGCCGTGCCAGTGACCGAGGCCGCCCGTTACACCGCCTCGCAGCTCGGTTACGGCGGTGCGCCGCAGCCCCAGCAGCCCCAGCCCCAGCCCTACGGCGCGGGCTGAGCTGACGAGAATAGCGGTAGGTTCGGCGGGATGATCGTGGGGGCCTTCCTGGCCGAAGCAGCGTCGGCGGTGGACAACAAACTCAACGTCTCCGGCGGCGTCTTGTTCCGATACACCCTCGACGCCGACCGGTTGGCGCAGTTTCTGCTCGTGGTGCTGACGCAGACCGAGACCGGAAACCCGGACCGGCGGGTGGATGTCGAGATCTGGCCCCCCACCGACGACGAGCCGCTGCACATGCCCTTCGAGCTGCCCGAAGCCGCCACCGCCGCCGAGGTCGGGTTCGCGATCTTCGGCATCGAGGTGACGCTGCCGGTCGACGGCCGCTGGGTGATCGTGGTAACCGGCGGCGCCGGAGCAATCTCGCTGCCACTGCTGGTAAGCGGCTAAGCGCGGTGGCCTGGCCGTGGCGGCGGTCAGGGCCTTCGGACCTTGCCTACACAGTGCCATGCATGTATGCATGCATAATGGCCACTAAGACGATCTCGATTGATCTCGAGGCGTACGAACGTCTTCGGGCTGCCCGACGTTCGCCGAACGAGTCGTTCTCTCAAGTCATCAAGCGTGCGCACTGGCGCAACGAGGCTCCCACGGCCGCGGCGCTTCTGGATGCACTCGCTGAACTCCCGACGGTGCGTGACGATGTTCTCACGCGCCTCGATGAAGCACAGCACACGGACACACCGCCCGAGGACTTGTGGCGCTCCGGGTGAGCGTCGACACGACGTTTCTCATCGATCTGCAACGCGAGCGGTCCGCGGGTGACGACGACGGCGCCGCGCACCGGTTCCTCAAACGCTCACCGGATGCCGAATTGTTCCTTTCGACGATCGCGCTGGGCGAGTTCGCCGAAGGATTCGACCGGGCCGACCACCCCGTGGTTACCGCCATGCGCGAGGGACACACCCTGGTCCCAGTGGATGATCAGATCGCGTTCGTCTACGCCAGGGTGGTGCGGGAGCTACGTCGCCGGGGTGAGCTGATCGGTACCAATGACCTCTGGATCGGTTGCGCGAGTTTGCAATTGGGCATCCCCATCGTCACCGCCAACGTCGCCGAATTCCGACGCATCGATGGACTCGGCATCGTGCAGTACCGCTGATGTTGTGTGGTGCAGTCGTCGCGATGCCTCGTTGGCGCGGTCAGCGCCGGTGGCCGAATGAATACCCCACGCCGACGTCCAATGGGTGAGAGCTTGCGCCACGGCTTCACGCATAACGCCCCTGAAACCGCGCCCGTCGGTTGCAGCTGTGGCAGCGGTAACGACGCATACGTGACTACGGCCTGCGCTGAAAGCGCGTGCGGATCGCATCGCCGAGGCCCGCCGCTCGGGTCGGGACCAGCCGCCGCGCCTCTGCGGCGAACTTCGGCGCCTGCGTGCCGAGCGCATCGAGGATCTGGTGGGCCGTATATGGAGGATTGCTCCAGGCGGCCACGATCCCGAGGAGGGCGCTACGTGTCGCGTCCTCGTAGAGGTCGATCTGGTCGAGCAGGAAGGCGTCCGGGTGCCGCACTTCGATGTGGTAGGGCTCGACGGCGTCGGGTGGGAAGTGCGGGAGATTCGTCGTGACTATCACTTCGGCGCGTTCTCGCACGGCTGCGGCCAGGACATGGCGGTCCCCCTCGTGGTTGCGCATCGCGCTTATCAGATCGCGGTAGCCGGTTACTTCGGCGTCAATGAAGCTGTCCCGCATCGCCTTTAGCCGCTTATCGACCGCTTCGGGCGTCCTGTTGAGCTTGTTGATCAGGGCGCGTCGAGTCTCATCGAGAATATCCTCAGACCACAGCGGCCGATAAATCCCTTCGTCGGCCAGCCGCAGCAGAAAATCGACCAGCGGATAGGGAACGAGCACGCAAGCGTCCAACACCACCGGGAACGCCGACATTGCTCGTTTAATCCTTCACTGCGCCTTCAGAATTGCCTCAATTTCGCCAGCGGAGTCTTGGGTCAGCTCGTCTAGCGCTGCGCGCCGGTTGGCCCGTGTCTGCCGCTGATACTCCAGCAGAGCATCCAGGCTGACCTTGCGGTGCCGCCCAGGCTTTTCGAACGGAATACGTCCGTCTTCGAGAAGCTTCACCAGCGTCGGGCGGGAGATGTTCAGCAGGTCGGCTGCCTCCTGCGTGGTGAGCTTGCGCTGGCGCGGAATGAGTGAGATGCCCTTGCCTTGTGACAGCGCCAGTACCACGTTGTAGAGCGCGTCGCGCACAGAATCGGGAAGGGTAATCGCCCGCCCGTTGCCGCCGCACACGGAAACGTCCGGAGAGCCGAGCGCTTCCAGCAGCGGCGCGAGGCCTTCCGGTTCTTGAGGTGGTAGAAGGGTCCGCTCTTCAACGGCTACGGCAGCTGTCATAGAGCCACGTTAAAACGAAAGAAACGAAAAGTCGAGCGACCGGGCAGTCCGTCGGCCACTTTTCAGGTCGATGAAGCTAGCAGCGCGAATAGAACGGATAATCCGCGATACGAAGGCGGTGGCGGAGGGATTTGAACCCTCGGACGGTGTTAGCCGTCACACGCTTTCGAGGCGTGCTCCTTAGGCCGCTCGGACACGCCACCGTCGAGCAGCTTACCGAACGGGTGGCCGGTCACCCCAATCGCTGGCGGGCGAAGAACTCCTCCAGCGGTGCGGCACAGTCCGCGGCGAGCACACCGCCCCGCACCTGCGGACGATGGTTGAGCCGACGGTCGCGGACCACGTCCCACAACGACCCGACCGCTCCCGTCTTGGGTTCCCAGGCGCCGAACACCAGGCGAGCGACCCGCGCCAGCACCAGCGCACCCGCGCACATGGTGCACGGTTCCACGGTGACCGCCAGCGTCGTTCCCTCCAGCCGCCAGCCGTCACCGAGCACGGCCGCCGCCGCACGCAAGGCGAGGATCTCGGCGTGCGCGGTCGGATCACCCAGCGCCTCACGGGCATTCACCGCGCGGGACAGTTCTGTTCCGTCGGCGCCGACGACGACCGCGCCGATGGGCACGTCACGCGGACCCGCCGTCGCGGCGACCGCCAATGCCGCACGGATCAGCTCTTCGTCAGCGGTCACCGACGCGGCCAGCGGTCACCGGCCGAGGCGGTCGATCACCGCCGACAGTTGCTCGGCGAAGCCCATCTCCCGGGCGATGCGCCCGAGCTGCTCGTCGGCGTAGAGGTCGGTCTCATCGAGGATGACTCCGAGCACCGCCTCGGGCAGGCCGATGTCGGCCAGCAGGCCGAGGTCGCCCTCCTCGAACGGCTCGGCATCCTCGAGGTCGTCGGGATCGATCTCGGCGTCCAGGCTGTCCAATGCCTCGGCGGCGATGTCGTAGTCCAGCGCCGCCGTCGCGTCCGACAGCAGCAGACGCGTCCCTGAGGGTGCGGGGCGCAGGATGATGAAGAACTCGTCGTCGATGTCGAGCAGCCCGAACACCGCTCCGGAACTGCGCAGTTCACGCAGTTCCGTCTCGGCGGCCGCCAGGCTGGTCAGCGCTTTCCGACCCATTGCCGCGCAGCGCCATTTGCCCTCTTCACGCACGACGGCAACGCCGAAACCGTCCGGCGCGTCGGCGGACGGGCCCGGCGCGGAGGCCCGTTGTGCTCCCATGGCCGCTTACGCTAGTCGCTGACCAGGCCCGTGACCAGACGGCTCGTTCCGACACCGATGGCCGGCAGCGCCCTAGAACCGCGCACCGACCGGACAAGTGTGCCAACCTGGGACTGTGCAGACGACACCCGTGTGCGTGCTCGGGCTGGGGCTGATCGGCGGCTCGATCATGCGAGCCACGGCAGCGGCCGGCCGCGAGGTTTTCGGCTACAACCGGTCGGTGGAGGGTGCCCACGGCGCCCGGGCCGAAGGATTTGACGCCAGCACCGATCTTTCTGAGACGCTGACTCGGGCCGCGGACATCGAAGCGTTGATCGTGCTGGCGGTTCCGATGCCGGCGTTGCCCAACATGCTCGCCCATATCCGTGACTCGGCCCCCAACTGTCCGCTGACCGACGTCACCAGCGTCAAATGCGCGGTGCTCGACGAGGTCGCCGCCGCCGGTCTGCAGGCCCGCTTCGTGGGCGGTCACCCGATGACGGGCACCGCCCACTCGGGCTGGGCGGCCGGCCATGGGGGGCTGTTCACCCGAGCACCCTGGGTGATCGCCGTGGACGATCACGTCGATCCCCAGGTGTGGTCGATGGTGATGACGTTGGCACTGGACTGCGGGGCTGTGGTGGTCCCCGCCAAATCCGACGAGCATGATGCCGCCGCAGCCGCCATCTCCCACTTACCGCATCTGCTTGCCGAGGCGCTGGCGATCACCGCCGCCGAGGTGCCGCTGGCTTTCGCGCTGGCTGCGGGGTCGTTCCGGGACGCCACCCGAGTCGCCGGCACCGCCCCGGATCTGGTGCGCGCGATGTGTGAAGCCAACACCGGCCAGTTGGTGCCGGTCACCGACCGGGTCATCGAGTTGCTGGGCCGCGCCCGCGATTCGCTGGCCGGCCACGGCTCGGTCGCCGACTTGGCCGACGCCGGCCACTCGGCACGCACCCGCTACGAGAGCTTCCCGCGCTCCGACATCATCACGGTGATGATCGGCGCCGAGAGATGGCGCGAGCAACTGGCCGCCGCGGGCCGGGCGGGTGGGGTGATCAGATCCGCTCTGCCAATCCTGGATAGTCCACGATGAATCCCTCGGCGTCGACGGTCACGGTGGTGTCGGCGACCGGTGACCGGAGCTTGATCGCATCCAGACGTCCCTCGCTGGTGTAGCTGACGGTGGCCGCGTCGACGGTCATCTCGGGGACGTTGACATAGACCATCGGCAAGGCCAGCGACTCGGCCTTCTCGTGGATTGCAAGGCGCCGGATCGGCAAGGCGTTGAAGAACGGACTGAACACCAAGTCGACGTCGAGCGCACCGTTGTAGGCCGCACGCCGCTCGCCCTGGTGGTCGGTGACCAGCCACATGTTCTCCTCGTCACGGGCGATAGCAAGCTGCCGTTCCCGCTCGGCCAGCGTGACGGTCAGCCCGAACCGCTTGGTGGCGCCGGACTCGTCGGTCTGCAAGTCGTAGTAGGCGCCGAAGGCCGGATTTGTTGCGGTGGCCGCCGCCACGATGCGGCCGTTGGCCCTGATTCGCTTGCCGGACACCTGGATTCGTACCGATTCCATGCGTGAGACGTCCTGTGCACGCCAAGTCAACATTGCTGACCAGACGCGCCGGGCCGGATCAGAGGGAGCGGAGTTCACACTCCTACCGTAGGACGTGTCCGCCGGCCGTGGCGAAATTGGAGCTAACTGTGACGTCAATTTCGCGATTTGGCCTCCTGGCGGGCTTTCTCAGGCGGCCGGTGCCCGGCGCCGACACCCATACCGCCAACGCCAGCACCGCGTCCAGGATCAGCGCCAGCGCGGCCACCATCACCGCACCGACCAGGGCGATGTGGAACTGGCGCTCCTTGATCCCGTCGATCAGGTAGCGGCCCAGCCCGCCCAGACTGGCGTAGGCGGCCACCGTCGCGGTGGCAACCACCTGCAGCGTCGCGCCGCGCAGCCCGCCGAGCAGCAGCGGCATTGCATTGGGCAGCTCGACCCGCAGCAGCACCCGCGATTCCGTCATCCCCATCGCCCGGGCGGCATCGACGACCAGCGGGTCGACACCGGCGATGCCCGCATACGTGCCGGCCAGCAGCGACGGAATGCCCAGCAGCATCAGGGCCCCGATCGGCGGCCCGATCCCCAGCCCGAACACCAGCACGCCCAGCAGCAGCACACCCAGCGTCGGCAACGCACGCAGCCCGTTGACCACGGCGACCACCAGCACTTGGCCGCGGCCGGTGTGCCCGATGAGCATTCCGATCGGGACGGCGATCACCACCGCAGCGGCCACGGCCAGCGCGGTGTATTCCAGGTGCTCCACCGTGCGGGCGGCCAGCCCGGCGGGTCCGGTCCAATTAGCCGCCGTCGAGAAGTAGGACCAGGTTTGCTCGAGGAAGTTCGTCGCTTTCATCGGCTACCGCCGACGATGGTGGATCTGATCCGGCGACGGCTGGGTGACGCGCGCTCCCAGGGTGTGGCCAGCCGGCCGGCCAGGCTGAGCAGCATGTCGATGACAACGGCCAGGGTGAACATCGCGATGATGCCGGCCACGATCTGGTCGCTCTTGTCGGTCTGGTATCCCGCCGTGAACCAGGTGCCCAGGCCGCCGATGCCGATCACCGAGCCCACCGAAACCATCGCGATGTTGGTCACGACGACCACCCGCAGCCCCGCTACCAGTACCGGGATCGACAGCGGCAGTTCGACTTTGATCATCCGGCGGATCGGCGAGTAGCCGACCGCGACGGCCGCGTCCCGCACCGGTGCCGGCACCGCATCCAGCGCCTCGAGCACGGCCCGCACCAACAGCGCCGTCGTATAGGCGGTCAGTGCGACAATGACGTTGGCCTCGTCGAGGATGCGCGTCTTGATGATCAGCGGCAACACCACGAACAGCGCCAGCGACGGGATGGTGAACACGATGCTGGCCGTTGCCGTGGTCAATCGCCGCAGCACCGGCGCGTGCTGCACCGCCAAGCCCAGCGGCACCGCGATCGCCATCCCGATCAGCACCGGAATCAGCGACAGCCGCAGATGGATCACGGTCAGCACCCAGGCGGTGTCGAGGTGGGTCAGCAGATAACGCACGCCTCAGCCCTGCCGTCGACGTGTCACCGCGGCCAGCACGTCGTCGGCCAGTACTGCGCCGATCACTTTGCCGCCGCCGTCGACGGCGACACCCATCGACGAGGGCGACGACAGCGCCGCATCGAGCGCCTGGCTGAGGTTGCCGTTGGGGCGGAACACCGAGCCGACGACGGTCACGGTGTCCGCCAACGCGGCGCCGTTTCGGTGGCGGCGCACGCCGTCGGCGTCAATCCAGCCCAACGGCGCGTGGCCGTCGTCGACCACCAGCACCCAGCCATCCGGGAGCGGCTTGTCGTGCAGGGTGTTTGCGGTCACGCGGGTAATGTCGTGCAACGGAAGTCCGGCGCCGTCGATGAGCTGCAGCAACCGATAGCCGCGGCCCAGCCCGATGAATTTCGACACGAAATCGTTGGCCGGGCGCGAAAGTAGCTTGGCCGGCACGTCGCATTGCTGTAGCCGGCCGCCGGGCGCGAACACCGCCACCGTGTCGCCGAGTTTGAACGCCTCGTCGATGTCGTGCGTGACGAAGACGACGGTCTTATGTAATTCGCTTTGCAGGCGCAGGATTTCATTCTGCAGGTCGTGGCGGACCACGGGATCGACGGCCGAGAACGGCTCGTCCATCAACAGGATCGGCGGGTCGGCCGCGAGCGCGCGGGCCACTCCGACGCGCTGTTGCTCGCCGCCGGAGAGTTGCGCCGGGTAACGGGTGGCGACCTTGGGACTCAGCCCGACCCGCTCGAGCACCTGGTAGGCGGCTTTGCGGGCGGCCCGGCGCGACTGCCCTTTGAGCACGGGCACCGTCGCGACGTTGTCGATCACCCGTTGGTGCGGCATCAATCCCGCACTCTGAATGACGTAGCCGATGCCGAGCCGCAACCGCACCGGGTTGACGCCCGCCACGTCGGTGCCGTTGACGGTGACGGTGCCCGAGGTCGGCTCGACCATCCGGTTGATCATCCGCAGTGCGGTGGTCTTGCCACAACCGGAGGGGCCGACGAAGACGGTAAGCCTGCCTTGAGGGGCTTCGAGGCTCAACCGGTCCAGGGCGGTGGTGCCGTCGGCGTACACCTTGGCGACTTTGTCGAAGCTGATCATGGCTGGATGGGATGGTCGAAGCCGTTGTCGCGCAGCCATTTCCGAGCCGCCTGGTCGGGATCTACGCCGTCGTTGCCCGACACCGCGGCATTGAGTTCGGCCACGCCTTCGGTCGTCAGCTTCGCCGAGACCGCGTCCAGGACATCCTTGAGGCGATCCGACTTCTTCTGCGAATTGACCAGCGGCACAATGTTGCCGACCAAAAAGTTGTGTTCCGGGTCCGCCAGGACCACCAGGTTGTTGCGCCGGATCGCCGGCGAGGTGCTGAAGATGTTGGCTGCGGTGACGGTCCCGTCGACCAGCGCCCGCACGGTCACCGCGCCGCCGCCGTCGTTGATCGTCGTGAAATTGGCTGGCGCGATGTCGAGTCCGTACTTCTGGCGCAGGCCGGGCAGCCCGGCCGGCCGGGTCTGGAATACCGACGGCGCCGCGAACTTCACCTCGGCAGAATGCGCCGCGAGATCGGCGATGGTCGTCAGGTTCCAGTTGGTGGCGGTCGCCTTGGTGACGGTGACGGTGTCGGTATCGGAGGCCGGTGACGGCGTCAAGATCGACAGGTCGCCGGGCAACCGCTTGTAAAGCTCCAATTCGACCGCATCCAGCGTGGTCACCGTTGAGTCTGGCTGAAAGTACAGCAGCAGGTTGCCGATGTACTCCGGCACCAGATCGATGGAATGGTCTTTGAGCGCCGGTATGTAGGTCTCGCGGCTGCCGACACCCAGTCGCCGCCCGACGTTGAAACCGTTGGCCTGCAACGCCTGCGCATAGATTTCCGCAACGATCTCCGACTCCGGGAAGTCGCCGGAGCCGACGACGATCGACTTGATGGTGCCATTTGACGACCCGAACGGGTCGGCGTTGCCACACGCCGCCACCGGACATGCCGTTACCAAGCAGACCGCCCCGGCAAGTGTCGCGCGACGCGCGCGCCGCAGCATCCCCATGCCGGTGACACTATCTTGACGACGATCGGGGCGCCGCAATCCCGCCTCATGCGCGTTTCCCGCGTAGCTTGGTTTCATTCCGGGCGGGATGGGAACAAAATGACATTATGACCAGCAACCCCTCGGGCCCGCGTGAACAGCCGCCCTCGGCTCCCAGACCTCGTGTGACCGCCAAGGACCCGGCGTCCACACTGACCCGGGCCGGCGCCCTGTGGTCGTCGTTGATCGCCGGGTTTTTGATCCTGATCCTGTTGCTGGTCTTCATCGCGCAGAACACCGCCTCCACCCCGTTCACCTTCTTGGGCTGGCACTGGAACCTGCCGCTGGGGGTGGCCATCCTGTTGGCGGCCGTCGGGGGTGGGTTGCTGACCGTGGCGGTCGGCACCGCGCGGATCATTCAGCTGCGTCGTGTCGCCAAGAAATCCCACACGCAGGCATTGCGCTCCGCCGGCCCGCTGCCCCGTTGACCGTGCGTCCTGGGCTTTGAGTGTGCAATGCCTGCCGGCGCGATCGCGTGACCTTCCCTCCGTCGGGTCACAGCCGAAGTCACCGCCGCACACTCGACCCGACCGGTCAGGACATCGGCTTGGTGATCTCGGCCAGGCCGCGCGAGATCAGCGGCGACACGACGTCGGGCGCGTCGTCGATGGAATCGGCTGGGCCGTCGGCGAGCTCGGACATGCGCCTGCGGAAATCGATGCCGGCCGCGATGATGGCCAGCTTGAAGTAGCCCAGCGCCATGTAGAACTCCCAATGCCCCAGCGACATCCCGGAAACCAGCGAATACCGGTCGGCCAGTTCGTCGGCGGTCGGCAGCAGCGGCGACGTCCAGGCCGCCTGCGCGTTGACGATCAGATCCAGCGCGGGGTCGCGGTAGACGCACATCAGGGCCGCGTCGGACAGCGGGTCCCCCAGCGTCGACAGCTCCCAGTCCACCACCGCACGCACCGTCGTCGGGTCGTCGGCATCCAGAATGGTGTTGTCGATCCGGTAGTCACCGTGCACGATCGAGGTTCGGCTTTGCTTCGGAATCGCTTGCTGCAGAGCCGAATGCAGCCTGGCGACGTCGTTGTCGCGGCGGTCGTCGGGCAGCCGCACCAGGTCCCACTGCGAACCCCAGCGGCGCACCTGCCGTTCCAGGTAGCCGTCGGGTCTACCGAAATCGCCGAGGCCGACGGCGTTCGGGTCGACGCTGTGCAAGTCGACCAGCACCCGAATCAGTGCGTCAACGCAGCGGTCGATGACCCGACTGCCGAACGCTTCGAGTTGAGCGCGACGGCGCACCACCTGTCCGGCAACGAATTCGACGATCTGGAAGGGGGCGCCCAGCACCGAGTCGTCCTCGCACAGGGCGAGGGTGCGCGCCACCGGCACCGGTGTGTCCTGCAGTGCGGCGACAACCCGGTACTCGCGGGCCATATCGTGGGCCGACGGCGTCAGCCCGTGTAGCGGTGGGCGCCGCACCAGCCAACTCGTCGCGTCGTCGTAGACCCGGAAGGTGAGGTTGGAGCGGCCGCCGGAGATCAGCTCACCGCGTAACTCACCGTCGCGCTCGACGCCGAGCGAACGCAGATATCCGTCCAGTGCGGCCAGGTCGAGGCCGTCGAGTCGGTGAACCGAAGTCACCGAACTTGTTTACCACCGTCGGCGGCCCGGCTCCCTTTCAGCCTGTGCGACGGCCCGCGTCGTCGCCGAGCAGGCGCCGGTTCCGGGGCAATAGGTCCCACACATGTTCGGTCGCATTGACCGTCACCACCGTCGCCTGACCGGACCTGGAGAACAACAGCCGAGTCACCGAGGCGTAGTCGATGGGGAATGACAACAGGCGTGCCGTTCCCAGGATCTCCTGCAGCACCACGTTGATCACCCCGCCGTGGCTGAACGCCGCGACGGTCTCGTCCGGATCGGCAGAGCTGACGACGTCGTCGACGGCCGCGCGGACCCGCGCGCGGAAGGCATCCTCGTCGACGGCACTGGGCAGCTGCCCCTGAGCCATCCGCGCCCATTCCTGCGGGTTTTCTTCACGGATCTGCTCGACCGGGATGTACACCGGAAGGTCGCGGTCATATTCGGCGAATCGGTCGTCGACGTCGACCGACAGGTCAAGCGCCGCCGCAACCGGTACGGCGGTCTGGATGGCGCGGCGCTGCGGGCTGCTCACCACCCGCGAGATGGGGAACCTGGCCAGCGCCTCGGGTAGCCGCGCCACCTGGGCTATGCCGGTGTCCGACAGGTCCGGATCCGAACCTTCGCCGTGTTCGCTGCGCAGCGGCAAAGCATGCCGGACCAGAAGCAGTTGCATGGGCCAAGCCTTACATGCGGCTTGCCCGGCGCTACCATGCCGCTTGAGAATGTAATTCTCCGAGCCGAGAGCGGGTGTGCAGCCCATGACGACTGCCAGCGGAACGCAGCTGGACGCCGGCGTCATCGGTCGTTGGCTCGATGCGAACGGCGCACCGGGCGGCGGCGCGGAGCCGGAACTCGAGCAGCTGAGCGGCGGATCCCAGAACACGCTGTACCTGATTCGGCGCGGCGATCAACGCATGGTGCTGCGGATGCCCGGCCCCCGGGCGGACGCGGCCCGGGTCGACGGGTTGCTGCGGGAAATCCGGCTGGTGCGGGCGTTGTCGGGCACCGACGTGCCGCATGCCGAGTTGATCGGCGCCGACGAGACCGCTTCGGTGCTGGGCATGCCGTTCTACGTGATGCGCGCCATCGACGGGTGGAGCCCGATGGACGGCGGGTGGCAGGCGCCGTTCGACACCGACCTGGATGCCCGGCGTGGGCTGGCGTTCCAGCTCGTCGAGGGTGCCGCCAAGCTGGGCCGGGTGGATTGGCGCGCGCAGGGTCTCGACGGGTTCGGCCGTCCGGAGGGTTTCCATGAACGGCAGGTCGATCGCTGGCTGCGCTTCCTGGCCGCCTATCAGGTGCGCGAATTACCAGGCCTGCAGGAGGCCGCCGACTGGCTGCGCCGCAACCGCCCCGCGCACTACACGCCGGGCATCATGCACGGCGACTATCAATTCGCCAACGTCATGTTCGCGCACGGGGCGCCGGCCCGGCTGGCCGCGATCGTGGACTGGGAGATGACGACGGTGGGCGATCCGCTGCTGGACCTGGCCTGGGCGCTACTGGGCTATGACGGCGAGGAACCGCGCGCCGACGGATTCTATCTCGACGTGCGCGGCATGCCCAGGCGCGGCGAGCTGCTGGCGCACTACGAGGCGATCAGCGGGCTGTCCACCGAGCACATCGACTACTACCTGGTGCTGGCCAACTGGAAACTCGGGATCGTGCTGGAGAAGACGTACGCAGCCGCGGTTCGGCCGGGACCCCGCACCGTGGACCCCAAGATCACCGAAACTTTCGCGACGATGGTCCCCCAGCTCATCGCCACCGCGGCCGAACTCGCCAAGGCCCGCTGAAATGGGTTATGCGGAACGGCTTTTCGACCTCACCGGCCAGGTGGTGCTGATCACCGGCGGCAGCCGCGGATTGGGCCGCGAAATGGCCTTCGCCGTCGCCCGCTGCGGTGCCGACGTGGTGATCGCTAGCCGCAACCTGGACAACTGCGTGGCCACCGCCACCGAGATCGAAGCCGAGACCGGTCGCACCGCGATGGCTTACCAAGTGCACGTAGGACGCTGGGACCAGCTCGACGGGCTGGTCGCGGCGGCCTACGACCGGTTCGGCAAGGTCGACACGCTGATCAACAATGCGGGCATGTCACCGCTGTACGACAAGCTCACCGATGTCACCGAGAAGCTGTTCGACGCCGTCGTCAATCTCAACCTCAAAGGGCCGTTCCGGTTGTCGGCACTGGTCGGCGAGCGAATGGTGGCGGCCGGGCGCGGGTCGATCATCAACGTCAGCTCCACCGGTTCGCTGCGGCCGGGCGCAGACATCATCCCCTACGCCGCGGCCAAGGCGGGACTCAATGCGATGACCGAAGGATTCGCGCGGGCGTTCGGGCCTTCGGTGCGGGTCAACACACTGATGGCCGGACCGTTTCTCACCGACATCAGTAAGGCCTGGAATCTGGAGCAGGCAACGCAGAATCCGTTCGGGCATCTTTCGTTGCGTAGGGCCGGAAATCCACCCGAGATCGTCGGCGCCGCACTGTTTCTCGCGTCCGACGCGTCCAGTTTCACCACCGGCTCGATTGTCCGGGCCGACGGTGGAATCCCCTGAGAGATAGGAGCATTCGCGTGCCTTGGGACTTCTCCACCGAACCGGAATTCGAGAAGAAGCTCGACTGGATCCGCGGCTTCGTGCGCGACGAGGTGGAACCTCTCGAAGTGCTGTTCCCGGGCTGCGAGTTCCTGCCACTCGACGACCAACGCCGCCGGATCGTCGATCCGCTCAAGCAGCAGGTTCGCGACCAGGGCCTGTGGGCGCCGCATTTGAGTCCAGAACTGGGTGGGCAGGGCTTCGGCGCGGTGAAGCTGACGCTGATCAACGAGATCCTGGGCCGCAGCCCGTGGGCGCCGATAGTGTTCGGTACCCAGGCACCCGACACCGGCAACGCCGAAATCATCGCGCGCTTCGGCACCCAGGAGCAGAAGGACCGCTACCTGCAGGGCCTGCTTTCCGGTGAGATCTTCTCCTGCTTCTCCATGACCGAACCCCAAGGCGGCGCCGACCCGCGGGTGTTCACCACCCGTGCCGTCCGCGATGGTGACGGCTGGGTGATCACCGGGCGAAAGTACTTCTCGTCCAACGCATCCGTCGCGTCCTTCTTCATCGTAGTCGCCATCACCGATCCCGACGTGCCCGTGCATCGCGGCGCCTCGACATTCCTGGTCCCGGCCGGAACCGCAGGGCTGACCATCGAGGCCAACCATCACCTGGTGGGCGCGTTACCGCACGAGCCCGGACATTCCCTGGTGCGATACGACGGCGTGCGGGTGGGACCAGACGCGCTGCTGGGCGAACCCGGACAGGGCTTCATGATCCTGCAGACCCGGCTCGCCGGTGGCCGGTTGCATCACGCGATGCGCTCGCTCGGGATGGCGCAACGCGCCATCGAGATGATGGCACGCCGCGCGAAAAGCCGCTTCACACAGGGTAGTTCGTTGGCCGACAAGCAACTGGTCCAGGCGTTTATCGCCGACTCTTACACCGAGCTGATGCCGTTTCGGCTGGCGGTGCTGCATGCGGCCTGGCTGATCGACACCGCCGGCGAGCATGCGGCGCGAGCCGAGATCGGTGCCTGCAAGATCCTCGCGTCGCAAGTGCTCAAATCGATTGGGCTGCGCGCTATCCAGGTACACGGCGCGTTGGGCACCACCGATCAGCTGCCGCTGGTCAACGTGTTGCTCGGTGGGGTGGCCCTCGGCCTGGCCGACGGGCCCACCGAAGCACACAAGGTCAACCTGGCCCGACTGCTGCTGAAGAACTACGACGCCGAAGACGCCGAGCGGCCCAGCGAAATGCTGGACGTCCGCCGTGAGGCTGCCCGCGCCAAGTATGGCGACCTCGTGGATCACGTTCCGGCCCTACCCTCTTCGTCGTGACCGCGGCCCGTTGATGCGTGCGGTCGTCTGCCGTGCGTACGGTCCGCCCGAGGACCTGGTTATCGCTGAGGTTCCCGAGCCCGTCCCCGGGCCCGGCGAACTCCTGGTGCAGGTGTACGCCGCGGCCGTGAACTTTCCCGACGTGCTGCTGATCGCCGGCAAATACCAGATCCGGATTCCGGTGCCGTTCACGCCGGGCAGCGAGTTCGCCGGCGAGGTGCTGACCGCCGGCGAGGGGGCGCCCTTTGCTGCCGGGCAGCGGGTGTTCGGGGCCACGGCCGTCGGGGCATTCGCCGAGCGGGCGCTCCTGGATGCGGCGTCGGCAACGCTCGTTCCCGACGACGCCGATCTGGCTTCGGCCGCCGCCTTCGGGGTCACTTATCGAACCGCGTATCACGCGTTGCACTCGGTTGGGCAAGTGTCAGAAGGGGATTGGGTGGTGGTATTGGGCGCCGCCGGGGGCGTGGGTCTGGCCGCCGTTGATCTGGCGGTCGCCATGGGCGCCCGCGTGCTGGCGGCGGCCTCTAGCCCGGAAAAGCTGGAGCTGTGCGCCCGACGCGGCGCGCGGGCGACCGTCGACTACGACCGCGAGGACCTGAAAGCCCGCATCCGGGAGCTCACCGACGACCGAGCGCGCGTGGTGATCGACCCCGTCGGCGGCCGGTACTCAGAACCGGCATTGCGCGGCCTGGCCCGCGGCGGGACGTTCATCACCCTCGGCTACGCGGCCGGCGCCATCCCGGCGATTCCGCTGAATCTCGTTCTGCTCAAGGGCATCACCGTGCGCGGCATGGAGATTCGCACCTTTGCCAGTGACCACCCCGCCGAGGCCAACCGTGACCTCGGCGAGTTGGCGCAGCTGTTCGCCGCCGGCAGGATCCGGCCCCACATCGGCGCGCGGTTTCCGTTGGCCGACACCGCCGCGGCCCTGCGCTATGTGGCCGATCGCAAGGTCCTGGGCAAGGTGGTCATCGACGTGGCCTGACATTGCCGGGTGGTGTCTTCATCGGTGCCACAAGAGTTTCGGCGGCTCGGTATGGGCAGATCTTCCCGCCTCACTCGAGAATTCAAGGTGACTACGGATGCTGCTGCCTCAACGATGTCCTCTTGCGCAGCCTTGGATGCCCACGTACCTCGGTGTCTGTTTCGACTCGCCACATCTCCGCTCAAACCTCTTGTAATGGCAGGTGTTCGGGGATGTCTCACGTGCTCACCGAGGCGGCTGTAATTCCGTCGTATCGAGTGTGCGGTGCCGGCTTCGAGCGTGTATACAGGGCGGAAATATCGACGGCAGCCCGCCACGACGGCACACTCGGCGGTCGGGTGGCCGGAGGGGATTGCACCCTCCGGCTCCCACAGATCCGGACGTGAACCTCTCGATTCATCCGGCTCTTGTCATCTTGATCACCAGACGGCGGGGACGGTGGTGGTCCATTGCCAGTGC
>NZ_UPHQ01000273.1 GCF_900566055.1 Mycobacterium innocens
AAGACCGATTCGTAACGGCGAACATTGCCCGACTTGTCGACGTAGTTACTCGATGTCCGGGCTACGTGCATAGCGACTGGTTTAGCCACATCACAATGCTACAACGTGAATTCGTTCCACATCAGCAACAACACGCTACTATTAGTGGCTACACTTTTCCTGCCGAGTCGCCACAAAACCCAGCTCAGCACCCCATTTCCCTTATTTACCAGCAGTAACTTCGGACTAGACCGGAGGTCAAGTCCCGAGACGTGGTGTAGCAACGCTCGATCGCCCGACCCTTGGGCGGGCAGGTCCGGCGGTGCGAGATCCGCCTTTGTCGCTACACCGCGTCCCCGGGCGCAGCCCTGCGCGGCGCGCCCGCAAATTCGAACGTCCGGATTCAGCTATTCGGCGCCCTTAAGATGTCGTGATGCTGCACGTATCGTCATTGTTCGTTGCCGGCACCGCCACGCTGGACGAATACGGCGCGATCAATGCGACGCGCATCCCGATGACCTGGTTTCAGGTCGACCAAATGCCGCTCTGGGCAAAGGTTCCCGTTGTTCTGGTGGTGCATGCCAAAGCAGGTGGTGACTACGACCCGGAACTCCACGTCGTGTGCAAGGACCCCGCCGGGGTGCCGCGCGGAACCCTCAAAGCCAGTTGGCACTGGCCCGACGACGACGATAAAGCATCCAAGTACCGGTGCTTTACCCAAGAACTCTCCTTCCCGATCGAGACCGAAGGCGAGTACACGATCGGCGCCTACTATGACGAGCAAGGCAAATTCGAGCTGTCCACACCAATACCGATCTCGATCCTTTTGGCCGCCCAGACTCCGCCCGGCGACGAGGGCGAAAGCGCTGAGAACGACGACCGCGGCTAGGCTAGACCGACGACGTCCCCTGTCCACGAACAGCCGCTAGTTGCCTCATGCAGTAGCTGAGCACACGTATGACGTTGCGCTGCAATATCATCCACCGGCGGATAAAGTATGTGTGGGATGTGGTGTCGGCTATGGGGATTCGTCCTCTTCGTCGTCGTCGCCGTCGCGGAGCAGCTTTTCGGGGTGGTGCATGGTGTTGGTGCGGGGTTGGCCGCGGTCTTGGTGGGTTGGGGGGAGCCATTCGGTGTCGCCGTGGGTGTTTTTGCGGGTGGTCCAGCCTTGGTCGGCCAGTTTGTGGTGGGGTCCGCAGGCGAAGGTGAGTTGGTTGCTGTCGGTGGTGGCGG
>NZ_UPHQ01000271.1 GCF_900566055.1 Mycobacterium innocens
GGTGGGGGCGGTGGGGGTGCGGGCTCCGGTGTTTCGCTCATCACTCGAATATTGCTCAGCCCCGCGACAATCGCAAAGGGTTACGGCGATACGATCCCGGATTGATCACAAACTCATGAGGCCCGGTGCTCGAGTTGAGCACCGGGCCTGGTGTCGAAGTTTCTAACGACCAGGTGTGGTGGCCGGTGCAACCGAGGACGGCACCTGGGCGGGACCGCCGGGACCGGTGCTCGGGCTCACCGCCGGGACGCCGCCATTGGGACCTCCCATCCGGTGCATCATCGCGTGGGGCTTGTGATGGCGGTGGTGGCCGTAGCCGCCGTGACCGCTTTGCATGCCGAGCCGGAAGCCGGTGAAGAAGATCACCGCGACGATGAACACGATTCCGGCGACGATGGCCACCCACGCCGCGGCTTTGAAGACTTTGGGGGTCTGATGGGGTGCCGGTGGCACCGCCGGCGGTGGTGGTGCTACGGCGGTCGACGTCGGCGCTGTCGGTATTTCAGGTGTTTCGCTCATGAGACGCATGATGCCGGGGCAAACAGTGGTGGCGGCTATGCGCAACTTATGTAGTAGCTGTGAGCCGACACCCAGGTCTGCCGGGATAAGCGCCGGCACGGCGACACGGTCCTGGATCGATCGGCACGTCGGCACGGGCGGCACCGGCGGCACCGGCGGCATTTAGGAAGATCACGGCTTGAACGGATTGACCGCGAACTGGATCACCCGATACGGCGCGCGGGCACGCGGGTCGGCGTTGTTCCACTGGCTGACGAATATCCGCAGTTCATCGAGCGTGGATCCGGGCGAGATGTAGCCGCCATACGGCTGCGCCAGCCGATTGTCGTAGGGCGGCGGCAGGCTTTCGGCCGGCTCGGGCCATTCCTCCTCGTGTTGCACCACGGTGGTCACCGGGGCGGTACCCAGCGACGTCGGGTCGTCGGCCACCCGGACCTCCATGTCGCCGTTACTGGCGTTGAAATACGACAGCACCGTCTTGCCCTCGATCTGCCGGATGCTCATCTCGCCGACCTGTTCGGGCCACAGCGGGGTCGGCGGCTTGTTCCAGCCGCCGCCGGGCCCGGCAGCCCAGCCCTGCCACCTGGACCGGTCGGTGAACGCTTCCGGCGTGGCCCGGTACAGCACCACGGGTAGCCAGCGGGTGAAGCTGTTGGCCACGATGTACACCCACCCGCTGGGCGACTCCGGGGTAGGTATCGGGTCGTAGTACCCGCTGATCTGTGTCTGCCCCCAGCGCTGGTAGGACGCATCGCGCCGGGACCCCGGAACGGTCTGCCAGCCGCCGCGCGCCGGTTCGGCCACCACCAGCCGCGTGCTCTGTGGCACCAGGTCTTTGGTCGTGGTCACCATCAGATAGTTGCGCCGGTTGATCTGCACCACCCCGGCAGGCAGCTGCGAATCCCCCGGTGGCGTCGGGTCGGCGAGCAGCGGCTGGCTTACGCCGGTGACGCCGGTGTAGCGCACCCCGCCCGGGTCGTCGACCGACGCGGTGTCGACATGCAGGGCGATGGGCGAGTACCAGCCGCCGAACCCGACGCCCTGGCCGGCGAAGCTGTCCCCGCACACCTGCAGCAACTGGCTGGGGAATTCGACGAACTCGCATAGGTCGGTGGCGCCGATGCCGTAATCGCCGGTGGCAGTACCGGTTCCGGCCGTCGGACCGATCCGCAGCACCTGACCGGGGGCCAGCGGCTGCAGGATCGGCTCGGGCACCGGCGCCGGCGGATCGGCATGCGCCGCCCAAACCCATTGCGGGACAAGGAAAGACATTACCAACAGCGAGCACCGCGCGACCCAGGCGGAGCTCACCCGCATGTCACAAGTCGGCGGCCAGCAACTCGGCGATCTGGATGGTGTTCAGCGCCGCCCCCTTGCGCAGGTTGTCCCCCGCGACGAACAGCGCCAAACCGCGCCCGTCCGCTACCCCGGGGTCGTGCCGGATGCGGCCGACCAGCGACTCGTCCACACCGGCGGCCGCCAGCGGCGTCGGCACGTCAACCACCTTGACACCCGGTGCACCGTCAAGCAACCGACGAGCCCGCTCCGGCGACAAAGGCCGGGCGAACTCGGCGTTGATCGACAAACAGTGCCCGGTGAACACCGGTACCCGCACGCAGGTACCGCTGACCGCCAGGTCGGGAATGCCCAGGATCTTGCGGCTCTCGAACCGCAGCTTCTGGTCCTCGTCGGTCTCGCCCGATCCGTCGTCCACCAACGACCCGGCCAGCGGCACCACGTTGAACGCGATCGGCGCGACGTACTTCTGCGGCGGCGGGAAATCCAGCGCGGCGCCGTCGTGCACCAGCTGCTCGGCGTCGTCGATGACAGCGCGCGCCTGGACGGCCAGCTCGGCCACCCCGGCCAGGCCGCTACCGGAGACCGCTTGATAGGTGGAGGCCACCACGCGGACCAGCTGGGCTTCGTCGTGCAGCACCTTGAGCACCGGCATCGCGGCCATGGTGGTGCAGTTCGGGTTGGCGATAATGCCCTTCTTGAGGGGCCCCGCCCCGCGCACGTCGCGGCCGAAGTTGACCTCCGACACCACCAACGGCACATCGGGGTCTTTGCGCCACGCCGACGAATTGTCGATCACCGTCACGCCCGCGGCGGCGAACCGCGGCGCCTGCACCCGCGACATCGCCGCCCCGGCAGAGAACAGGGCGATGTCCAGGCCGCTGGGGTCCGCCGTCTCGGCGTCTTCGACCTCGATCTCCTGACCGCGGAAGGCCAGCTTGCGGCCCTGGGAGCGGGCCGAGGCGAAGAACCGCACGGTTGTCGCCGGGAAGTCGCGCTCGTCGAGCAGTGTGCGCATCACCTGGCCCACCTGACCGGTGGCGCCCACAACACCTATTGCAACCATCTAGCGTCCCGTCCCCGCGTACACCGTGGCCTCCTCGTCACCGCCGAGCCCGAACGCCTCGTGCAGCGCGACCACCGCCTTGTCCAGCTCGGTGTCGCGGCACAGCACCGAGATCCGGATCTCCGACGTCGAGATCAGATCGATGTTCACCCCGACGGCGGCCAGCGCCTCACAGAACGTCGCCGTCACGCCGGGATGGCTGCGCATGCCCGCCCCGATCAGCGACAGCTTGCCGATGTGGTCGTCGTAGAGCACCTGGGAGAAGCCGATCTCGTCCTTGAGCGAGTCCAGTTTGGCCACCGCGGTCGGCCCGACGTCGCGCGAGCAGGTGAAGGTGATGTCGGTCTTGCCGTCCTCGATCTTGGAGACGTTCTGCAGCACCATGTCGATGTTCACCTCGGCGTCGGCGATGGCGCGAAACACCTTGGCCGCATAGCCGGGGATGTCGGGCAGCCCGACGATGGTCACCTTGGCTTCGCTGCGGTCGTGCGCGACTCCGGTCAGGATGGGGTCTTCCATAGGTACGTCCTTGATCGATCCGACGACGACGGTGCCCGGCCTGTCCGAATACGACGAGCGGACATGCACCGGAATGTTGTAGCGGCGGGCGTATTCCACACAGCGCAGCATCAATACCTTGGCGCCGCAGGCCGCCATCTCGAGCATCTCTTCGAACGTGACCGTGTCCAGCTTGCGCGCGTTGTGCACGATCCGCGGGTCGGCGGTGAAGATGCCGTCGACGTCGGTGTAGATCTCGCAGACGTCGGCGCCCAGCGCCGCCGCCAGGGCGACAGCCGTGGTGTCCGAGCCGCCGCGGCCCAACGTGGTGACGTCGCGGGTGTCCTGGCTGACGCCCTGAAATCCGGCGACCAAAACGATGCGGCCTTCGTCGAGCGCGGCCCGCACCCGTCCCGGCGTGACGTCGATGATCTTGGCGTTGCCGTGGGTGCCGGTGGTGATCACCCCGGCTTGCGAGCCGGTGAACGACCGGGCCTGGGCGCCCAGCGATTCGATCGCCATGGCCACCAGCGCGTTGGAGATGCGTTCGCCGGCGGTCAGCAGCATGTCGAGCTCGCGCGGCGGCGGGACCGGACACACCTGCTGCGCCAGGTCCAGCAGGTCGTCGGTGGTGTCGCCCATCGCCGAGACGACGACGACCACGTCGTTGCCCTGCTTCCTGGTCTCGACGATGCGTTCGGCGACCCGGCGAATCCGTTCGGCATCGGCCACCGAGGATCCGCCGTACTTCTGCACGACGAGCGCCACTGATCTTTTCCTGTCTGGGATTCTGGTCCTGGATTCAAGTCCACAACAGGATACGTGGACGCGCATCGAGTGTGAGCTGACGGCTTCGAGTGTGCGTTCACGGCTTCGAGTGAGAGCCCAGGGCGGAACTTTCGCGATTTCCCCGCCCGCAGCGCACGCTCAACGCCGTCGGCGCACACTCGATATCAGTGGTTTTGGTGAGCAGGCCGATAGCGGTAGAGTGCACAACGTGCAGCGGGTGCTCCTCCTCGGACGCCGCGACGGGGTGTGATCCAGACCGGCTTCCCGTCGCGGGCGTTCGCGACGCGCCGGTCTGAGGTTCCTTCTCACAACCCCGTTCATCACCCGGAGCAACTACCGTGACCAATCCTGATTCACCCGACAGCTATACGTTCACCCGGACCGTCGTCAAACCTTCCGGCCCACCGCGACCCGGCCAACCGGGATGGAATCCCCAGCGGGGCTCGTCGATGCCGGTCCACCGGTACCGGCCCTTCGCCGAAGAAGTCGAGCCCATCCGCCTCGCCGACCGCACCTGGCCCGACCGCGTCATCACGCACGCCCCTTTGTGGTGCGCAGTGGATCTGCGCGACGGCAACCAGGCGCTGATCGACCCGATGAGCCCGGCCCGCAAACGCCGCATGTTCGACCTGCTGGTCCGCATGGGCTACAAGGAGATCGAAGTCGGGTTCCCGTCGGCCAGCCAGACCGACTTCGACTTCATCCGCGAGATCATCGAGCAGGGCGCCATTCCCGACGACGTCACCATCCAGGTGCTGACCCAGTGCCGTCCGGAGCTGATCGAGCGCACCTTCGAAGCATGCCAAGGTGCCGCAAAGGCCATCGTGCACTTCTACAACTCGACGTCGATCCTGCAGCGCCGGGTGGTGTTCAAGGCCGACCGGGCCGCGGTGCAGGCCATCGCGATCGACGGCGCCCGAAAGTGTCTCGAGGAGGCCGCCAAATATCCGGGCACGCAATGGCGTTTCGAGTACTCACCGGAGTCCTACACCGGCACCGAGCTGGAGTACGCGAAACAGGTCTGCGACGCCGTCGGCGAAGTCATCCAACCGACACCGGACAACCCGATCATCTTCAATTTGCCTGCCACCGTCGAGATGGCCACGCCCAACGTCTACGCCGACTCGATCGAGTGGATGAGCCGCAACCTGGCGCGTCGCGACTCCGTGATTCTGAGCCTGCATCCGCACAACGACCGCGGAACCGCCGTCGCCGCAGCCGAATTGGGCTATCAGGCCGGGGCCGACCGGATCGAGGGCTGCCTGTTCGGCAACGGCGAGCGCACCGGCAACGTATGCCTGGTGACACTGGGGCTCAACCTGTTCTCCCGCGGCGTGGACCCGCAGATCGACTTCTCCAACATCGACGAGATCCGCCGCACCGTCGAGTACTGCAACCAGCTGTCGGTGCATGAGCGTCACCCCTACGGCGGCGACCTGGTCTACACCGCGTTCTCCGGCAGCCACCAGGACGCCATCAACAAGGGCCTGGACGCGATGAAGTTCGACGCCGACGCCGCAGACACCGATGTCGAGGACATGCTGTGGCAGGTGCCGTATCTGCCGATCGACCCGCGCGATGTCGGCCGCACCTACGAGGCGGTGATTCGCGTCAATTCGCAGTCCGGTAAGGGCGGGGTGGCCTACATCATGAAGGCCGACCACGGCCTGGCCTTGCCGCGGCGGCTGCAGATCGAGTTCTCGCGCGTGATCCAACAGATCGCAGAGGGCACGGCGGGCGAGGGCGGTGAGGTCTCACCGAAGGAGATGTGGGACGTATTCGCCGAGGAATACCTCGCCCCGGTGCGGCCGCTGGAGCGCATCAAGCAACATGTCGATGCCGCTGACGATGACGGCGGCACCACCAGCATCGTCGCGACCGTCAAGATCGACGGCGTGGAGACCGAGATCAGCGGCAACGGTAACGGCCCCCTGGCGGCGTTTGTCGACGCGCTCGGCCACGTCGGCTTCGACGTGGCCATCCTGGACTACTCCGAGCACGCGATGAGCGCGGGCGGCGATGCGCAGGCCGCGGCATACGTCGAGGCCTCGGTGGCGGGCAGGACAGATGGTGCCGCAGACGCCGAACGCAAAACGGTGTGGGGCGTCGGCATCGCCCCGTCGATCACCACCGCGTCGCTGCGGGCTGTGGTGTCGGCGGTCAACCGGGCCAGCAATCGGCGATGAGCTAACGCCGGCACACCGGCGCCTCCGCCGTCGGGACCACCCACGCCCTACTACGGCGTCGCTCCACCTCGGCCACGGAACCCGTTGGGCCTCGGGTCACTGGTGCTCGGGGTCGCCGGCCCCGCTGCAGTCCTGGCTACCCGTCGCGGGCCTCGTCCTCGGCGTATCTGCCGTGGCAACTGGGGTCGCCGCGCGAAGATGCGGTGACGTCACGATCGCGGGGATCGTGCCGGGCATTGTGGCGACCGTAATCGGCGCGGCGATCTCAATCTGGATGCTCTCTATGGTGATCAGTCATCAGATGTGCATAGGACATGCCGTCGGCCGCTCAGAATATTCGCGCTGCGCCTAACTACTTCTCGAAAAACACACGTAACAGCCGGTCGACCACTCCGGCCGGCTTCTGTCTCCCGCCAGGCATCGTGAGGTTGCTGAACAGGTACCCGTTGAGCAGCCGACTCAACTCGTCCATCTGCTCGAGCGTCGGGGTGAAGCCCGCCGCCTCGAGGATCAGCGTGGCGGTTTCACCACGGCGGCCTGCAGTGCGATCAGGAACGGCTGCAGCTCGGGCCGGCGCGCGTCCCCGCCATGAACAGCTCGAACCGCGCCAGCGTGTAGCGCCGCGCCTGCTCATCGGGGTCGGCAACGAGGCGCGTCAGGAGCGCTTCGACGCCGTCACGGGTCAGCGAACCGACCGCGGTTTGCACCCCCGGCACGCGTTACCAGTGCAGGTCGACCGTGCGGGCCGCGTTCGCTTCGAGCAGTGCCTGGCGTGTCCAGAAGTAGTTCGAGGTGGTACCCGCGGGCAGGCCCGCCCGCTCGTCGACCTGGCGATGCGTCAGCCCGCCGATTCCCTCGCCGGCGAGTATGCCGATGGCGACGTCGAGGGTCTGCGTGCGGCGTTGCGGGTTCGGCAGCATCAGTGGGTGTAGCGCAGCCGCCAGAACATTGTCAGAAACGCCGGATAGACCGCGATCAGCGGCAGGTAGCTGAACCACATCGGAAACCACGTCACGATCAACACGTCTCTGACCACATACGACATGTAGCGGTGCAGCGGCACGCTGCCGGCGATGTAGACCAACGATGCGGTGAAGAACAGCCGATGCCGTTTGCCGGTGAACCGGACCCGGTGCCACACGACAATGCCGATGATGGCCGCGTACGTCATCGGGACCAGCAGGATTCGGTCCGTCGTCACCGTCACCACGTATCGCAGGGTCAGTTCGTCTCCGAAGACCACCCGGTACAGGTGCAGGCGACGCCGAGCGAAATCGTCAGGATCGCGGCTTCCCGGAAGAAATAGCCGGGCCGGCGGTACACGTTGCGATCTACTACATCCGTAGTGGTCGTCATGGGCAAGACGGCACCACTATGTCTGTAGTGCAAGTATGTCTGTAGTGCAAGCAAGATTCAGAAGAGGGCGAGCTGATCGTCGACCAGGTCGGGGTCGGTGAATTGCTCCATGCTGGTGCCGCCGACGACGGATCCCACATAGTCCATGAACTGCGCGTCGGATACCACCGGTACCCCCAATCGCAGGGCGTGATATCCCTTGCCCTGATCGGGGGCGGTCTCGTTGCAGACCACTAGCGAGGTCTCCCGGTCCACGTCGTCGCTGTAAGCCAGTCCGGCATACAAGATCCGCTCGACTAGCTCCTCGTGTGTGCGCCCGACCTCGGCGGCCAACGCCACCCGCATGCCCTGCACCAGGGGCCGGCCGGTGACGTAGCGGCCCGGGTTGAGATACGGGCAGAGCATCCGTGACGCCATCACCTTCAGCGGGCGCAGCTCGTCGTGTGTCACCCGCCCGTTGGGCCAATGACGTCGGGTCACCGGACGTACCGGCAGCCAGACATCCAGTTCCCGAGCGCGCTCGAGAGCGAGCGTCAGCACCCCGGTCAACACCAGCGCGTCGTCGAACGCGTCGTGCGGACGCTCCTGGGTGATACCCCAGTGCGCCGCGAGCGTCTCCAGCCGCAGGTTGTCCATGCCGAGCTCGAGCCGGCGGGCCAGCTCGACCGTGCACATGACGGTGTCGACGGGAAGTTCGGCGTCGGCGAGTTCGGCTTCCGCGGCCAGGAACGCGTAGTCGAACGCGGCATTGTGCGCCACCAGGGTGCGCCCGCGCAGCACCTCGACCACGTCACCCACAATGTCGGCGAATTGCGGCTGGTCTTCGAGCATGGCCGCAGTCAGACCGTGGACATGCGTGGGGCCCGGGTCCACTCCCGGATTGAGCAGGCTGACCACGGACTGCTCCACCCGCCCGTCGGCGTCGAGGCCGAGCGCGGCGATGCTGATGATCCGGGCCTGACCAGGGCGAAAGCCCGAGGTCTCGACGTCGATGACGGCCCAACCCCCGTGCAGGTGGCTGGCCGGCCGTCCCCAGGTGTGGCTCACAGGATGAGAATGGCATGCGCGACCGACATCAACGGCGTCGCAGCGCATCGTGTCGCGCTGAAACCACACGAGGGCGACCCACCGCACCCGGCGCCACAAAGCGCCGAGCTTGCGATCGCGCTGAAACCACACGAGGGCGACCCACCGCACCCGGCGCCACAAGGCGCCGAGCTTGCGATCGCGCTGAAACCACACGAGGGCGACCCACCGCACCCGGCGCCACAAGGCGCCGAGCTTGCGATCGCCCTTAAACTCACCCGGGTGATCACCACCCGGGCCCGCCTTGCCCTCGCCGCCGGAGCGAGCGCGCGCTGGGCATCGCGGGTCACCGGGCGCGGAGCCGGCGCGATGATCGGCGGTCTGGTCGCGATGACCCTGGACCGCTCGGTGCTGCGCCAACTCGCGGCGGGCCGGCGCACGGTGGTCGTCACCGGGACCAACGGCAAGTCGACGACCACCCGGATGACGGCCGCGGCTTTAGGCACATTGGGCGCAGTGGCCACCAACGCCGAGGGCGCCAACATGGACGCCGGACTGGTGGCCGCGCTGGCCGCGGATCGCCATGCCAAGCTGGCGGCCCTGGAAGTCGACGAAATGCACGTGCCGCACGTGTCCGACGCCGTGGAGCCCGCCGTCATCGTCCTGCTGAACTTGTCGCGGGATCAGCTGGATCGCGTCGGCGAGATCACCGTGATCGAACGCACGCTGCGCGCCGGGCTGGCGCGGCACCCGCAGGCCATCGTCGTCGCCAACTGCGACGACGTGCTGATGACCTCGGCGGCCTACGACTGCTCGCAGGTGGTGTGGGTGGCCGCGGGCGGCTCCTGGTCCAACGATTCGGTGAGCTGTCCCCGCAGCGGCGAGGTCATCGTCCGCGAGCACGGCCATTGGTACAGCACCGGCGCCGACTTCAAGCGGCCCAGCCCGCGGTGGTGGTTCGACGACCACACCCTGTACGGCCCCGACGGGCTGGCGCTACCGATGCGGTTGGCGCTTCCGGGCGCGGTGAATCGTGGCAATGCCGCCCAAGCCGTCGCCGCCGCCGTCGCGCTGGGGGCCGACCCTTCGAAGGCGGTGGCGGCCGTGTCGAGTGTCGACGAGGTCGCCGGGCGCTACCGGACCGTGCGGATCGGTGCGCACGAAGCGCGGATCCTGCTGGCCAAGAACCCGGCCGGCTGGCAGGAAGCGCTGTCGATGGTGGACAAGCGCGCGGCCGGGGTGGTCATCGCGGTCAACGGTCAGGTTCCCGACGGCGAGGACCTGTCGTGGCTGTGGGACGTACGTTTCGAGCACTTCCAGGACGCCTTGAAAACAACCCCAGTGGTGGCCGCCGGCGAACGCGGCACCGACCTGGCGGTGCGTCTGGGATACGCGGGTGTCGAGCACACGTTGGTGCACGACACCATGGCGGCCATCGCGTCCTGCCCGCCCGGGCGGGTCGAGGTCGTCGCCAACTACACGGCGTTCATGCAGCTGCAACGGGCATTGGCGCGTCATGGCTGATGCTGGGTCTTTTTCCACAGTGCGGATCGGGCTGGTGCTGCCCGACGTGATGGGCACCTACGGCGACGGCGGCAACGCCGTGGTGCTGCGCCAACGGCTGCTGCTGCGAGGCGTCCCCGCCGAGATCGTCGAGATCACGCTGGCCGATCCGGTCCCGGAATCGTTGGATCTCTACACGTTGGGCGGCGCAGAGGACTACGCGCAGCGACTGGCCACCAAGCACCTGCTGCAATATCCGGGCCTGCAGCGCGCGGCGGCCCGGGGCGCGCCCGTGCTGGCGATCTGCGCGGCCGTCCAAGTGCTCGGCCAGTGGTATGAGACATCCTCGGGAGAACGGGTCGACGGCGTAGGCCTGCTCGATGCCACCACCTCGCCGCAACAGGCGCGCACCATCGGCGAGCTGGTCAGCACGCCATTGCTGACCGGTTTGACGCAGCCGTTGACCGGCTTCGAAAACCACCGCGGCGGTACCGTCCTGGGTCCCGCGGCGTCGCCGTTGGGGGCGGTGGTCACGGGTGCCGGCAACCGAGCCGGTGACGGCTTCGACGGCGTGGTTCAGGGCAGTGTGGTCGCGACCTACATGCACGGGCCGTGTCTGGCCCGCAACCCCGAGCTTGCCGACCTGTTGCTCAGCAAGGTGGTGGGTTCGCTACAGCCGCTGGAGCTTCCCGAGGTGGACCTGTTGCGCCGCGAGCGGTTGACGGCTCGCTAGCGCTAAGGCCGCCACCCTCTGGCCAGCAGGGCGCTGCGCACCCGGGCGATTACCTCTTCGGACCTGTCTTCGGCGATCACCCGGATGATCAGCCAACCCAGCTGCGCGAGGGTGCGTAGTCGCCGTTGGTCGTGCGCATACCGCCGGCGATCGGTGCGGTGTTGGTCACCGTCATATTCGGCCGCCACCTGGTATTTCTCCCAGCCCATATCCAGCATTGCGATCAGCCGCCAATCTTTCTGCACCGGTATCTGCGTGCTGGGCGTGGGAAATCCGGCATCGATCAGCAAGAGTCGCAGCCAGGTCTCTTTGGGCGACGCCGCGCCGGCGTCGACGAAGGGCAGCACCGCCCGCAGTCGCCGGACACCACGCGCACCTGGATAGCGCTTGGCCAACAGAAGCACATCTTCGGTTGAGAACGGCGTTGCTCGCATGAGTGCGTCGAGGCGCGCCGCGGCCTGCCCGCGTGGCAGATGCCTACCGAGGTCATAGGCCGTCCGCGCCAACGTGGTCACCGGCAGGCCCACTACCCGGGTGATCTCGTCATCGGCGAGGACTTCGTCGCGAGCGACGAGCCCCCGCGGCGGCCTGGTATTCGACCAGACCAACTCGATGGCGACGTCATCGTCGATCCATTGCGCGCCGTGCAGTGCGGACGCGGCTATACCGGCAATGACCGCTCGGCGTCCCGACCATAACCATGCCCCGATCGTCCGGTCGCGCAGTGACAGGTTGTGCCGTTGCGGGGCGTAGACACCTGGATACACCGGCCGGTACCACCGTTGCAGCTCATGCCGGGTCACTTTGCTGAACGAGACAGCTTCGCTGCCGATGAAAACCGTTGTCATGGCTCGAAATGTTGGCAGCGGGAGCCGACAACTCGCCGAGCCTGTAAATCTGCAGAGAAAGTGCGAGTAGCGGCCTGCAAAATTACAGGCTCGGCGAAATCACGGCGAAATCACGCGAAATCACGCGAGCACCCGGCGGCCGGTCAACGCACGACCGAGGGTCAGCTCGTCGGCGAACTCCAGGTCGCCGCCCATCGGCAGGCCCGATGCGATCCGGGTGACGGTCAGTCCGGGGATGTCGCGCAGCATCCGCACCAGGTAGGTGGCGGTGGCCTCACCCTCGGTATTGGGGTCGGTGGCGATGATCACCTCGGTGATGTCGACGTCGTCGACCCGCTCACCGATGCGGCTCAGCAGCTCACGGATTCGCAACTGCTCAGGGCCGATCCCGGACAGTGGATCAAGCGCACCACCCAAGACGTGGTAGCGGCCGCGGAATTCGCGAGTGCGCTCGACGGCTTGGATGTCCTTGGGCTCCTCGACGACGCATACCAGGGAGCCGTCGCGGCGTGGATCAGCGCAGATGCGGCAACGTTCGCCATCGGAGACGTTGCCGCACACGGCGCAGAACCGCACGCCGTCGCGCACCCGACCCAGCACCGCGGTCAGGCGGTCGATATCCGACGGCTCGACCGACAAGAGGTGAAACGCAATGCGCTGCGCACTCTTTGGTCCGATACCCGGCAACTTTCCGAGCTCGTCGATCAGATCCTGGACAGGTCCCTCGAACATGTCGGTGCGGGTCAGACCCCCGGCGCTCCCGGCATACCCGGCATACCCGGCATACCCGGCATCCCCGGCCCACCCGGCATCCCCGGCCCGGACGCACCCGGCCCACCCGGCGCGCCAGGCGGACGCATCGCCCCGGCCAATGCCCCCAGCCGTTCCTGCGCCATCTTCGTCACTTGCTGCGACGCGTCGCGCATCGCACCGACGATCAGGTCCTGCAAGGTCTCAATGTCGTCGGGGTCGACGACCTTGGGGTCGATCGTTACACCGATCACCTCGCCGCTGCCTTTGACACGAACCTGGACCAAGCCCCCACCGGCTTGGCCGTGCACCTCAGAGTTGGCCAGTTGGTGCTGGGCTTCCAGTAGCTTCTGCTGCATCTGCTGCGCCTGGGCCAGCAGTGCCGACATATCGCCTCCAGGTTGCATGACAGTCCCCTCGCATCTTGGTCTCGAGTTGGTTTCGCCTGCGGTTGTCGGGCGATTCGAAACATTCAGCCTAGACCGCGCCACGTTAGCTTTGCGCAGTGGACGTACGAGTCAGCCTGCGTGTCGGGATCACCCTCCTGCTCAGAGGTGTCGTCGGGGTGCTCGTCGCCGCTGCGGTATCGCTGATACCGCTGGTCCCCACAGCCGCCGCAACCCCCGCCACTATCGCCGGCATGGTCGTATTCATCGATCCCGGCCACAACGGAGCCAACGACTCGTCGATCGGGCGCCAGGTACCCACGGGTCGCGGCGGCACCAAGGACTGCCAAGCCAGCGGAACGTCGACCAACAGCGGCTATCCGGAACACACCTTCACCTGGGACACCGCGCTGCGGCTCCGGGCCGCGCTCAACGCGCTGGGGGTGCGCACCGCCATGTCGCGCGGCAACGACAACGCGCTGGGACCGTGCGTCGACGAGCGGGCCAACATGGCCAACGCCCTGCATCCCAACGCGGTCGTCAGCCTGCACGCCGACGGCGGGCCGGCCAGCGGCCGCGGCTTCCACGTCAACTACTCCGCGCCGCCCCTGAACGCGACCCAGGCCGGACCCTCGGTGCAGTTCGCCAAAGTGATGCGGGACCAGCTTCAGGCCTCGGGCATTCCGCCGGCCAACTACATCGGTCAGGACGGGCTGTACGGACGTTCCGACCTGGCGGGCCTGAACCTGGCGCAGTATCCGTCGATCCTGGTCGAGCTCGGCAACATGAAGAACCCGGCGGACTCGGCGCTGATCGAATCCGCCGAGGGCCGGCAAAAGTACGCCAACGCGCTGGTCCGCGGCATCGCAGGTTTCCTGGCCGCCCAAAGCCAGGCGCGTTAGCCTTCCAGCTGCTTCTTCAGGTTGGCCAGCACCTCGCCCTGAATTCGCTTCAAGCCCAGCGGCGCAAACGTCTTTTCGAAGAAACCCTTGACGCCCCCGGCGCCGTTCCAGGTGGTCTTGACGGTGACGCTGCAGCCGGATCCCGCGGGAGCCACCGTCCAATTGGTGATCATGGACGAGTTCGCGTCCTTCTCGATCACCGTGTGGCCCGCGACGTCGACGTTGACCTGCACGTTGCGCACGCGTGATTTGGTGGCCTGCAGCCGCCATTTTGCGACCGTGCCCTGCCCCTGGCCACCCTCGAGCACCTGGTACTCGCGGTACTGCGGAGAGAGGATTTTCGGGCGGACATTGCGATAATCGGCCACCGCATCGAGTGCGGCCGCGGGCTCAGCATTGATCAAGATCGTGCTGGCTGCGCTCACCTGTGCCATCAGGCGCAACTCCTCCGTATCGAGCCCGCGCGCGGATGCAGGGGCTGTGGTCGGTGACTACGATATATGTGATGCCCGCCCGTAAATCTGCGCTGTCCACCTACACATCGGGCGTCCAGCGGTTGCTGGCGAGCTATCGATCCATCCCCGCGACCGCGACCGTCCGGTTGGCCAAGCCCACCTCAAACCTGTTCCGCGCTCGCACCAAACGCGATGCCCCCGGCCTGGACACCTCCGGACTGACCGGCGTCATCGGCGTGGATCCCGACTCCCGCACCGCCGACGTGGCCGGCATGTGCACGTACGAGGACCTGGTCGCCGCGACGCTGCGTTACGGCCTGTCGCCGCTGGTAGTTCCGCAACTGAAGACCATCACCCTCGGCGGGGCGGTCACCGGGCTGGGCATCGAGTCGGCATCGTTTCGCAATGGCCTGCCGCACGAGTCGGTGCTGGAAATGGATGTTCTCACCGGCGCCGGCGAATTGCTCACCGCGTCCCCCGACCAGCACGCCGACCTGTACCGCGCATTTCCGAATTCCTATGGGACACTGGGGTATTCGACCCGGCTGCGAATCGAGCTGGAGCCGGTGAAACCCTTTGTGGCGGTGCGTCACATCCGATTCCACTCATTGGCCGAGATGATCGCGGCGATGGAACGCATTGTCGACACCCAAGGACTCGACGGAGTCCCGGTGGATTACCTCGACGGAGTCGTTTTCGGCGCCGACGAGAGCTACCTGTGCGTGGGCGTGCGGACGACGACGCCGGGCCCGGTCAGCGACTACACCGGACAAGACATCTACTACCGGTCCATCCAGCATGGGACCGGAGTCAAAGAGGACCGGTTGACCATCAACGACTACTTCTGGCGCTGGGACACCGACTGGTTCTGGTGTTCACGTGCCTTCGGCGCGCAGAACCCGGGGCTGCGGCGCTGGTGGCCGCGCCGCTACCGGCGCAGCAGCGTCTATTGGAAGCTGGTGGCGGTCGATCAGCGCTTCGGAATCGCCGACCGGATCGAGAAACGCAACGGACGTCCAGCGCGCGAACGGGTCGTGCAAGACGTCGAGGTGCCCATCGGGCGCACCGGCGAATTCCTGGAATGGTTCCTCGGCAATGTGCCGATCACACCAATCTGGGTGTGCCCGCTGCGGCTGCGCAATCCGAGCGGGTGGCCGCTGTACCCGATCCAACCGGATCGCACCTACGTCAATATCGGGTTCTGGTCGTCGGTGCCGGTAGCCACCGCCGAGGGCGCGACGAACCGGGCGATCGAGGCGAAGGTGAGCGAACTCGACGGCCACAAGTCGCTCTACTCCGACAGCTACTACACCCGCGAGGAGTTTGACGAGCTCTACGGCGGGGAGTCTTACAACACCGTGAAAAAGATCTACGACCCGGACTCGCGTCTACTCGACCTCTACGCAAAGGCGGTACAACGACGATGACAACGATCAAGGAGGCCAGCCGCCCCACAGCCGGGGGCAAGCTGACCATGGCCGAAATCCTGGCGATTCTCACCGCTCCTGGACAGCAGCCGCTGAAGTTCGCCGCCTACGACGGCAGCACTGCCGGACGTGCCGACGCGGCGCTGGGTCTGGAACTCACGTCGCCCCGCGGCATCACCTACCTGGCGACGGCCCCGGGTGAACTGGGTCTGGCCCGCGCCTACGTATCGGGTGACCTGCAGACCCGCGGTGTCCATCCCGGCGACCCGTATCAGCTGCTCAAAGCGCTGACCGACCGGGTGCAGTTCAAGCGCCCGTCGCCGCGGGTGCTGGCCAATGTCGTGCGCTCGATCGGTGTGGAGAACCTGCTGCCGGTCGCGCCGCCGCCGCAGGAGGCACCGCCCCGGTGGCGCCGGCTGGCCGAGGGTCTGCTACACAGCAAGTCCCGAGACGCTGAAGCCATCCATCACCACTACGACGTCTCCAACACCTTCTACGAATGGGTGCTCGGCCCGTCGATGACTTACACCTGCGCGGTCTACCCGAACGCCGACGCAACGCTGGAAGAGGCTCAGGAGAACAAATACCGGCTGATCTTCGAGAAGCTGCGGCTACAACCGGGCGACCGACTGCTCGACGTCGGTTGCGGCTGGGGCGGCATGGTGCGTTACGCAGCACGACGCGGGGTCCATGTGTTGGGTGCCACGCTGTCGGCCGAGCAGGCCAAGTGGGCGCAACGGGCGATCGAAGACGACGGCTTGACCGGCGTTGCCGAAGTGCGCCACTGCGACTACCGCGACGTGACCGAGACCGGATTCGACGCGGTCTCCTCGATCGGCCTGACCGAGCACATCGGTGTCCGCAACTATCCCGCCTACTTCGGCTTCCTCAAGTCGAAGTTGCGTACCGGCGGCCTGCTGCTCAACCACTGCATCACCCGCCACGACAACAAGTCGGCCCCATTCGCGGGCGGGTTCACCGACCGCTACGTCTTCCCCGACGGGGAGCTGGCGGGCTCGGGACGCATCATCACCGACATCCAGGACGCCGGTTTCGAGGTGCTGCACGAGGAGAACTTCCGGCATCACTACGCGATGACGCTGCGCGACTGGTGCCGCAACCTCGTCGACCACTGGGAGCAGGCCGTCGCCGAGGTCGGACTGCCCACCGCCAAAGTGTGGGGTCTGTACATGGCTGCATCGCGAGTGGCATTCGAACACAACAATATTCAGCTGCATCACGTGCTGGCCGCCAATGTGGACCCGTGGGGCGAGGATGACCTGCCGCTGCGGCCCTGGTGGACGCCTTAGAGCCTGTTCACAAACGGTTATGCTGCCTGCTCGATGGGCGCTGGCGGGCCGCTACGGGGGCGTCCCCATCTGGGATGTGGTGGTGCGCCTGATGTCGCCTGTTGGAGTTTGCGGGTCATGATTGTCACGGTGGCCCACAGCACCATGGCTTCGTGGTGC
>NZ_UPHQ01000316.1 GCF_900566055.1 Mycobacterium innocens
GGTGGCCTACGGCCAGCCCTGACACCGGCTGCGGGCACCACCCCCTGGCTGCTACCCGGGGCAGCAGCAAACAACTTCACCACAAGATCCCTACAACTGAAGTCTCCACGGATTCAGGGGAGGCCCGAAGTTACCGTCGGCGGGTGATCGGCGGGCGGATGGAGCAACGCTTGAAAGAGATCATCGTCGAGGTGATCACGGCGAAGGGGGTGAGGTTGATCGAGCCGGAGACCATGCCTGATCACGTGCATCTGCTGGTGCACGGCGACGTTTTTTGGGACACCCGGAAGGTTCGACGGCGCGAGTTGTTTTTTTCCGTACAGATTGGGCGCAGCGGACCAGATCGCCGCCGTTGTTAGACGGCGATGGGGGTTTGGATCGTTTGCATGAAGCCCCGGCCCGGACCAGCTGAATATATGGATGCGTGGATCGCTGGCTTGACCTGGGAAAGGGCCAAGACATCGTTGATGTTGGCGAAACGATACTTCTCCGATAGGGATTCAACGGGTAGGTCCGCTGCCAGGTTGAGCACTTCAATGCCCACGACGACTCCGGCCGCGTCGAAATCGACCTGAATATCCGGGGTCTCTTCGACTGTCTCAGCGACTGGCTTATCGGTCAGTTGGATGTACGCTGCCCCAACAGAGGTGTCAACGCTGAGAGTGATCATCGTTTCCCCTTCCATGCTGCCGACTTCACCACGATACGGCCTTCATGGGACAGCGGCGGCATCGTCCACACTTTGAGCACGCTTCTTCCGTCCATCCCGTAGCCTTCGTGACACCATGCGCCATCAGTGGCCGGATAGTCGGCGAAACAACTCCGGATGGCGCGCTTGATGTCGTCTTCCGTGACTCCACGTTCGGCCATCCGGCGCCGCGGGTGGCCGACAATGATCAGGTTGATCGATGGTAAGCCGGGCATCACTGCGGGGTAATGATGGCGAAGGCCAACCTGCGCTGCTCAACCTCGTCGACGTCCACGAAAATCTCGCAGAGCCCCGCGCTGACCAGCGGGATTACGGCTGATGCCGCAAACATGACAGCAACCTTCCCGTCGTAGCGTGGCTCCTCGGGCCCGATTGTTATCGTCCCGTCAAGAACGATGTTCATGTTGCCGGGTGGATTGATGCGAATCTTCAGCGCAATTGATTCGGCGTCCTCGGGAGCCCGGATGCGCCCGGCTATATACACGATGTGCTGCGCGGGGAGCGTGAGGGGGCGGATGTCGATATAGCTTGCGCCGACCGCCGTCAACTTCCCGGCTTCGACCTTGGCGTACTCCGCGATGAACGCGTAGTCCAGTTCGGCCATGACCGGCACCATAGCGCGGGTCACTGAACCTTCAATTCGACTTGGACAAATGTCCAGCCCACAAGTCACGTTCAGCACGGGAGCCTGCCCGCCAGGACCTGTCGAAACGCCTCGACGGAGGCTGACCGGTATCTCACACCGGCCAGCGGGCCATGGCTACGGCGCTGGTGCTGGAAGCGGACGGGCGTCGGGAGAATGGGCGGTGGAAACGGAATACCGGCTTGCGTCATATCCAACAATCGTTGGATAACGAAGACTCATGGGCCGAGTATTTGCGCCGAGGCCGGCATCGTCCTCGACTTCAAACCCGACCTCGCCGAATCCGTTGTCTCGGGCGCTGTTTTGCTCCATGAGGAACGCGCGGAAGTTGCTGCCTCACTACGGGAGTCGGGGCTGAGTTTGCGGGCGATTGCGGCGGCGACGGGCGAAGGATACGGCACCGTCCGGCGCGAACTGTCACGTGAGCCAAATGGCTCACCTGAACCGGCCGACGCTATCGACGCCGAACCGGCCGAGTCGGAATCTGCCACGGCACAGTGCATTCACTGCTGTTGCCCCGCGCCTCGACGCGGCTGTCGATCAGAGCTACCCCCATCCTGAGGCGAGGTTCATTTTGAACCTCTCCTAAAACTCGCGCCGTGGGGTACGCCAACCGCTCACCCAGCGGGTGACAAATGAGTTTCATCCTGAACTGATTTGACCAGGTGCGGGCGAAAGCCCGGCAGCGGCGCGGCAGGGGGCTGGCCACCGAACGCGAGGTTAAACATTCCGATCATGGCCTGCAACAGTTGCGGCGGCCAGGTCCACACCGGGTGCACGTTGAAGCGGTACGTCAGTTCCCGTCGCAGCTGGTTGATGTCCGCACTGGCTGTGCTGGTCACCGCGCCACCGCCCATCCGCGTCGGGTCGCTTCTGCGTGCGCGTCGGCCAACGCGCGGTCATCATGACCGCACGGGCGCAGTGGGCCGGCTCAGACGGTTTCCTTGCCCGCTAGCAGTGCGCCGCGTACGGCGAAGTGGTTGCCGATCGTGACGGCGCGGACTTTGCCCTGGCCCGTCATTGTTCGGCCCTCCCGTCGGTGTCGCGGTTGTCGGCCAGCCGCTGGCTCTTGGCTTCCGCCTGAAGGTGTGGCCACATTCCGGCCAGCAGCGCTTCCCGGTTGGCGTCGTCGTCAAGCTCGTCGGCGGCGGCCAGTAGTGCGGCCGCGAGCTGGCGCGCCTGATCGGAGTCAAGCTCGTCGCCGTGGTCGTGGTCCCACACGATGATGCGCCGGGTACCGTCGTCGGATTCCTCGATGTCGATACTGACGCCGCTCATCGCGCCGACCACCTGTCCAGCTCGTCGGCGGCAGCCACCAGCTCGGCGGCCAGCTCACGGGCCTGCCGGGCACTCAGGGCCTCGCGGTCTGCCTGCACCGATGGGCGGTCAATCGCGGACTGGTCAAGGCTGCCGTCGGCGTATTGGACGGCCTCTGCCCATACCAGAACGTTGCCGTTGCCGGCCACGCCGCGGACCTCGCCGGTGATCCGCCGCCAAGGCCGGTCCGTAGTGGTGTCCTGCCATAGGTCGGCGAACCTGGCGCCGGGGGTAGGGGGACGCTGGGTGTGCTTGCCATGGTTGGGGCTCCATTTCCATCGGAGCCACGCTGCCAACCCTTGTTGCGCCAACCTTGTGCGGACACACATCTGCGCTGGTCAAATGGTGCCCCCGGCAGGATTCGAACTAGCCGGATGGGCCGATATGCAACCCGCCCTGACGTGCGCTGAAGAAGCTATAATTGCTGGCAGCAGGATATTTCATGCATTGCTGGTGTTAGGTTCTGTTGGGTTCTGTATAGACCCGTTATAGCCCGCTTATAGCCCGAAAGTCGCCCGTGAGGAGCTGCCGCGATGCCGCAGAAGAAGCCCGCCACCGCCACCCGTAGCCGCCGTGGGTTCGGACGGCTGCGCCGACGCGGATCGGGCCGCTGGCAGGCGAGCTACTTGCACCACGGCGTGCTGCACTACGCCCCGGCGACGTTCCCGACGAAGGACTCCGGCGCGTCATGGCTGCAGAACGAGCGCGACCTGATCGACCTCGATCGGCGCAAGCCGGGTACGTGGACTCCGCCCGCCGACCGGGTGACCAAGGCGGCAGCGCGCAAGCTCACTTTGCGCGACTACGCGAAGCCGTGGTTGGAGCACCGCAACCTCTCGCCGCGCACCCGCGACAATTACGAGTACCACCTTGAGCGGAATATCTTGCCGACGCTGGGGGATTCGGCGCTGGCCGAGATCACGCCCGAGGACGTGCGCGTCTGGTTCACCGGACTGGGCACCGAGCACCGGACCCGCAACGCGCAGGCCTACGGCGTGCTACAGGCGGTGATGAACACCGCGACCGATGACGGGCTGATCGACCGCAGCCCGGCCCGCATCAAGGGCGCGGCGGCGGTGAAGCACACGAAGCGGTCAGTGGTGCTGTTGGAGCCGGACGAACTCGCGGCGCTGGCCGAAAAGATGCCCGAGGCGCTGCGGCTGACCGTGTTGCTGGCCGGGTGGTGCGGGCTGCGTCGTGGGGAGTTGTTCGCGCTGACGCGGGCCGACGTCGCCGAGGATGCCTCGACGGTGCGCGTCAGCAAGGCGGTGACGTTCCGGCACGGCAAGTTCGAGGCCGGGCCGACCAAGACCAAGGAGTCCAACCGCACCGTCACCGTGCCGCCGCACCTGCGCCCGATCATCGCGGCCCACCTGCGCGCCCATGTCGGCGAAGCCAAAACGGCGCTGCTGTTCGCCGACCCGGTGACGGGCGGCTTCTACGCCGAGGGCCGATACCGCACGCCGTTCTTCAGCGCCCGGCAGGCCATCGGCAAAGACGAACTGCACTTCCACGACCTGCGTCACTTCGGCGGGGTGATGGCGGCGGTCGCCGGAGGAACCACCAAGGAGGTCATGGCCCGGCTTGGCCACGTCACCAGCGGCACCGCCATGCGTTACCAGCACGTCGCCGCCGGGCGGGCCGACATGCTCGCCGATCGACTGTCGGCGCTGGCCGCTCCGGTGTCGGGCGACGCGCCAGCGGCGGGATGAAACCCGCACTTACGCAACGAATCTGAGACTACCGGCAAGAACCCAACGGAACTAAACACGCCATGAGCTATTCTTAGCGGGCCGGTCGCGTAGCCCCAGACCCGCACCCTCAGTCTCACTCTCTGTCTCAGGCACGACCCCCTCCGTCTCCGTCTCCTCTCCCAATCTCAGCAGGGGAAGATCACCAGACCACGGAGCAGAACCCAGTGAGCGCCAAGACCACCACCCCGCATTTCATCTCTCTGCAGGACGCCGCCACCCGTACCGGATTCTCGGTGTTCACCTTTCGCGAGAAGATCGCCAACGGCGAGCTACCCGCCTACCGGCTGTCCGACAAGCCCGGCAGCGCCATCCGCGTAAAGGTCGCCGATGATCGACGCGATGATGAAGCCGCTCATCCCGGCTGAGATTTACGCCGACCGGCAGGCCAGTGCTCGCTGACCGCTGCGCTCCGATGAGCCGAAAAGCCTGCACGTCAACGCAATTGACCCCCTGAACGCTGTGATGCCCGCCCAGCGCGCCGTTTTGGCCTCGACGCGGGTGCCGGGCGGGCACCACTCCAACGACTCCCACCAAAGAGTCACGTCCTTCCGACGTTCCAACGAGAGGTAAGGCCCGATGTCCGACGAGAAGAACAACTTGCAGTCTAGCAACGACCCGCGCAACCGCGCCGGTTCACCGGAGGCCAACAGCCACAACGGCAATGGTTACGTCGACCCGGCTGACCTGCCCGCCGACATCGGCAAGCGCCCGCGCAGGGTCAGCGATGATACCGACGGCGACGGCGACGGCGACGAGCTTGCGCTGGCGGTGCCTGCCCGTGTCGCCGCCGAGCTGTGCAAGGCCAAGCTGACACTGCGCGCCCGGCGCGCTCTGGGTCAGCGCAGCCTCTACGTCAACGTCGATGATCTGGTGACCCTCGGGCTGATCACCGACAAGCAGCGTCCGACGGTCGATGCCGCCGACATCGCGTGTCATCACATCATGCGGGTGGGTCTCGACCTCTATGAGAAAACACTGCCTCTGGACACGCTGCGGGGCATCGTTGACAACTACGATCCTCACCGCCAGATCGCGCTGGCGACGCTGACCGACGTCGCCGACGCTGACAACGAGTACGCCGCGCTGGCGGTCAAGAAGCTGCGTGACCGCAACACTGTCGGGCGCGCTGAGGGGCGGCGTGCCGCCTTGGCGTTGACGCTGACGGTCGCCGAACTGCTCGCTCTAGGCGCGACAAATACCGACGTCCGTGGGCTGCCGAGTGCCGACGAGGGTTCACGTGCGGCGTCGGTGCGCATCATCGAAAACTGGAACGAGGTCGACCGCAGTGACGCCCGCAGACCGGCGCTGCCCGCCGCCAGCATCACCCTGACGAAGGCGTCGGCGGTGACCCGGCGGCACGCCGACTGGCTGTGGACCACCGAAGGCTTGAACCCGTTGGAGTACGGGGTGACGGCGGCGATGATCCCGCTGCACGGCCTGACGACGATCGCCGGGCGCGAGCAGGCCGCGAAGTCGACGTTCTGCTGGTGGCTGGCGGCGCAGGTGACCCACGGCCTGCTGCCCGGCCACTACGCAGGTCAGCCGCGCGACGTGGTGATCCTGGCAAGCGAGGACTCCGAGACCAAGATTCGCCGCAGGCTGGAAGCGGCGGGCGCGGACCTCAATCGGGTGTACCTGCCGACCAAGACCACTCCTGACGGCATCACGTTGCCGATCTCGATCCGCGATGACCTGGACACGCTGACGGCGCTGCTCACCGGCATCGAGCCGGGCCTGGTGATCTTCGACCCGATCAAGGACTTCCTCGGTGACGGCGTGAACACCGACCGCGAGGACGAGGTGCGGCCCGTGCTGACGCCGCTGCTGCGGCTGACCGAGGAGTGCGGCACCGCCGTCGTCGGGCTGCACCACCTGAACAAGTCGCTCAAGGGCGACTTCCTCACCCGGCTCACCGGCTCCGGCGCGTTCAAGAACGTGAGCCGGTCGGTGATCGGCGTGGCCCACGAACTGACCACCGACCGGCGGCTGGTGCAGCTGATGAAGTCCAACGACGGCGAACTGACCCGCAGCGCATTTCAGGCACGAGTGATCGGCGTCGACATCACCATCGACGGGCGCACCGAGAAGGTCGGCAAGTGGGTCATGGAGGGCGTGAGCCTGTCGGACCTGGACACGGTGCTCGCCGCCAAGGAGCGCGGCGGAGGCGGGTCGGCGGCTGAGCGCGCCAAGGATGCGCTTGCGAAGTACCTCGGCGACGCGGAGAAGCCGTCGGAGGAGGTCAAGCAGGCCGTGGCGAAGCAGCTCAACATCTCCGAGGAGACGGTCAAGCGCGCCTTCCGCGATCTGGATGGGGTATCGCGGCGCACGAAGGAGAAGCCGTCGCGCACGATGTGGCGGCTGGCTGCCGAGGGCGAGAACCGGGCTGACGATACCGCCGACTGACTGCGCCGCAGGCTGTCGCGCGGGGTGCGATCGCCGTCCTGACCCGACTGGCGCGCCGTGGCACATCGCCGCAGTTCAGCGTGCCTTTTCCCAGTCGGGTCAAGCGATGACCCAACTACCCACTCAGGTCAAGGCTTGACCCGACTGGGCGCACCGCCTCTGACCTGCACAAATAAGTAAGATATCTACTCATTCTCCTAGTCGGGTCAAGTGTGCGGTCGTGCCCCCGCGCGAAGAGGCGGCGTCGCGTTGAGAAGCGGTGCCGGGTGTGAGGCGGTGTCACCGATACATAGCTGTCCCGACGGGGGCGGGGGCGGCGTAAGAAGCGGCGGGACAACGACTTTCCCGACGACGTCGGATTCTGTAGGCGTGCACGGTAGTTCGGTACAAATTCGGTATGCCCGGTCCCGTGATGTCCCGCTACGCCAGCCGCGCCCGCGCGAAGGAAGCGTTCGAGTTGCGCGGCCAACGACTCAGCTGGCGCGAGGTCTGCGACCGGCTGGGCTTCCGGTCGGTGGGCGCGGCGCAGTCCGCCGTCGCCGCACACGTCGCCCGTGAGCGCCGTGAGTCGACAGCCACCTCGATCGAGGCGCACAAGTTCGGCGTCGAGACCCGCACCCGTGCGCTGACCCAACGGTTCGTGGCGGCGTACCGCAGCGGCGACGACGACACGCTGGTGTCGCTGAACCGCGAGATCAGGTCCAACGAGGTCGAACTCGCCAAGCTCGGCGGCTTCTACGCGCCCGACAAGCTCGACGTCACCGTGACCCAGACCCCGGCGGCGATCATCGCCGAGGCGCGTACCCGGCTGCTCGAAGTGGTCGACGCCGAAGTCATCGAACCGAAGGAGATCGAGCAGTGAGCACTCCCACCAAGCGCGACGTGATCGAGGCGGCGTTGAGTGTCGCCGACGATGCCGCGCAAGGCCGACTGTCGCCGACCGATCTGCAACAGCAGGCCGTGACCGAGTGCCGCGAATTGTTCGGCACCGTCGTCGGCGACGGTGATCCGCTGTGGGAGTTGCAGCGCGAGATCGCCCGGCAGGCCGTGGGACTCGGCGCACTCAGCCCCGACGAACTCACCGAATGGGCTGCGGTGCTACGTCGTCGGGCCGGAGAGCCCGTGGAAGCGCCTGAGCCACACCGATGACCCCTTGCCGGCCCAATCGTGCGCGAGCGTTGACGAGAGCGGGCCGGAATCGACCGACGATGATGAACCCGATGCCGCTGCGCTACAGGGCGTGTCGGTGGCGGCGGCTCTGGCAGAACTGGCTTCTCGCGCCGCTGCCCAGCGTGCCGCGCGAGAGACTGCCAAGGCGAAGGCCAAGCCGCAAGTCAGCGCCGACGGGTACGACCCGCTGGCCGGGTGGAACGCGGGCGGCAGCCGCCGGACCTGAGACTCGTTCGGCGGCATCGCAACTGCCCGTCATCGGTGCGCGCGTCTAGGTAGGGCACACCCATGCGCGACGCCCGATGTGCTCCGCATCGAGCGTCTATCTAGGTTGGTAGACGGTTTGCTAGACGGCGGTCTATGGTCGTCTTACACCCCAGTTAGACAATCGTCAGGAGACCGCCGTGCCCGCCCAGATCACCTACACCGCAACCGCTCCCAGCGCTCAGACCTTCACCCGCACCAGCGCCACCATGCGCTACACCCATGCTTTGCTGTGCGCCGACGACGGTGCCGACAACTGGGGGGTGTGGTCGTGGCACAAGAGCGCCGACGCCGCGCACAAGGCAGCGAACAGCGGTGCCGCACACAGCCCGTCGGTGCAGCGTCAGGTCGTGCCGGTCGTGGTGACCAAGGTCGCCGGGAAGATCGACCCCGCCGACACGTTCGCCCTCGACGCCAAGGCCCGGCTCGACACCGCCAAGGCCGCGCCGGTCGCCGACGTCGCACCGGAGCCGGTCGCCGCTGGGCCGATGACACGCGAGCAGAAACAGGCGCTCGGCACGCTGGTGCACGCCGCCGCCCGTCAGGCGCTCGCTGATCTGCCCGCCGGTGTCGACTCCGCCGAAGCTGCGGCTCAGATCGACAAGTGGCTCAGCTACATACCGCAGGCCAAGGCCTCGTAAGCCGTAATGACCGTAATGCCCCGTCATCACCCCGAGCACTCACCCAACGAACACCGAGAGGACCACACGATGACCACCACCACCAACGGCCAGCGAGTCGGCTACGTGCGCGTCAGCACCGTCGACCAGAACACCGCCCGCCAGCTTGACGGCCTCACCGTCGACCGCACCTTCACCGATCACGCCTCCGGCAAGGACACCGACCGCCCGGCGCTCACCGACTGCCTGGGCTATGTGCGCGAGGGCGACGAGTTGATCGTGCATTCGATGGACCGGCTGGCCCGGTCGCTGGTCGACCTGCGCCGCACCGTCGATGACCTGACCGCGCGCGGCGTCAAGGTCACCTTCGTCAAGGAGGGCCTGAGCTTCACCCGCGACAGCGCCGACCCGTGCGCGGTGTTGATGCTGTCGGTGATGGGCGCGGTGGCGGAGTTCGAGCGGTCACTGACGTTGGAGCGGCAGCGCGAGGGCATCGCCATCGCCAAGACCAAGGGCAAGTACAAGGGCCGCGCACCGTCGCTGACCGACGAGCAGGCCGAGGCCGTGGTCACCCGGCTGGCCGAGGGCGAGTCCGCCTCGGCGCTGGCGCGCGAGTACGGCGTCAGCCGGGCCACGGTTTACAACACCCGCACGCGAGTGGTGGCATGACGGCATGACGACCCCCATCAAGCTGGGCACTCAGGCAATCGGCGCAGCCGGTGAATTGCTGGTCCAGTACCAGTTGCTCAAGCTAGGCATCGACAGCGCCAGACTCACCACCGACTCGGGCATCGACCTGGTGATGTATGTGCCGGACAGCCTCGACGCGCACACGGTGCAGGTGAAGGCGAATCTCGGCTCCAAGCCCGCTGGCGGCAAGGGCAAGCTGCTGCTCAGTTGGCCGTTCCCCGACGACTCCAAGGCGCAGTGGCTGGCGTGCGTTGATCTGTCCACAGACAGCGCGTGGCTGTTCCGAATAGACGAGGCACGCAGGCGTGCCCAGCAGAAGCACGCTGGCGGCACGCGGCTGTTGTACTTCTACACCGACGAGTCGGTCGGACCGAAATCCCTTCGTGTGAGCGACATGACCGGCCACCGCCTCGAAGCCGTCATCGCCACGCTGCTCGGTGGGCAGCCGAGGGAACTGCCGTGACGGCGGATACCCGGCAGCGACGGAAGAAGCGCCTTGACGCTCAGATCAAGGCGTGCCGCAAATGCGTTCGCCCCGATCGCCTGAATGTGCCCGGCGTGACCGAATCAGCGCCAGGTTTCGGGTCGATCGACTCACCCGTTGCGATCGTCGGCGAGGCCCTGTGCCGGGCCTGCATGGCGAAGCAGGAACCTTTCTACGGCGGCAGCGGGCGCGTCCTCGACCGCTGTTTCCAGCGGGCCGGGGTCGATAAGACCGACCTGTTCATCACCAACTCGATCCACTGTCACCCCCCCGGCGACCGAGACCCGTACCCGCATGAGGTCAAGAATTGCGCGGACTGGTTGCGTGCCGAGCTGCGAGAGATCGTCCAGCCGCGCCTCGTCATCGGCGTCGGCAAGTTCGCCAAGGCGTCCCTGCTGTTGCTGTATCCCGATGCGCGGGAGCTGAATTGGCCGTTTCGAGTGCCACGCTTGCGCCGTCTTGATCCGCCGCGCCTGACGTACCTGTTGTTCCCGCCGCATCCCTACTACATCATGACCAGGGCCGCGCCCATCCGTGAGCAGTACGAGCGGCGGCTCGCCCGCGCGATCGTGTGGGGCTTCGCCACTGCGCCGACCGGACCAACCGAATGACCGATCCTGTTGACCTGACCGGCTTTACCGGCTGGGTGCCGTTCGCTCAGCTGCCTACCGCCGACGTGCCGACCGGGCCGGGCGTGTACGTCGTCGTGCGGCCTAGCGACGATCCACCGACCTTCCTCGACGTTTCGCGCGCTGGGCACTTCAAGGGCAAAGACCCGACCGTGCCGGTTGCCGAGCTGCAGGCGCTGTGGGTGCAGGGCACCCGAATCGTCTACATCGGCAAGGCCAGCCTCGGCACCACCGGCAGGCGCGGGCTGCGTAAGCGGCTCGATGAGTTTCGCCGCTCCGGCGCCGGTGAGCCGGTCGGTCACTCCGGCGGGCGGCGCATCTGGCAGCTGGCCGACCATGCCGCCTTATTGGTCGGATGGCGAGTGACCGACGACGCCGACGCGCCCAGGATCGAAAGCGAAATGATTACTCAGTTCCGCGCCCACTACGGGGTCCGTCCGTTCGCCAATATGCGCAACTGACCTGCGCAGAGTAGGGTGCCTATTTCCCGACAGTGTCGGGTTACCTTGTTATACCGCAACATCTTTCGGCGAGTTGCTTGCACTGTCGAGTGGCATACTAGGCCTCAAATAAGCGAGCCGGTGTGAGATGGGTGGCAGTATCGCACAGGCGTGCGATTTGGCTTGGCGGTGGGGCGGTTTGTGAGGGGGCGATGGCTGTTGTCAGGTGCGTGAGCGGTCGCAGTTTGGCTGGATCATTGGTTCTGCGTGAGGTTT
>NZ_UPHQ01000270.1 GCF_900566055.1 Mycobacterium innocens
CGCTACCACCACACCGACATCGAGATCGACAAACTCGCCGAGGCCACCCCCACTCAACGCCGTGCTTTCGACCTCATTGAGGCCACCATCCCCCTGACCATCGCCGCGTAGCCACAAACACAAACCAGCAAACCAGCAAACCCCCAGTTCAGGGCGGAAAACCCTTACCCAGGCAGCCGTAACTTCCGCCTAAGCCACCCACCTCCCCCTCGACGTCGAACATGCTTTCGATTATCGCAGCCGGGTCCGACACGGGCGTCGGGTTCTCAACGCAAACTTGCCGGCTGCGAGCGACAGGTCAGGGTTTAGGTTGAGCCTTCCGCTGCGACCGCTGAGACCGGCACCGGCGATGGCTGGTATCGCACAAGGGGTATTCCTTGCTGCGCCGGCAGGTGCAGATGGCCACCATGAAGCGGTCCGATTCCACGACACCGCCGCCGGGTGTCTCGATGCGCACCGGACCGGACACCAGGATCGGACCGTTGGGCACCACCTGAACCCGGGTGGTGGTCATGGCTTGTCCGCCCGGATCACCACGAGTTCCTCGTCGCGACAGCCGCGGGGTACCCGTCCGGTCTCCTCCAGCCATGCCGCCCGCGCCGACAACACCGGGCCGAACGGGATCCACCGAGAGGCAACGACTTCAGCGTCCAAACCGGTGGACAACAGACAATCCAGGGACCGCTGCACGCCTGCCAGAGCCGACTGCACCAGCAGCAGAGATCCCCCGTCGCACAACAGCTTTGCCGCCGACTCGCACAGCGGATCCAGCACCAGGCGCCCGTCGGGTCCGGCATTCCAGGCCCATGACGGACCGGCCGCCGGCGAGATGGCGTCGGAGTCGTCGACGGGCGGAGCGGGGACGTATGGCGGGTTGGACACAATCACCTCGAACGGTGCGCAGTCGAAAGCCCGAGTCCACGAGCCCTGACGAACGTCGACGTCCACTCCGGCGTCGGCGATGTTGTCGCGGGAGCAGCGCACGGCATGTGGGCAGATGTCGAACGCGGTGACGCTGGCACAGCCCATTTCAGCGGCGGCGATCGCCACGAAACCGCTGCCGGTACACAGGTCGAGGACCCTGCGGCGGGGAATCAGGCCGGTCCGCCTCATCGTGTCGACGAGCAAACGGGAATCGGATTGCGGCTGGTACACCATGTCGGCGACCATGGCGCCATCCAAGGCTGGGTAGGTGGTCGTCAAGGTAGGCCTTTCGGGGCACCGCCGTGGCGATCACGGCACGCTCGCTACTACTAATGCCCGCAAACCGCTGCTTGAAACCAAACCCGGCTGATCGGGGACGATCGCTACCCCTACCCCGCGGCCTGCGCCAATTGAGTGACAATCGTCGAGCAGAACGTCGGAAGGTCCGACGGTGAGCGACTGGTGATCAAATTGCCGTCCACGACAACCTCTTCGTCGACGACGTTGGCGCCGGCGTTGCGCAAGTCGGTGCGAATGCTGGGATAGGAGGTCAGCGTTCGTCCTTTCACCACGCCTGCCTCGACCAACGTCCAGGGCCCGTGACAGATTGCGGCAACCAGCTTTCCGGACTCCACGAAGTCACGGACAAAAGACACGGCAGTGGTGTCGGAACGTAGCTTGTCGGGGTTCACGGTCCCACCAGGCAACACCAGGCCGTCGAACTCGCCCACCGAAGCCCGCGAAACCACGCGGTCGACCGCGAACCTGCCGGCCGGATCGAGATCGTGTTCCCGCGCCTGGATTTCGCCGCCTCGCAACGACACCACCTCCACCTGAGCTCCGGCCTGTAGCAGCACCGCGCGCGGTTGCTCCAGTTCGACCTTTTCCACGCCATCGGCAGCCAGGATGGCGATCCTCTTGCCTTGCAACTCGTTCGACATCGCAGTGCTCCTTCATGGGTTCAAGACGACTTTGGTGCAGCCGTCCTGCTTGTGTTTGAAGATCTCGTAGCCGTGTGGAGCCTGGTCGAGCCGGAGATGGTGGCTGATGATCATCGTGGGGTCGATCTCGCCGCTGCGGATGCGGTCCAGCAGGGGCCGCAGGTAGCGTTGTACGTGGCACTGGCCGGTCTTGATGGTCAGCGAGCGGTTCATGACCGCGCCGATGGGGAATTTGTCCATCACGCCGCCGTACACCCCGATGACCGAGACGGTGCCGCCGTTGCGGCAACTCAGCACCGCTTCCCGAAGTGCGTGCGGCCGTTCGGTTTCCAACCGTGCAGCCTGCTTGATGCGGTCGTAGGCGTCCACCACTCGAGAGCCGTTGCGGGCCTCCATACCCACCGCGTCGATGCAGTGGTCCGGTCCCCGCCCGGCGGTGATGTCCCGAAGCTGCTCCAGCACCGAGGTCTCGGCGAAGTTGAGTGGTGTCGCACCCAGCTTGGCCGCCAGCTCCAGCCGATACGGGACCCGGTCAATGGCAATCACTTTGGCCGCGCCGAGTAAGTAGGCGCTGGCGACCGCGAACAACCCCACCGGACCGGCACCCCATACCGCGACGACGTCGCCGGGGGTGACGCCGCACATCTCGGCGCCCATGTAGCCGGTGGGCAGGATATCCGACAGGAACAACACCTGGTCATCGGTCAGGTCGTCGTCGATCTTCAGCGGGCCCACATCGGCGAACGGCACCCGGGCGTATTCGGCTTGTCCACCGGCAAACCCGCCCAACATGTGCGAATACCCGAAAAGCCCTGCGGGCGAATGCCCCAACAACTTCTCGGCCATTCCGGCGTTGGGATTGGAATTCTCACACAGCGAGTACAGGTCGCGCTCACACGCCGAGCAGGCCCCGCACGCGATCGGGAATGGCACCACCACCCGGTCGCCGACGGCCAAGTTGGACACCGCTTTTCCGACCTCGACCACTTCACCCATGAACTCGTGCCCCAGCACGTCGCCGTGCTTGACCGTGGGGATATAGCCGTCGTAGATGTGCAGGTCCGAACCACAGATCGCGGTGGAGGTGACCCGGACAATGATATCGCGGTTGTTGCGGATCGCGGGATCCGGAACCGATTGCACCTCAACGCTGTTACGTCCGGCCCAGACGGTGGCCTTCATCGTCCGGCTCCTTCGCTCACCGGTTGCGCGGGCTGTTGATGCATCTGGCGCAACGCTGACGTGCCTTCCGCTGACCCGTCGGAATGCAGCACCTCCCCGGTTTCCAGGATCTGCTTGAACCGGCGGAGATCGTCGTTGACCTGCTGTGCTGGCGACTCGCCCAACAGCGTCGCAACCGATTTGCCGAGCACGCCGCCCGGTATGTGGTAGCCGATCGTGACTCGGACCTCGGTGCCGTCGCCCGCGGCGGTCGGCGTGAATTCGACGCTGCCGCCGTGCCTTACCCCGGAATCACGCGCGGATTGCCACGCAATCCGTTTGTTGGGCACGTCCTCGACGATCTGCGCATCCCACCGCACGGGCTGGCCTACCGGTGCGTTGACGGCCCAATGCGACCGCCCGTCGACGCCGGCGGTGACCGATCGCAGGTGGTGCATGAAGCTGGGCAGGTTCTCCAGATCACGCCAGAACCGGTACACGTCCTCCGGCGAACGGCGCACCGTCACCGCGGCCCCCAGCGACCGATGCTTCGGGCCGTTGCCATGCCGGTGGCCCCCGTCGCGGGCGGCGCGCACCGCGGCGTAGAGGTCGGCCCCGGCGATTCCGGTCAGCGCGACGGCGGCAACGGCGCTGCGCGCCCGGGCTCCCCGGCCACGGCCGAGCACACCCGCCCCGAACAGCGCGATGTCCAGCACGTCGCCGGCCACCCTGGTCCACACCAGTTTCGGCGAGCCGAGCAATAACGCAGCGGCGTGGCCGCATTCGCGTATTCCCAACGCGCGGATGACCGAGCGCGACCGGCCCGAGTCGGCCACGCCCGCGAGCACGGCTACTTTCCCGGGGGCCAGCACTTCGGCGACGCCGAGACCCAGGCTGGCCCCACCAAGGCCGCGGGCCAGAGCGGCCGCTGCGCTCGCCGAAGCGTCTTTCATCGTCAACTCCTTGCTTTGTGGTGCCTTGTGGTGCCTTGTGGTGTTTAGGAAGCGGCCGCCCGCAGCTTGTGCAGCAACGGTTCGGCGGCCTCCTTGAGGAACTCGTCCTGGTGCTGCCCGCCGATCTGCAGGACGGCGATATCGGTGAAACCGGCTTCCCAATACGGCCGCACAGACTCGACGATGGCGTCCAGATCCGGCCCACACGGGATGTTCTCGGCGACGTCGTCCGGACGCACGAACTGCGTCGCCGCGGCGAAACCGGCCGGCGTCGGCAAGTCCGCATTGACCGCCCAGCCGCCGCCGAACCAGCGGAACTGGTCGTGCGAGCGTTCCACGGCGGCGTCGCGGTCAGGATCCCAGCACACCGGGATCTGGCCGACCACCCGTCCGGCGCCGGTTCCGTTGGCCACCTGGCGGGCCGCGTGCCACTCGTCGACCAGGTCACCGTCGGGCTCCACCGCGATCAGGTGGTCGGCAAGTTTGGCGAACTTGTCGACGGCCTTGGGTCCGCCGATCGCCACCCCGATGCCGACCGGCACGTCCGGTAGGTCCCACAAGCGCGCCGAATCGACCTGGAAATAGTCGCCACGCCAGTTCACCAGCCGGCCGTCGAACAGTTCGCGGATGATCTTGACCGCCTCGCGCAACATGTCCTGACGACGCTCGACCGCCGGCCAGCCCCGGCCGACGACGTGCTCGTTGAGATTTTCGCCGCTACCCAGTCCTAGCGTGAACCGCCCGTCGGCCAGGATCTGCATGGTCGCGGCCTGCTGCGCGACGATCGCGGGGTGATACCGCATCGTCGGACAGGTCACGTAGGAGTACAGCTCAACCCGTTCGGTGGCATGAGCCACCGCTCCCAGCACCGCCCAGGCGTTGGGCGCGTGTCCTTGCGACGTCAGCCAGGGCGAGAAGTGGTCGCTGCAGACCAAAAAGTCGAAGCCCCGCTGCTCTGCCGAAAAAGCGTACTGCACAAGTTCTTTCGGCCCGCTCTGCTCGGTCATCAAGGTATAGCCGAAGTTCGTCATAGGCGCTGGGGTACCCGGCTATAAGCCCACGTAACGCCACGGCGAAAAATCGCCCCCAAACTCGCCCCAGCGTTCCGCTCGCGGTGGCTTGCCGCGACGCCAAAACGGGTAGACCGAGCGCAGGAGCGGGCAACGGCCCGCCACTTCAACCGCAACAAAGGAGCGGACAATGATCGGAACAATCATCGGGGCCATCGTGGTCGGTCTCATCGTGGGCGCGCTCGCCCGCCTCGTCATGCCGGGCAAGCAGAACATCGGCGTCATCATGACCGTGATATTGGGGACCGTCGGGTCGTTCCTGGGCACCTGGATTTCCTACAAGCTCGGATACTCGAATCAGAACGGCGGCTTCGGGTTCATCCCGTTCCTGGTCGGCGTCGTCGTCGCGGTGTTGCTCATCGCCGCCTACCTCGGGATTACCGGCCGGCGCGGCACATCTGCTCGTACCGGTCCGCGCGCCGGCCTGTAGCCCGCCGGCGCCAGCGGCTCAGCGCACCACAATCGTGTGCTCTTCGCGGGGCACCAGCTCGCCGATAACGGGTGCACCCGGGATCTCGCCGGCGATCAGCAGTCCGCCGGAGGTCTGCGCGTCGGCCAGCAGGAGCGTCTCCTGCTCGCTCACCGCCGCAAGGTCGACGTGCGGGGCCACCCACTCGAGATTGCGCCGGGTGCCGCCGCTGACGTAGCCGGCGGCCAGGGCTGCGCGTGCGCCGTCCAGATACGGCACCGCGGCCGAGTCGATCACCGCCGTCACACCGCTGGCCCTGGCCAGCTTGTGCAAGTGCCCCAGCAACCCGAAACCGGTTATGTCCGTGGCACATTCGATGCCGGCCGCCAGCGCGGCCGCCGCCGCTTCGGCGTTGAGCGTGGTCATCACCTCGACGGCGTCCGCGAACCGCTCGCCGGTTGCCTTGTGCCGGCTGTTCAATACCCCGATGCCCAGCGGCTTGGTCAGCGACAGCGGGGTGCCCGGCTTACCGGAATCGTTGCGCAGCAACCTGTTTGGGTCGGCGATTCCGGTGACCGCGAGCCCGTATTTGGGCTCGGGGTCGTCGACGCTGTGCCCACCGGCCAGATGACAGCCCGCGAGCGAGCAGACGTCCAGCCCGCCGCGCAGCGTCTCGGCGGCCAGCTCGAACGGCAGCACATCTCGCGGCCATCCCAGCAGATTGACCGCGACCACCGGCCGCCCGCCCATCGCGTACACATCGGACAGCGCATTGGCGGCGGCGATTCGGCCCCAGTCGTAGGGGTCGTCGACCACCGGGGTGAAAAAGTCGGCCGTCGCGATCAGCGCGGTGCCGCCCTCGATCAGCACCGCGGCCGCGTCGTCACCGCTGTCCAGCCCGACCAGCAGCTCACCGGCCGGTTCACGCGGCACGGCTGCCCTCAATCCGCGGACCACGTCCTCCAGCTCGCCGGGCGGGATCTTGCACGCGCAGCCGCCGCCGTGCGCGTACTGAGTCAGTCGGTAGGACATGCGTCCATAATTGTCGCCATGGCCCAGGGAGGCGTCTCCGGTCTGGTGACCGGCGCGGTCTTCAAAACCGTCGAGCGACAGTTGCTGCCGCTGGCGGGTTCGATTCCCGTCCGCCTCCGCCACCTCCCCGGGGCCATACATGGGTGACGCGCGACGACGGGTTCCGCGCACCGACGCGCTCCTCGCCGATCCCCGCCTCGCCGAGGCGCAACAGCTGCTGGGCCGCACCTTGGTGAAATCCGTGATCGCGCAGGCCCAGCAACGGGCCCGCGCCGGCGAGATCGAGCCGGAGCGGGTGGCCGAGCACGCCGTCGCCGCACTCCCGGCCACCGCGGCAAGCTTGCGGCCCGTTATCAACGCCACCGGCGTCGTCGTACACACCAACCTGGGCCGGGCGCCGTTGTCGCAGGCCGCGGTGGACGCGGTGGTCACCGCCAGCGGCGCCACCGACGTCGAATTCGACCTGGCAACCGGTCGCCGCGCTCGCCGTGGCCGGGGCGCGCTGGCCGCCCTTGCTCGGGCGGTGCCGACCGCCGGCGGGGTGCACGTGGTGAACAACAACGCCGCCGCGCTGCTGCTGACCGCGCTCACGTTGGCTCCGAGTAAGGAGATCGTGCTCAGCCGCGGCGAGCTGGTCGAGATCGGCGACGGATTCCGCATTCCCGAGTTGCTGGCGTCCACGGGTGCGCGGCTGCGCGAGGTCGGCACCACCAACCGCACCAGCCTGCGCGACTACGCCGACGCGATTGGGCCGGACACCGGGTTTGTGCTCAAGGTGCATCCGTCCAACTTCTGCGTCACCGGGTTCACCTCAGCGGTCAGCGTGGCCGAATTGGCGCAGCTCTTGGACACAATGCGGGCGCCGTTGGTCGTCGACATCGGCTCCGGACTGCTGACGCCGCATCCGGCACTCCCCGACGAGCCGGATGCGACGACCGCCCTGCGCGACGGCGCCAATCTGGTCACCGCCAGTGGCGACAAGCTGCTCGGCGGCCCGCAGGCCGGCCTGCTCTTCGGCGACGCCGGCCTGATCGAGCGGCTGCGCCGGCACCCCGCGGCCCGGGCGCTGCGGGTGGACAAACTGACCCTCGCCGCGCTGGAAGCGACCGTGGTTGGACCGCCGCCGCCAGTGGTTCAGGCGCTGGCCGCCGAGGTGACGCAGCTGCGCGCCCGCGCCGAAAGCCTTGCCGCGCAGCTACCCGGCGCGCACGCGGTGGACTGTGTGGCGGCCGTCGGCGGGGGCGGGGCCCCGGGTGTGCGGCTGCCCAGCGCCGGGCTGAGCCTGCCCGAGTCCTACGCCGCCAAGCTGCGCGCCGGCAGCCCGCCGGTCGTCGGCCGGGTGGAGGGCGGCCGGTGCCTGCTGGATCTGCGCACGGTGGCGCTGGACGAGGACGAGCGGCTGCTGGCGGCGGTGCTGGCGTGTTCGTCATAGCCACCGCGGGCCACGTCGACCACGGCAAGTCGACGCTGGTCCATCGGCTCACCGGGATGTGGCCGGACCGGCTGGCCGAAGAACAGCGCCGGGGCCTGACCATCGACCTGGGCTTCGCCTGGACCGAGCTCGACGGGCACCGGCTGGCGTTCGTCGACGTGCCGGGCCATCAACGGTTCGTTCCCACCATGCTCGCCGGCGTGGGCCCGGTTCCGGCAGTCATGTTCGTGGTGGCCGCCACCGAGGGCTGGATGCCGCAGTCCGACGAGCATCTCGCGGCCTTGGACGCGCTGCGGGTTAGGCATGTGCTCGTCGTCATCAGCAAGACAGACCTTGCCGATCCGGCTCCGGCGATCGAGCAGGTGCGGGCGCGGTTGGCGCACGCGCCGGTCGCGCTGGGCACCGACCTGGACCAGGTGCGCGCGCAACTGCTGGCCCTGGTCGAGCGGTTGCCGCGGCCGGACCGCGACAGCGACGTGCGGTTGTGGGTCGACCGCTGCTTCACCGTGCGCGGTGCGGGCACCGTCGTCACCGGGACGCTGAGCGCCGGCACGATCCGGGTGGGCGACGAACTCGAACACGCCGGACGCCGCGTCACCGTCCGCGGCCTGCAGTCGCTGGGCCGAGACGTCGACGAGACCGGCGCGGTGGCGCGGGTGGCGGTGAACCTGCGCGGCGTGGACCGCCGGCACATCGCTCGCGGCGACACCGTTCGCACGCCGGGCGCCTGGCTGGATACCGCGGAGATCGATGTGGCCCTGCGGTCGGCGGACACCCTGCACCGCCAGCTGGTGCTGCACATCGGGTCGGCGGCGGTGCCGGTGCAAATGCGCCCGCTGGGGACGGCCGGGGCGCGGCTGCGGCTGGCCGGGCCGTTGCCGTTGCGGGTCGGCGATGTCGGGTTGCTGCGCGATCCCGGGGAGCACCGGATCGCGGCCGGCATCGAGGTGCTCGACGTGCGGCCGCCCGGGCTGCACCGCCGCGGCGCGGCGCGAGCCCGCGGCGAGGAGCTGGCGACCGGCCGGGTGCGCCCGCCCGAGTGCGCGCCCGCGGCGCAGTTGCGCGCGATGGGTCTGCCAGCCGCCGGCCGCCGGGTTGGCGAGTGGGTGGTCGATCCGCAGTGGTGGGCCGGGCGACGCCAGCTTGCGATCACGACGGTGCAGCGCTGGGCGGCCGAGCACGACATCGCGGCGGGCATGCCGCTGCAGGCGCTGCGGCAGCGGGTGGGCCTGCCGGCCGCCGAACTGGTGTCCGAGCTACTCGACGGCTCCGGCCTGGAGGTGGCCGACGGCCTGGTACGGCCGCCCGGGGGGGTCCTGCCGGCGCGTGTCGACAAGGCGGTGCGCACGGTGGAGGAGTGGCTGGCCGCCGAACCATTCCGGGCGCCGGAGGCCGACGAACTGGCCGAGCTGAAGCTGGGCAACCGCGAGCTGGCCGCGGCCGTACGGGCCGGACGGCTGACCCGCGTTGCCGACGGCGTCGTGCTCGGGCCCGACGCTGTCGCGCGCGCGGCCGCCATCCTGGCTACGCTGCCGCAGCCGTTCACCGTGAGCGACGCCCGGCACGCCCTGGGCACCACGCGCCGGGTAGCCGTCCCGTTGCTCGAACAGCTTGACGCGCTGAGGATTACCCGCCGCGATGCGGATGGCACCAGGACGACGCTTTGAGGCTGTGGGTTTGCTCCCAGGTACGTCACGGGGTTTGATCAAACAATGGACCCGGAAAGCAAGCTTGCGAAGTTGATCCAGTCGTGGCCGGTGTACCGCCAGCTCACCGGGTCCGACCCGCTGGGCCGCGGCAAGGCCGCACAGTCGGCTCGCTCGGCAACGCTGACGCCGCGCACCGCCGAGGCCGACCACGTCGCGCACTCGGTGTGTCCGTTCTGCGCGGTGGGCTGCGCGCAGAAGGTGTACGTCAAAGACGAGAAGGTCATCCAGATCGAGGGCAACCCGGACAGCCCGATTTCCCGAGGACGCTTGTGCCCCAAGGGATCTGCCAGCACCCAGCTGGTCACCGGGCCGCAGCGGCAAACCGTCGTGCGCTACCGCGCCCCCTACGCCACCGAGTGGCAGGAACTCGACCTGGACACCGCGATGGACATGGTCGCCGACCGGGTGCTCGACGCCCGTCGCAAGGGCTGGCAGGACTTCGACGCCGACCGCAACACGCTGCGCCGCACCATGGGCGTCGCCAGCCTCGGCGGCGCCACCCTGGACAACGAAGAGAACTACCTGATCAAGAAGCTCTTCACCGCCCTGGGCGCGCTGCAGATCGAGAACCAAGCCCGTATTTGACACAGCGCCACGGTTCCCGGTCTGGGAGCCTCCTTCGGTCGCGGCGGAGCGACGGACTATCAGCAAGACCTGGTCAACTCGGACTTCATCGTCATCATGGGCTCCAACATGGCCGAGGCCCATCCGGTCGGGTTCCAGTGGGTGATCGAGGCCAAGGCGCGCGGCACCGAGGTCGTCCACATCGACCCGCGGTTCACCCGCACCAGCGCGCTGGCCGACCGGCACGTGGCACTGCGCGCCGGCAGTGACATCGCGTTCCTCGGCGGGGTTATCAACTACATCCTGTCCAACGAGCTGGACTTCCGCGAGTACGTCACCGCCTACACCAACGCCGCGTTCCTGGTCGACGAAAGCTACCGCGACACCGAGGATCTCGACGGCCTGTTCAGCGGCTACGACCCCGACACCGCCTCGTACGACCCGGCGACCTGGCATTACGAGTCGACACACCATGGCGGTCGCGGCGGGGCCGACGACAAGCAGCGCGCCGCGCCCGATCAGCTCGGCTCCGGCGGGCCGGCGGTGGAGGGTGCTGCGGGCGATATCCCGGCCGACCCGACGCTGCAGCATCCGCGCTGCGTCTACCAGATCCTCAAGCGGCACTACGCCCGCTACACCCCGGAGATGGTGGAGCGGGTGTGCGGCGTGCCGGCCGACACCTTCCTGCGGGTCGCGCGGGCGTGGACCGAGCATTCCGGCCGCGAGCGCACCACGGCGCTGGTGTACAGCGTGGGCTGGACCCAGCACACCATGGGCGCTCAGTTCATCCGCGCCGGCTCGATCATCCAGCTGCTGTTGGGCAACATCGGCCGGCCCGGCGGCGGGGTGTTCGCGCTGCGCGGGCATGCCAGTATCCAGGGCTCCACGGATGTGCCGACGTTGTTCAACCTGCTGCCCGGCTACCTGGCCATGCCGCACGCCGGCCAGGCGAACCTGGCCGACTACCTCGATCGGATCAAGAGCCAGAATCAGAAGGGTTTCTGGCACAACGCCGACGCCTATATGGTGTCGCTGCTCAAGGAGTACTGGGGCGAGCACGCCACCGCCGACAACGACTACTGCTTCGACTACCTGCCGCGGATCAACGGCGACCACGGCACCTACCGCACCGTCATGGACATGGTCGACGGGACGGTGTTCGGCTACTTCCTGCTGGGCCAGAACCCGGCCGTCGGGTCCGCCCACGGACGGCTGCAGCGCCTCGGCATGGCCAACCTGGACTGGCTGGTGGTCCGCGACCTGGTGATGATCGAAAGCGCCACCTTCTGGAAAGACGCCCCCGAAGTGGAGACCGGCGAGATCACCCCGCAGACCTGCCGGACGGAGGTGTTCTTCTTCCCGGCGGCCTCGCACGTGGAGAAGGCCGGCACGTTCACCCAGACCCAGCGGATGCTGCAGTGGCGGGAAAAAGCCGTCGACCGGCCCGGTGACGCCCGCTCGGAGTTGTGGTTCTGCTACCACCTGGGCCGGCGGCTGCGGGACAAGCTGGCCGGCTCGACCGACGAGCGCGACCGGCCACTGCTGGAGCTGTTCTGGGACTACGCGATGGAGGGTGACGAGCCCTCGGGTGAGGACGTGCTGCGCCGCATCAACGGCATTGACCTGACGACCGGCCGGGCGGTGAACGGCTACACCGAGTTGAAGGCCGACGGCAGCACCGCCTGCGGCTGCTGGATCTACAGCGGCGTGTACGCCGACGACGTGAACCAGGCGGCCCGGCGGGACACCTCGCAGTGGGGTTGGACCTGGCCGCTGAACCGCCGGGTGCTCTACAACCGGGCGTCGGCCGACCCACAGGGGCGGCCGTGGAGCGAGCGCAAGAAGCTCATCTGGTGGGATCCGGAGAACCGGGAATGGACCGGCCACGACGTGCCCGACTTCGAAAAGCACAAGCCGCCGGACTACCGCCCGCCCGAAGGCGCGGTGGGCGTCGAGGCGTTGCGCGGCGACGACGCGTTCGTCATGCAGGCCGACGGCAAGGCCTGGCTGTTCGCACCCAGCGGCCTGGCCGACGGTCCGCTGCCCACGCACTACGAACCGCACGAGTCCCCGGTGCGCAACGCGCTGTATAGACAGCAGGGCAACCCGACCCGAATCGTCTACGGCCGCAACGACAATCCGTCGAACCCGGCGCCGCCGGAGGCCCACGGGGAGGTGTTCCCGTTCGTGTTCACCGCGGCGCGGCTGACCGAGCACCACACGGCGGGCGGAATGAGCCGTCAGCTGCCCTACCTGTCGGAGCTGCAGCCCGCGTTGTTCGTCGAGGTGTCACCGAAATTGGCGCGCATCCGGGGGCTGACGCATATGGACTGGGCGCATGTGATCACCAGCCGCACCGCGGTGGACGCGCGGGTGCTGGTGACTGAGCGGATGAAGCCACTTCGTATCGAAGACCGCGTGGTGCAACAGATTTGGATGCCCTACCACTGGGGTTACAGCGGGCTTGTCGACGGCGACGTGGTCAACGATCTGCTCGGGGTGGTGTTGGACCCCAACGTCTTCATCCAGGAGAGCAAGGTCTGCACCTGTGACGTACAACCGGGACGACGGCCCCGCGGACCGGAGCTGCTGGCCTACATCGCCGAATACCGCCGCCGGGCCGGCGTCACCACGGCGACCGGCACCCGACTGGACACCCATAGCGAGGAAACCCCTTGAACCGCAATAGTTTCTATGGCCCGCTGAGCGATCCGGCCGGCGATGCCGGGCATCTGGAGCACCCCGCGCGAGTCGGGTTCTTCACCGACACCTCGGTGTGCATCGGCTGCAAGGCCTGCGAGGTGGCCTGCAAGGAATGGAACCGGGTTCCCGACGACGGCTTCAACCTGCTGGGGATGTCGTTCGACAACACCGGCATGCTCAGCGCCAACACCTGGCGGCACGTGGCGTTCATCGAGCAGCCGGCTACCGACCTCGGCATCCCGAAATTCGAGCGCCCCGGCGCGTCGGCCGACCCGCAGTCCCGCACCGACTTTCGCTGGCTGATGAGCTCCGACGTGTGCAAGCACTGCACCCATGCCGGGTGTCTGGACGTGTGTCCGACGGGCGCACTGTTCCGCACCGAGTTCGGCACTGTCGTTGTCCAGCAAGACATTTGCAACGGCTGCGGGTATTGCGTGTCCGGCTGCCCGTACGGGGTGATCGACCGCCGCGAAGGTGACGGCCGGGCGTGGAAGTGCACGCTGTGCTACGACCGGCTGCATGACGGGCTGGAACCGGCGTGCGCCAAGGCCTGCCCCACCGACTCCATCCAGTTCGGGCCGCTCGACGAACTGCGTGAGCGCGCCGCCCGCCGGGTCGAGCAGCTGCATGAACGCGGCGTAACCGACGCGCGGTTGTACGGTCACGATCCCGACGACGGCGTGGGCGGCGACGGCGCGTTCTTCCTGCTCCTGGACGAGCCCGAGGTCTACGGATTGCCGCCGGATCCGGTGGTGCCCACCCGGGACCTGCCGGCCATGTGGCGCTACGCCGGGATCGCCGCGTCGGCGCTGGTGGCCGCCGCGGTGTCGGCGTTCGTCGGGAGCCGGCGATGAAGGCCGGGGGGGCGGGCAGCGGGCGGGAACAGCTCGCCGTGCCCCGAGCGGAGTTCCGGTCCTATTACGGGCGTCCGGTGCTCAAACCACCGGTGTGGGAGTGGAAGATCGCGGCGTACCTGTTCTCCGGTGGCCTGTCGGCGGGTTCGGCGCTACTGGCCGCCGGCGCCGATCTGACCGGGCGCCCGGCGCTGTGCCGGGTGAGCCGCGTCGGGGCGCTGGCCAGCCTCCTGGCCAGCATGTACTTCCTCGTCGCCGACCTCGGCCGCCCCGAGCGGTTCCACCACATGCTGCGGGTGGCCAAGCCCAGCTCGCCGATGAGCGTCGGCACCTGGATTCTGACCGCCTACGGGCCGGGCGCCGGGCTGGCCGGGGCCGCCGAGCTCATGCCGGCGGCGCTGCGGCGCACCTGGGTCGGAGCGCTCGTGCGCTGGTTGGCACGCCCGGCGGGACTCTCGGCGGCGGCCGTCGCACCCGGGGTCGCCTCCTACACCGCGGTCCTGCTGTCGCAGACCGCCGTCCCCGCCTGGCACGAGGCACACCCGTATCTGCCCTTCGTCTTCACCGGCTCGGCAGCAGCCAGCGGCGGCGGCTGGGGCATGGTGCTGGCGCCCGTGGCCGAGGCCGGTCCGGCACGGCGACTCGCGGTCGTGGGCGCCGGGCTGGAGCTCGCGGCGTCGCGACTGCTGGAGCAACGGCTGGGGCTGGCCGCCGAGGCGTACACGACGGGAAAGCCGCACCGGCTGCGCAGGTGGGCGGAGTACCTGACGATCGGCGGGGCGCTGGGCACGGCGGCGGCGGGCCGGAGCCGGTTCGCCGCGATACTGTGCGGGCTGGCGCTACTCACCGGCAGTGCGCTGCAGCGGTTCGGGGTGTTCGAGGCCGGTGTGGAATCCACCCGGGATCCGAAGTACGTGGTGGTGCCGCAGCGTCAACGGCTCGATTCCGGCAACTGATCTTGGAGAAGGCCGCTACAGCCGCTCTTTGACCGCCGCCGACAAGCGGGCCCCGTCGGCTTTACCCTCGGCGATCTCGGTGGCGAACTTCATGACCAGGCCCATCTGCTTCATGGTGGGCCGATGCCCGAGCTGTTCGGCCACTTGGGCGATGGCGGTGTCGGCGACGTCGGCCACTTCTGCCTCGGTGAGCGGCGTGGGCAGATACTCGTCGATGATCCGGCCTTCCGCATGCTCGTTGGCGGCCAGCTCACCACGCCCGTTCTGGGTGTAGATCTCGGCCGCCTCGCCACGTTTGCGGGATTCTCTGGCCAGCACCTTGAGCACCTCGTCGTCGGAGAGCTCTTTGGCCTGCTTGCCCGATACTTCCTCGGTCTGGATTGCGGCCAGCACCATGCGTAGGGTCGCAGTTCGCAACTTATCCTGCGATTTCATCGCTTCGGTCAGGTCGGCCCGAAGCCGCGATTTGAGTTCCGCCATGGCAGAGACGCTACGCGCGTTGTTTTCGGAGGTTGCCGAACCCGACACCAAGACCGGAAGTCATACCCACATTGAGAAATGCGCCGACCGCCGACAGGATGGAGCCCATGACCAACGACGACAGCCGCCACATCCGGTGAGTACGCTGCCGCCGAGTTATCCGGTTGACCCGCCGGCCGAGACCCCCGGGGATCAACCGGCCGGGTACCCACCATTGGGGGCCGGCTATCCGCCGCCACCACCGCAGCCGCCGGGCTATGGCGCCCCACCGCCGGGATACGGTGTGCCACCCGGTTACGGTGTGCCACCTGGCTATGGCATGCCATCGGGTTACGGTGCGCCGCCACCGGGTTACGGTGCGCCGCCCGGATATGGTGCCCCGCCACCGGGTTACGGCCCGCCGCCACCGGGTTATGGCCCGCCGCTGGTTCCCGGGGCGGTCAAACCCGGGATCATCCCGCTGCGGCCGTTGACCTTGAGCGACATCTACAACGGCGCGGTCGGCTACATCCGCACCAACCCGAAGGCGACGCTGGGCCTGACCGCGATCGTCGTGGTCATCATGCAGGTCATCACGTTGATCGCCACGGTCGGACCGTTGACGGCCCTCAACCAGCTGAAAACCCAGCCGTCGACCGAACTGAGTCTGGGCGTCTTCGGCGCCTGGATGGGTTCGGTGGCGGCCAGTGGTCTGGTCACCTGGCTGGGCGGCATGCTGCTGAGCGGAATCCTCACCGTCGTCGTCGGGCGCGCGGTGTTCGGGTCTCCCATCACCATCGGCGAAGCGTGGGCCCGGGTCCGCGGACGCGTGCCGGCACTGATCGGGCTGGCCCTGCTGGAAGCCGCCGGGATGGTGGCGCTCGCGGGGCTGGTGGTGGTCATCCTGGTCGGGGTCGCGGCCGCGGTCAACGGTGCTGCGGCGGTCCTGGTCGGCATCCCGCTGCTGCTGCTGGTCGGGTTGCTGCTGGCCTACCTGTACACCATGTTGGTGTTCGCGCCGGTGCTGATCGTGTTGGAGCGACTGCCGCTGGTCGACGCGGTCACCAGATCGTTCCGGCTGGTTCGCGGCGGGTTCTGGCGGGTCCTGGGTATCCGGTTGCTGACGGCCCTGGTGGTGGGACTCGTTGGCGGTGCGGTCGCGGCCCCCTTCAGCATCGCGAGCCACATCTTGTTGGGCGTCACCGCGTCGGAAGGCTCCATCGGTATGCTGCTCGTCGGCACGACGCTGTCGGCCGTCGGCTCGGCGATCAGCCAGATCATCACCGCACCGTTCACCGCCGGAGTTGTCGTGCTGCTGTACACCGATCGCCGCATGCGCGCCGAAGCCTTCGATCTGGTCCTGCAGACCGGTGCCGCCGGTGGACCCGCCGCAGTGGTGTCCACCGACAACCTGTGGCTCACGCGGCCTTACTGATTGACTGGTGAGGACTGACTGACGATGCCTTCCATCGACATCGACCGCGATGCCGCCCACCAGGCAGCGCAGCATGAGCTCGACAAACCGATCTACCCCAAGCCATCGCTGTCGACGGCTTTCAGCGACTGGCTCAACGAGCAGCTGTACCGGCTGTTGGAGAAGGGCGCTTCGGTATCCGGGGGCTGGTTCACCCTGACGGTGCTGTTCATCCTGGCGGTGATCGCGGTGATCGTTGCCGTCCACATCGCCCGCCGCACCATGCACACCAACCGCGGCGGTGACTACCAGCTGTTCGAAGCCGGCCAACTCACCGCGGCCCAGCATCGAGCCACGGCTGAAGCGTTTGCGGCCCAAGGTAATTGGGCCGCAGCCATCCGGCACCGACTGCGCGCGGTCGCGCGCGAGCTGGAAGAGAGCGGCGTGCTGAACCCGGCCCCCGGCCGCACCGCCAACGAGCTGGCCACCGACGCGGGCGCGGCCCTGCCTCACCTGACAGGTGAATTGGCCAGGGCCGCAACGGCTTTCAACGACGTCACCTACGGCGAGCGGCCCGGAACTCAAGATGCCTACCAGCTGATCGCCGACCTCGACGACCACCTGCGATCACGTGCTCATGCCGCGTCGGCGGTGGAACGGCCCGCCGCACCCGATTCCTGGGCACAGGTCCGGTGATGCCGGCAACGGGTATCACCCGGCCACGGCGGCCGTGGCGTGGCATGGTGCTCGCGCTGGTCGCGATCATCCTCGTCGCCGCCGTCGGCACCTACCTGACCGCGCCGCGGCCCGGCGGCATGATGGATCCCGCGGCCACCAACTCCTCCGGCGCCCATGCGCTGGTGACGTTGCTGCGCGACGGCGGCGTCGAGGTCGTCGTCGCCAATACCGTCGCCGACGTCGAACGCTTAGCCCGCGCCGACTCGCTGCTGCTGGTGGCCCAGACTCAATACCTGACCGACAGCGCACTTCTGCAGCGGCTGGCACAAGCTCCCGGTGACCTGCTCTTGGTGGAGCCCACCGCGCGAGCCCGCAGGGCACTCACCCCAAAGCTGCGCATCACCGCCGCCGAACAATTCGCCTCCCAGCCGAAATGCCTGCTGCGCGAAGCTAATCGGGCCGGAAAAGTGCATTTCGGGCCCAGCGATGCCTACCAGCCCAGGGACGACCTGGAGGTGGTCAGCTGTTACGGCGGCGCATTGGTCCGCTATCGCGACGCCGGGCGAACCGTCACGGTGGTCGGCAGTAGCGACTTCATGACCAACGGCGGCCTGCTCGAAGAGGGCAATGCCGCACTGGCGATGAACCTCGCGGGCGACCGGCCGCGGCTGGTCTGGTACGCGCCGCACCGCGTCGAGGGACAAACGTCGGAGCCCGGTTCGCTTTCCGACCTGATCCCGACCAACGTGACGTGGATGGTCTGGCAGCTGTGGCTGGTGGTCCTGCTGGCGGCGCTCTGGAAGGGCCGCCGGCTGGGCCCGCTGGTGGCCGAAGAGCTACCCGTGGTGGTCCGCGCATCGGAGACGGTCGAGGGCCGCGGCCGGCTGTACCGGTCCCGGCGAGCCCGCGATCGCGCCGCCGAGGCGCTGCGCACCGCCACGCTGCAACGACTGCTGCCGCGGCTGGGCTGGCCTGGTACAGGTGGCCCGGGCACCGACCCGCCGGCGGTGGTGATGACCGTGGCCCGGCGCAGCGGGGCCGACCCGGAGTTCATTCGATACCACCTGTACGGTCCGCCACCGGCCACCGACCAGGATCTACTACACCTCGCCCGCGCGCTCGACGACATCGAAAGGCAGGTCACCCACTCGTGACACAACCCGCTCCCACCCAATCCGCGCCCGCGGACTCGGCGCGCGAAGCATTGCTGGGGTTACGTGCCGAGATCGGCAAGGCCGTCGTCGGACAGGACGGCGTGATCAGCGGCCTGGTGATCGCGCTGCTGTGCCGCGGCCACGTGCTTCTGGAAGGCGTTCCGGGAGTGGCGAAGACGCTCATGGTCCGGGCCATGGCCGCCGCGTTGCAGCTGGAGTTCAAGCGGGTGCAGTTCACCCCCGACCTGATGCCCGGCGACGTCACCGGTTCGCTGGTCTACGACTCGCACAGCGCCGAATTCACCTTCCGGCCGGGCCCGGTGTTCACCAATCTGCTGCTCGCCGACGAGATCAACCGCACGCCGCCCAAAACGCAGGCCGCGCTGCTCGAGGCCATGGAAGAGCGGCAGGTCAGCGTGGAAGGCCGGGCCAAACCGCTGCCGGACCCGTTCATCGTCGCGGCCACGCAGAACCCGATCGAATACGAAGGCACCTATCAGCTGCCCGAGGCCCAACTCGACCGTTTCCTGATGAAACTCAACGTCACGCTGCCGGCCCGCGACTCCGAAATCGCCATACTGGTCCGGCACGCGCACGGCTTCGACCCGCGTGACCTGTCCGCGATCAGGCCGGTGGCCGGGGCGGCTGAGCTGGCCGCCGGACGAGAGGCGGTTCGTCAGGTGCTGATCGCCGACGAGGTCCTGGGCTACATCGTCGACATTGTCGGGGCCACCCGCTCCTCCCCCGCACTGCAGCTGGGTGTGTCGCCGCGCGGGGCGACGGCGCTGCTGGGCACCGCCCGGTCGTGGGCGTGGTTGTCCGGACGCAACTACGTCACTCCTGACGACGTCAAGGCCATGGCGCGCCCCACGCTGCGGCACCGGATCATGTTGCGTCCGGAAGCCGAGCTCGAAGGGGCCACGCCCGACGGCGTGCTGGACGGGATACTGGCGTCGGTTCCGGTGCCCCGCTAGTGATCCTGACCGGACGCACCGGACTGCTGGCGCTGATCTGCGTCCTGCCGATCGCGTTGGCCCCTTGGCCGGCAAGGGCTTTCGTGATCCTGCTGGCGGTGCTGATGACGGCCGTGGTCATCGACATCGTAGCGGCGGCCAGCCCCCGCAAATTGCGCTTCACCCGCTCCCCGGACAGCTCGATCCGGTTGGGGCAGCCCGCGGATGCGGGCCTGTCCATCCACAACGAGGGCGGGCGCCGGTTTCGCGGCCGTGTTCGCGACGCCTGGCCGCCCAGCGCCCGCGGCGAACCGCGCAGCCACAAGGTCAATATCGGCGGCGGTGAGCGCCAGCAGCTAACGACCCAGCTGCGGCCGGTTCGCCGCGGCGACCAGCGCGCGGCCGTGGTGACCGCCAGATCGCTCGGACCGCTGGGCTTGGCGGGCCGGCAGAGTTCGCAGCCGGTGCCGGGCAAGGTCCGGGTGCTGCCGCCGTTTCTGTCGCGTAAGCATCTGCCGTCGCGGCTGGCCAAACTGCGCGAGATCGACGGGTTGTTGCCGACGCTGATCCGCGGGCAAGGCACCGAATTCGACTCGCTGCGCGAATATGTCGTCGGCGACGACGTCCGCTCGATCGACTGGCGCGCGACGGCCCGTCGCTCCGACGTGATGGTGCGCACCTGGCGGCCCGAGCGGGACCGGCGGGTGGTGCTGGTGCTCGACACCGGGCGGATGGCGGCGGGGCGGGTCGGGGTCGACCCCACTGCTTCCGATCCCGCCGGATGGCCCAGGCTGGACTGGTCGATGGATGCCGCGCTGCTTTTGGCGGCGCTGGCGTCGCGGGCCGGCGACCACGTCGACTTCCTGGCCCATGACCGGGTGAGCCGGGCGGCCGTGTTCGGCGCGTCACGCACCGAACTGCTGGCCCAACTGGTCGACGCGATGGCGCCGCTGCAACCGGCGCTCGTCGAATCGGATTGGCGGGCAATGATTTCCGCAATCCTGCGGCGCACCCGGCGCCGGTCGCTGGTGGTGCTGCTGACCGACCTCAACGCCACCGCCCTGGACGAGGGTCTGCTGCCGGTGCTGCCGCAGCTGTCGGCCAAACACCATGTGGTGGTGGCCGCCGTCGCCGATCCGCGCGTCGACGAACTGGCCATCGGGCGTTCCGATGCGGCAGCGGTCTACGACGCGGCGGCCGCCGAACGCACCCGCAACGACCGTCGGGCGATCGCGTCGCGACTGCGCCGCAGCGGAGTGGACGTCGTCGACGCTCCGCCTGCCGAGCTTGCGCCGGCCCTGGCGGATCGTTATCTGGCGATGAAAGCGACCGGCCGACTTTAGTTTTCGGCGGCCCGAGGGTGAACTGTACGACGCCCTCGCGGCGTGTCGCGTCGCCGGATTCACTGTCGCGGCTCAGTAGGTGGGCCTCAGCCGGTGGGCACCACGTCGGGAGCGTCCTCGATGTCGCCGGTCTCCCCGGCTTTGGCGGCGCGACGGCCGAAGTACACGATGTAGAACACGAACGCGGCCTCGGCAACGAGGCCGATGGCGATCCGGACGAAGGTCGGCAACGGTGACGGCGTCACCATCGCTTCGATCAGCCCGGACACCAGCAACACCCCCACCAGGCCCACGGCCACCGACACCACGCCGCGGCCCTGCTCGGCCAGCACTTGCCCGCGCGGCCGGTCGCCGGGGGCGATCACCGACCACCCCAGCCGCATGCCGGTAGCGGCGGCCAGGAACACCGCCGTCAGCTCGAGCAGCCCGTGCGGAATCAGCAGGCCCAGCAGCAGGCCGCCCCTGCCCGCCTGGAACATCAAGCCGGCGATCACTCCGACGTTGGCCGCGTTCTGGAAGAGCACCAGCGGTATCGGCAGGCCCAGCACGACCGACATCGCGATGCACTTGGCGGCCACCCAGGAATTGTTCACCCAGACCTGCAGCGCGAACGACGTTGCCGGGTATTCGCTGTAATACGACTCGACGTCGTGGTTGACCAATTCGTTGATCTCGGTCGGCGTTCCGATGACCGACTGCACCTCGGGACTGCCGGCCACCCAGAACGCGATGAGCACCACGACGGCGAAGAACGCCACCGCCGTCGCCAACCACCAGCGCCCGGCGCGGTAGGCGACGACCGGGAAGGACACCGTCCAGAAGCGGACGAAGGTACTGGTCAGCGGCGCATACGCGCCGGTCACCGCGGCCCGCGCCCGGGCGACCAGGCTTGACAGCCGGCCGACCAGCAGCGAATCCGACGACACCGACCGCAGCATCGACAGGTGCGTGGACACGCGCTGGTACAGCTCGACGAGCTCGTCGATCTCGGCACCGGTCAGCGAGCGACGCTTTTTTACCAACTGGTCGAGGCGATCCCAGGTGCCGCGGTGGGTCAGCAAGAACGCGTCGACGTCCACCTGCGCAGCGTACCCAACCGAGTCCGACAGGTAGCCGTCCGCAAACCTGTAGCGTTCCGGGGTATGTCGGAGGTGGTGACCGGGGACGCCGTGGTGCTCGATGTACAGATCGCCCAGCTGCCGGTGCGTGCGGTGAGCGCGATCATCGACATGACCGTGGTCTTCATCGGCTACCTGCTCGGGCTGATGCTGTGGGCGGCCGCGTTGAGTCAGTTGGACGAGGCGCTGACCATCGCGTTCCTGATCATGTTCACCGTGCTGGCGTTCGTCGGCTACCCGGTGGCCATCGAGACCGCGACCCGGGGCCGGTCGGTGGGCAAGATCGTGATGGGCCTGCGCGTGGTATCCGACGACGGGGGCCCGGAACGCTTCCGCCAGGCGCTGTTTCGCGCGTTGGCGTCGGTGGTGGAGATCTGGATGCTGCTAGGCAGCCCGGCCGTGATCTGCAGCATGGTGTCGCCGAAAGGCAAGCGCGTGGGCGACATGTTCGCCGGCACCATCGTCGTCAGCGAGCGCGCTCCGCGCCTGGGGCCACCGCCGGCCATGCCGCCGTCGCTGGCGTGGTGGGCGTCGACGCTGCAGCTGTCCGGGCTCACCGCCGGACAGGCCGAGCTCGCCCGCCAATTCCTTTCCCGGGCACCGCAATTGGATCCGCGGTTACGTGAGCAGATGGCATACCGGATCGCCGGCGAGGTGTTGTCCCGGGTCGCACCGCCGCCCCCGCCGGGCGTTCCGCCGCAGCTGGTGCTCGCCGCGGTACTCGCCGAACGGCACCGCCGCGAGTTGGCACGGCTGCGCCCGCCTATTCCGCCGATGGGGCCGCAGGGGCCGTACGCTGCGGCGCCGTGGCCCGGTCAGCCGTGGCCCGGCCAGCCGTCGTCCGCCCAGCCGTGGCCCGGCCAGCCGCCGTCCGCCCAGCCGTGGCCCGGCCAGCCACCGTCCGCCCAGTCACCGATGCACGCGCAGCCGTGGCCCGGCCAGCCACCGTCCGCCCAGTCACCGATGCACGCGCAGCCACAGTCGATTCCGTGGCCGGAGCCCGACGCACCGCCGCAAACCCCGCCGCCCGGCGGCTTCTCGCCGCCCGGCGGCTTCTCGCCGCCGAGCTAGTTACTGCGCGACCGTCGCGGCCAGGATGGCGACGTCGGCGGCCAATAGCGCCACACCGACCAGCGGAACCGCGATGCCGAACCGGAGCTTGGCGGTGAACACCGAAGCGACGATGACCAACAGGGCCACCACCGGCGCGCCGTAGAACAAGACACCGAAGTCGATCCCGGCGCCCAGGTTGGGGCAGCGGCTTTCGCTACAGGCATCGGTGCTCATCACCGCGCCGAGAGCGAACAACATCACGATCGCGGCACCCGGCACGGTCAGCAGGGCGAGCACCCAGTTGACCCACAGGCGGGCCTGCCCGCTGCCCCGCGTCGGAGCGGCCACGCCACTGGGACGCGCCTCCGTCAGGCGATTTCTGCCGTCCATGACCTCAGGGGCTACCCGGGCAACGACAACCGCAAACCAAGAGTCCGCCGTTGCATCCCGTTCTATCACGATATATCGTTAGTGTATCGGCGCGGCTTTCAGCGCCGCCTTTCGACAGACAGATAAGGAACAGACATGGACAACCTCTTCACTGCGCCCGGCGGGCCATTCGGCGCTCGGCCCGGGTTCGGCTTCGGCCCCGGCCCCGGCCTGGGCCTGCCGCCCGCACAACGGCGCGCGCTACACAGCGCCAGGCGTCAGGCCCGACGTGAATTCTTCACAAACCTGCGCGACCACGCCGGCGACCACGACGGACCGCTGGGGTTCGGCCCCGGTTTCGGCCCGGGATTCGGGTTCGGCTTCGGCCCCGGCGGCCCGCGCGGCGGTTGGCGCCGGGGCGGACGCGGCCGTGGCCGCCGCGGCGACATCCGGTCGGCCATCCTGGTGCTGCTGAGCGAGCGGCCGATGCACGGCTACGAGATGATCCAGCAGATCGCCGAGCGCAGCAATGACCTGTGGCGTCCCAGCCCCGGCTCGGTGTACCCGACCTTGCAGCTACTCGACGACGAGGGCCTGATCACCGCCGGCACGTCCGACGGCAGCAAGAAGCTCTTCGAGCTGACCGACGAGGGCCGGGCGGCCGCCGAGAAGATCGACACCCCGCCGTGGGTGGAGATCGCCGACGGCGTCGCCCCCGGACACCTCGAATTGCGCCGGGCCATGGGCCAGCTGTTCGGCGCGGTCATGCAAGCGGCGCATGCCGCCGGCGCCGAGCAGCAGCAACGCATCGTCGACATCCTCAACAACGCGCGCCGCGAGATCTACGGCATTCTCGGCGAGGACTGACCACCCGGCGCGCGGCGAGTCCCGAATCGCCGGACACGGCACAACGACCATGACCGGCAGGACAAACTCAGGACACGTCGACCCAATTTAGGGTCCGCTGCACCGCCTTGCGCCAGCCCGCGTAGCCGGCGGCGCGCTGCTCGTCGGTCCACTGCGGCGTCCAGCGCTTGTCCTCCTGCCAATTGGCCCGCAGGTCCGACGGGTCCGCCCAGAACCCCACCGCCAAACCCGCCGCATACGCCGCGCCCAGCGCGGTGGTTTCGGCGACGACCGGCCGCACCACGTCCACGCCCAGCACGTCGGCCTGGATCTGCATGCACAAGTCGTTGCTGGTGATGCCGCCGTCGACCTTCAAAACCTCAAGGCGCACACCAGAATCGGCTTCCATGGCGTCGACCACGTCACGGCTCTGGTAGCAGATGGCCTCCAGCGTCGCGCGGGCCAGATGCGCATTGGTGTTGAATCGCGACAGCCCCACGATCGCGCCGCGGGCATCGGATCGCCAATAGGGAGCGAACAATCCGGAGAAGGCCGGCACGAAATACACCCCGCCGTTGTCGGGAACCTGACGAGCCAGCAACTCGCTTTGTGCGGCACCGCTGATGATGCCCAGCTGATCGCGCAGCCACTGCACCGCCGAACCGGTGACCGCGATCGAACCCTCAAGCGCGTAAACGGGTTTGGCGTCGCCGAGCTGGTAGCACACCGTGGTCAGCAGGCCGTTCTGTGATCGCACGATCGTCTCGCCGGTGTTGAGCAGCAGGAAATTGCCGGTGCCGTAGGTGTTTTTGGCCTCTCCCACGTCCAGGCACACCTGACCGACCATGGCCGCATGCTGGTCGCCGAGCACGCCGGTGATCGGCACCTCGCCGCCCACCGGCCCGGTGTCCAGCGTGACGCCGTACGGCTGCAGCGGTGACGACGGCTCGATGGCCGGCAGCATCGCGCGCGGGATGTTGAAGAACGACAGCAGTTCGTCGTCCCAGTCCAGCGTCTCCAAGTTCATCAGCATGGTCCGGCTGGCGTTGGTCACGTCGGTGACGTGCACCCCGCCGCGCGGCCCGCCGGTCAGATTCCACAACACCCAGGTGTCCGCGGTGCCGAACAATGCATCGCCGCGTTCTGCGGCGCCGCGCACCCCGTCGACGTTGTCCAGGATCCACTGCAACTTCCCGCCGGAGAAGTAGGTCGCCGGCGGCAACCCGGCTTTGCGGCGGATCACCTCACCGCGGCCGTCGCGCTCCAGCGCCGCCGCGATCCCGTCGGTGCGGGTGTCCTGCCAGACGATCGCGTTGTAGTACGGCCGGCCGGTGCGCTTGTTCCACACCAGCGTCGTCTCTCGTTGATTGGTAATCCCCAGGGCCGCAATATCTTCAGACGACAGATCCGCCGCGTTGAGCACCGACATCAGCACCGAGGCGGTGCGCTCCCAGATCTCCACCGGATTGTGCTCGACCCACCCGGCGCGGGGCAGGATCTGCTCGTGCTCGAGCTGGTGACGGGCCACCTCGGCGCCCCGGTGATCGAAGATCATGCAGCGGGTGCTGGTGGTGCCCTGATCGATGGCGGCTACGAACTCCGAGGACTCGGCCAACTGCACTCCTAAACGTGACATCGAACACTGGGGTTAATCGTCCATGATGGGCCACGAAAGGGTAAGCATGGACGCCTACCCAGGTCGCACTTGCGCGGCGGGCGCTAAACCGGTTGCATCGGCGGTGTGGGCGAAGAGGTCAAGCGCACCACGTATGACCGCACACACCGGCGGGAATACCGGCGCAAGGTGCAAATATGTCTGGACGTCTTCGAGACGATGCTTTCCCAGTGCAGTTTCGATTCCGACCTGCCGCTCACCGGGATGGAAATCGAATGCAACCTTGTCGACGGCGACTACCAGCCCGCCATGTCGAATCGGTCGGTGCTGGACGCGATCGGCGATCCGGCCTACCAGACCGAATTGGGCGCCTACAACATCGAATTCAATGTGCCGCCGCGGCTGCTCTCCGGACGTACCGGCCTGGACCTGGAACGAGACGTGCGGGCCAGCCTCAACGACGCCGAGCGAAAGGCCGGTTCCGACGGCGCCCACATCGTGATGATCGGCATCCTGCCCACGCTGATGCCCGAGCATCTGACCGAGGGCTGGATGAGCGAATCCACCCGCTACGTCGCGCTGAACGAATCGATCTTCGACGCCCGCGGTGAGGACATCCCCATCAATATCTCCGGCCCGGAGCCGTTGAGCTGGCAGGCCGCCTCCATTGCGCCCGAATCAGCGTGCACCAGTATGCAATTGCATCTGCAGCTGGCTCCTGCCGATTTCGCCGCCCACTGGAACGCGGCCCAGGTGCTGGCCGGCCCACAGCTTGCGCTGGGCGCCAACTCCCCCTACTTCTTCGGCCACCAGCTCTGGTCGGAAACCCGCATCGAACTGTTCGCCCAATCCACCGACACCCGGCCGGAGGAACTGAAGACCCAGGGCGTGCGGCCGCGAGTGTGGTTCGGCGAGCGGTGGATCGGCTCGATCCTGGACCTGTTCAAGGAGAACGTCCGCTACTTCCCGTCGCTGCTGCCGGAAGTGTCCGACGAGGATCCGGTCGCCGAGCTCGCGGCCGGACGGGTCCCGCAGCTGGCCGAATTGCGCTTGCACAACGGCACGGTGTACCGGTGGAACCGGCCGGTGTACGACGTCTCGGAGGTGGCCGGGGATGGACGGCCGCACCTGCGGCTGGAGAACCGGGTGTTGCCGGCCGGACCGACCGTCCTGGACATGCTGGCCAATTCGGCTTTCTATTACGGCGTGCTGCGCAGCCTGGCCGAAGCCGAGCAACCGCCCTGGACCCGGATGAGTTTCGATGTGGCACAAGCGAATTTCTTCGCAGCAGCCCGCCACGGCATCGATGCCCCGATGCACTGGCCGGGCCTGGGTGAGGTGACGACGCGGGAGTTGGTGTTGACCACGTTGCTGCCGATGGCTCACGACGGACTGCGGCGGTGGGGTGTCGACGCCGAGGTGCGCGACCGGTTCCTGGGGGTCATCGAGGGCCGCGCCAGGGTCGGCCGCAACGGCGCCACCTGGCAAGTCGCCATGGTGCGCGGTCTGGAGGACGGCGGGATGAACCGGCGCGCGGCACTGGCCGAGATGCTGCGCCGCTACTGCAAGCACATGCACGCCAACGAGCCGGTGCACACCTGGGGTGAGTAGGTTGGGAGCCATGACTTCTGAGGTAATGGACTGGGACGGCGCATACCGGCAGCAGGGCGTGTTCGAGGGCCCGCCGCCGTGGAATATCGGTGAGCCGCAGCCGGAATTGGCGGCGTTGATCGCGGCCGGGAAGGTCCGCAGCGATGTGCTCGATGCCGGATGTGGGTTCGCCGAATTGTCGCTGGCGCTGGCCGCCGAGGGCTACACCGTGGTAGGCATCGACATCACCCCCACGGCCGTCGCGGCAGCCACCAAGGCCGCCCAAGAGCGAGGGCTGAGCACGGCCAGCTTCGTGCAGGCCGACATCACCGACTTCGCCGGCTATCCGGCCGGCTCCGAGGGCCGCTTTGCCACGGTGCTGGACTCCACGCTGTTTCACTCACTGCCGGTGGAGGGTCGCGACGGCTACCTGCGCTCGGTGCATCGCGCGGCGGCGCCGGGCGCCAGTTACTACGTGCTGGTGTTCGCCAAGGGGGCGTTCCCGGCCGAATTCGAAGCCAGACCCAACGAGGTCGACGAGGACGAGTTGCGAGACGCGGTGAGCAAGTACTGGGAGATCGACGAGATCCGGCCCGCGTTCATCCATGCCATTGTGCCGCAGGTTCCCGGAGCGCCGTTCGAAATGCCGCCGCACCCGCGCGACGAGAAGGGCCGGATGATGCTGCCGGCCTATCTGCTGAGCGCGCACAAGGCCGGCTGACCCGTCGCGCGGCCTAGACCGATGTTGCCGCGGTGGCGGCGATCAGCGCCTCGGCAAAGGCTTCCAGGTCGTCGGCGGTGGTGTCCACATGCGGTGAGATCCGCAGCACCGGCGCCGTCAGTTCCTGCGGCGCGCGCCCCACATCGGCGCAGGTGGTCACGATTCCCCGCTCCGTGAGCAGCCAGGCCCGCACAGCCGCCGGGTCGGGGCCGTCGACCGCGGCCAGCGTGGTGATGGCGCTGGGTTCGTCGACCGGTTCGACCACCACCCAGCCGTCCACGTCTGCCAGCAGGGTCCGGGCGATGCCGCCGAGCTCGGCCAGGCGCGCCCTGATCAATTCCGGCCCGTAGCTCAGGTGTTCGCCGACCGCTACTGAAAAGCCCACGCGCGCGGCCACATTGGCCTCACCTAGCTGCAGGCGCTGCGCCACCGACAGTGCCGGGGCCCACTCCGGGAGCGGTAGCCGCGGAGTCAGCCGTTCCATCAACTCCGAGCGCACGGCCAGCACACCGACACCGCGCGGCCCGGCGAGCCATTTGCGCGACGACGAATAGGCGACGTCGGCTCCCACCGCGCAGTCCACCTGGCCCAGCGCCTGAGCGGCGTCGACGACCACGGGCAGCCGCAACTCGCGGCACAGCCTGACCATCATCGCCAGCGGTTGCACGGTGCCGCGATGGCCGCCCACCGGGGTCAGATGCACCAGATCGGGCGGATCCTCCTCCAGGTCGAACGCCGCATCGTCCAGGGCCAGCCGGCCGTCGTCGAGGGTCGGCAGGAACCGCACGTCAAACCCGTGGGCGGCCATCAGGGCCAGGTTGGGGCCGTATTCTCCGGGCAGGCAGGCCAGCGTCCCGCTTACCGCGGGCCAGCTGCCCAGCAACAGGTCCAGCGCGTGCAGCGAGCCGGTGGTGAACACCACCTCCGCGTCCGGCATGCCGCACAGCGTCGCCACTGCGGCCCGTCCCGCGTCGAGCACGGCGGTGGCAACCTCGGCGGCGACATACCCGCCGACCTCGGCCTCGTGCAGCGCATGCCGGGCGGTGGCATTCAAGACCGCAAAACTTTGCCGCGAGCACGCGGCACTGTCCAGGTGCAGGCCGGCAGCCGGCGGGCGAGCCGCCCGCCAGCGCCGGGCCAGAGTGCTACTCACTTCACCGCCAGCGACAAGCCGAAATCACCGGCATCGTCGGTCCACCACCGGGTGCGACGCAGCCCCGCCGCGACCAGCTCGGCCGCGACGCCGTCCGGCCGGAATTTGCACGACACCTCGGTCAGCAGCTCCTCGCCGGGGGCGAAGTCGACAGTCAGCTCGAGTGCGCCCACCCGCACCCGTTGCCGGCGATCCGCCCGCAGCCACATCTCGATCCGCTCCTCGCCGGTGTTCCACCGGGCGACGTGCCGGTAGGCGTCGAGGTCGAAATCGGCATCCAGTTCGCGGTTGATCACCGCGAGGACGTTGCGGTTGAACCGGGCGGTCACGCCGGCGGCGTCGTCGTAGGCTCGGACCAGCCGCTCGGTGTCCTTGACCAGGTCGGTGCCCAACAGCAGGCTGTCGCCAGGCTGCATCACGGCGGCCAGGGTCGCCAGGAATTCCGCCCGCGGGCCGGGTGTCAGGTTGCCGATCGTCGAGCCGAGGAACACGAACAATCGTCGGCCGCCGTCGGGAATCTCGGCCAGGTGTTCCTCGAAATCACCACACACAGCGTGTATTTCGATGCCCTGGTACTCACTCTTGATAGCGTTCGCGGCCGCCGACAGGACGCCGGCGTCCACGTCGAACGGCACGAATCTGCGCAGCGAACCGCGATCGCGCAACGCGTTCAACAACATCCGGGTCTTTTCCGAGGTGCCGCTGCCGAGTTCGACCAGGGTGTCGGCCCCGCTGGCGGCAGCGATGTCGGCGGAGTGGGCTCGCAGGACACCGGCCTCGGCGCGGGTCGGGTAGTACTCCGGCAACCGGGTGATCTGGTCGAACAGATCGCTGCCCACCGAATCATAGAACCATTTGGGCGGCAGGGATTTTGGCGTCATCTGCAGCCCGTCGAACACATCGCGGGACAAGGCGAGATAGGCCGAGTCCTCGGACAGGTGGTTGGACAGCGACAGCGTCATCAAGGTCCTTTCGTGGCGTCCAAGGCGGTCAACGTGACCCCGTCCGCGGTGACCTCCACCAGGTGGTGGTCGGGCACGTCGACCCAATCGGCGTCGTCGTCATAGGGTTCGCTGGCCAGCACCACCCCGTCGGGGCGTTGCAGCATGGACAGCGTCTCGTTCCAGGTGGTGGCCAGCAACCGAGATCCGTTGGCGGCCACTATGTTGAGCCGGGCGAGCGGGTCGGCGGCACCGATATCGGCGATGGTTCCGGCCAGTTCGTCCAGACCGCGCTGGAAGATGGTGGCGGCTAATATCGCGCTGTCGCAGACGGATTCGGCCGACGAGGTCAGCGGCAGCACGGCGCGATCGACGACACCGTTGTGCGACAGCAGCCACTCTCCGTCGGTAAACGGTGCGGTGGCGCTGATCTCGATCGGCATCCCGACGGTCGCCGAGCGGACCGCGGCCACCACGCAGTGACTGCGCAGCGCCGGCGCGACCGACGCGAACGACGTGTCACCCCACAACGGCGCCGCGCTGCGCCACCGCCGCGGCGCCCCGGCGTCGAAAAAGCCGACGCCCCAACCGTCGGCATTCATCAGGCCATGCTTTTGCCGGCGCGGCGCATAGGACTGCACCGCCAGGCTCTGCGGCGGTTCCAGCACCAGCGCGGACAGGGTCACCTCGGTGCCCAGCCACCCCAGATGACGGCACATCAGGCCGGGTCCTCAACCGACCAGGCCAGCCGGACGCCGGAAAAGATCTGCCGGCGGTACGGGTGATCCCAGTTGCGGAAGCTGGGCCGCAGGATGGCCGGCTCGACGGCCCAGGATCCGCCGCGCAGCACCCGGTAGTCGCCGTCGAAGAACGGTTGGGAGTACCGGTCGTAGATCATCGGGACGAACCCGGGCCACGGTCGCAGCGGCGAGCTGGTCCACTCCCAGACGTCGCCGAGCAGCTGCTCGGCCCCGTAGGCCGACGCCCCGGCCGGGTATGCGCCGACGGGCGCCGGGCGCAGCGCCGCGGCACCGAGGTTGGCGTGCCTGTCCGACGGCTGCTGCGCGCCCCACGGGTAGCGGCGCCGTGACTCGGTCACCGGATCCCATGCGCACGCCTTCTCCCACTCCACCTCGGTGGGCAGCCGGGCGCCGGCCCAGGCCGCGTAGGCCTCGGCTTCGAAGTAGGTGACATGCTGCACCGGCTCGTCGGGCGGAAGGTCTTCGTGGTGGCCGAACCGGGTGCGGGTCCGCCCGTCGGAATTCCAGAACTGCGGCGCGGTCAGGCCGGCGCTCAACCGGTATTGCCAGCCGCGATCGGACCACCACCGCGCTTGGGTGTAGCCGCCGTCATCGACGAACTGTCGCCATTCGCCATTGGTGACCGGAACCCGGCCGATCCGGAAGGCCGGCACGTCGACGACATGGGCCGGGCGTTCGTTGTCCAGGGAGAACGGCTCGGTCTCGGCGTCCACACCCAGCACGAACGGCCCGCCGGGCACCAGCACCGACGTCCCGGCCACGCCCGGCCGGCCGGCGGGCAGCACGGACGTCTCCCGCAGCAGCGGCGCGCCGGGGCGCAGGTTCAACGCCTGCAGCATGGTCTCGGTGTGCTGGTATTCGTGGCTGGCCACCATGCCGAAGGCAAAGCCGGCTTGGTCGGGGCGGCCGTGGTCCAAGCCGTCCGGCAGGGCGTCCAGCGCGTCCAGGGCCGCGGAGCGCACGGAGCGGCAGAAGGTTCGCGCCTGGTCCGGCGACAGCAACGGCAGCTCGACCCGGCTGGCACGCGAGTGCTGGAATGCGTCGTAGAGGCCCTCGACCGCCGGCGGCAGCATCCCGGGGCGATCCGGGTTGCCGCCGCGCAGCAGCCACAACTCCTCCTGCTGACCGATGTGCGCCAAATCCCACACCAGCGGGCTCATCAGCGGGTCGTATTGGCGGCACAGCTCCGCGTCGTCGAAATCGACTAGCCGCAACGTCAGCGTCCGGGCCCGCTGCAGATCCCGGGCCAGTCTTTCCCGTGTGGTCACGCTTCCCCTCGCGCCAACCGCGCTACCGCCTCCGCGATCCCGCAGTCGATGACCAGGTCAGCGAAGTCGTCACCGCAGCAGCGGCCCTGCTCGACATTGGCGATCAACACCTGCATGGCGTCGGCGATCTGCGTCGGCGCCCGCTCGGCGGCGACGGCCACGCATCGGTTGGCCGCCGCGTAGAGCCGCCGGTCTTCCAGGCCGACGCGGGCTGCGGTGTCCCAGGCGGTGGCGACCGGTTCGACGGCCTCCGCGGCCAGCTCGGCCGCCGCCGGGTCGTCGAGCAGGGTCACCACCGTGAATGCCAGGGCGGGCCAGAACGCGTCGGGCACGCTGTCCAGGTAGCGGATCTCCAGCCATTGCCGGGGACGCACCGGCGGGAACAGCGTGGTCAGGTGATAGTCCAAGTCGGCGGTGGTCGGTCGGCGGTCACCCAGCAACACCGTGCCGTCGGCCCAATCGGCGAAGGGCACGTAGTGGGTCACCGCCACGGCGTCGGGGTTGTGCACCAGCATCACCGGCGCCTTCAGGGCGTAACGCGCCCAGTCGGTGGCGGGGTCGTCCCCGCTGGCGCCCAGGATCGGCCCGCACCGCGCCGCATCCATCTGGCCCCACACCCGCTGCCGGGTGGACCGCCAACCGCAGAATTCGCCACCCAGCATCGGGGAATTGGCGGCGATCGCGATCATCGTCGGCCCCAGGGCGTGGGCCAGCCGCACCCGCGCAGCCCAGTCGGACTGCGGCCCCGCATCGACATTGACCTGGATGGAGGCGGTCGCCGTCATCATCGCCGCGCCGGCTGCCCCGGAGTCGCTGGCGGCGAAGAACTGTTCCATGGCCCGATAGCGCGGGCCCGGGTTGATCCGCTTCGTCGGCCGCAATGGGTCGGCGCCGAGGAACACCAGGCCCAGACCGGCGTCGGCGAAGGCCGGGCGCAGCACGGCCTGGTCGCGGTTCATCGCGTCGATGGCCGCCAACACGCCGTCGCACGGTGGACCCGACAGTTCCACCGCGCCGCCGGGTTCGACGCTGACCGCGCTACCGCCGGGCAGCGGGCTCACCCAGTCCAGAACGTCGCTGATCTCGTCCCAGCCGGGCCGGCGAAACGGATCCGCGGGGTCATAGCAGTGCGCTTCCAGCTCCAGCCCCACCCGCCCGAGCGGGCCGTCGACGAGGCAGCCGTCGGCGACGTACTCCCCCGCGGCTTCCAACGAGGCGATCTCGCTATCGCTGTCACCGGCGCTGTCCAGCCGCGCTGCCGCGGCAGTGCTGGGGGCAAACGTCATATCACGATTCCTCCGTGGCCTGCGCAGCTATCGAAAACGATAGCCGCCACCATCTCATCTTCCAGAGCACCCCGACATATTCCCGCACACTTCCGGCGCCCGGGTCAGATGATTACCCACATTTGCGGGTGGTTACTGGCCCAGCAGGTTCTGCATTGCCCCGGCCAGGACGTTGACCGCGGGGCCGCCGTTGCCGGACTGGCAGACTTTGGCCTGCAGCAACACATTTTCGCGCAGCCTGGTTTGATCGAAGCAGCGCCGGTCGGTGCCGGCTTCCTGTTTGGTCCATACGGCGTCGGTAGCGGTCGGCGGCCCGCCGTCGAACGACCACACCTGAATGGTCCCGTTGTCCAGGTGCATCGCGGTGGTTTGCCCCGAGCAGCCCACGGTTCGGTCCACGACCCGGTGAAACGCCCGGCCTGCGGCGTCGTTGGTGGCGAACACCCCGACCGCCTGCTTGACGTAGTGGGTCTGGTCGGTGGCAGCGGTCTGGGTGATCGCCCCGTTGAACGACGCCAGGTCGGGGTCGTCGTACACCTCGGGCAGCCCGATGTCGGCCCAGTTGTTGCACACCGGGAGGTCGACCGCATACGCCTGGAACGGCCGGGTGAACACCGACTCCCAGCCCATCGGCGCGCCGACGATATTGCCGACCGATCCCCTGCCCAGGACGGCGTAGTTCACCACCCCCGGCTCTGACGGGTGAGCCACCGCAACCGGAGCCATGGGAGCTGCAGTAGCTGCCACCCAGCCCGCTGCCCAGCCCGCGAGGCCCAGGCTCAGCACCGCGACTCGCATCCGGTCAGGCCTTGCCATGAAGCCGGGCCCACACGCCTTCCTCCACCTTCTTGCCCAGATCGGGGTCAACGTTGCGCCAGTATTCGAACACCCGTGACAGCACCGGCTCCTGCACGCCTTTGGATGCATGCCCAATGATGTTGTGGGCCAAGCGTTCCCGGGCCGCGTCGTCGAGCACGTCGCGGACCAGGGTGCCGGCCTGTCCCCAGTCGTCGTCGTCGGAACGCAAAGTGTATGCGGCACGCACCATCTGGCCGTCAGCCATCCAGCGCACCTCGGCGGCACGCGCCGGATCAGCCTGCGGGCCGCCGTAGGAGTTGGGCGCATAGACCGGATCGGTGATGTTATGGATCCGCATCGCACCGTCCTTGGAGTAACTGTTGACCTCCACCCTCGGCGAATTGACCGGAATCTGCTTGTAATTGGTGCCCAGTCGGGCCCGGTGTGCATCGGAGTAGGAGAACCCGCGCGCCAGCAGCATCTTGTCCGGGCTCAATCCGGTGCCGGGCACGATGTTGTTGGGTTCGAATGCGGCCTGCTCCATCTCGGTGTGATAGTCGGTGACGTTGCGGTCCAACGTCAGTTTGCCTACGTCGATCAGGGGATAGTCGCGATGCGGCCACACCTTGGTCAGATCGAAGGGGTTGAACCGGTAGGTCTTGGCCTCCTCGAACGGCATGATCTGCATCTTGAGCGTCCAGCTGGGGAATTCGCCCCGCTCGATCGCGTCGTAGAGATCCCGCTGGTGGTAGTCGGCGTCCTCACCGGCCAACCGGTCGGCGTCCTCCTGCGTCAGGAAGTCGATGCCCTGGTCGGTGATGAAATGGTACTTCACCCAGAAGATTTCGCCGGCGGCGTTGATCCAGCTGTAGGTGTGGCTGCCGTAACCGTTCATGTGCCGCCAGGTCTTCGGAATACCGCGATCCCCCATCAGCCAGGTCACCTGATGGGCCGACTCGGGTGAGAGGGTCCAGAAGTCCCATTGCATGTTGTGGTCGCGCAGGTTGTTTGCCGCCCGGCGCTTTTGGGAGCGGATGAAGTGCTGGAACTTCAGTGGGTCGCGAATGAAGAAGATCGGGGTGTTGTTGCCGACCATGTCGAAGTTGCCCTCCGCCGTGTAGAACTTCACGGCGAAACCGCGGGGGTCCCGCCAGGTGTCCGGGCTGCCGCGCTCGCCGGCAACGGTGGAAAACCGGATCAGTGTCTCGGTTTTGGCGCCGGGCTGGAACACCGCGGCCCTGGTGTACCCGCTGACGTCGTTGGTCACCTCGAAGTGGCCGAACGCGCCGCCGCCCTTGGCATGCGGCTGACGTTCCGGGATGCGTTCCCGGTTGAACATCGCCATCTGCTCGATCAGATAGTGGTCCTGCAACAGGATGGGGCCGTCGGGGCCGACGGTCAGCGACTGGTCGTCGCTGGGGGCGGGACTGCCCGCGTCGGTGGTGGTGTAGCGCTCCGTCATTCGGTGTCTCCTTGTCGACTGGGCTGGTTCAACGAAACTTATCGGGTTGCAAGGTAATACGGTTGGCGACAGCACTAGGCCGGATCGTGCTGGGCGCGAAGGACTTTCGACCTGCTACAACACGGCCCGGCATCCCGTGACGGGACGCCGGGCCGGTTGTCGCGCGCCACGTTGGTCACATGACCCGGTATGCGCCTCTTTCGCTGAACCAGTTATGGCCGCGACGGCGCCGTGGTGGGGCTGGGGCTGCTGGGCGTCTGCGGAGCCCCGGGACCCATCTGGCCGGCACCCGGACCGCCCGGGCCGCCCGGACCACCGGGGAACCCGGGACCCATCCCGGGACCCATGCCAGGGCCCATGCCGGGACCCATGCCAGGGCCCATGCCAGGGGGCGGGGGTCCGGGGAACCCGAACTGCCATCCCGGCCCCGGACCGGGGCCACCCGGACCGGCCGGCATGAACATGCCGTGATGGTGGTGGCGGTGGTGGTGATAACACTTGCCGTATCCGAAAACCAGGGCGCCGGCGACAAAGATCGACCAGACGATGAAGATGACGCCGGCAACGATCACCACCCACGCCGCGGCCTGGTAGAGCCTCGGCGAATTTTCCCTCGGCGGGGGCGGTGGTGCAGCGGTAGCTACGGCAGGCGGTGGGGGCGGTGG
>NZ_UPHQ01000266.1 GCF_900566055.1 Mycobacterium innocens
CGGCGACACGCCGAGCGGCGCCGCAGTGGTTGCACTCTCGGCGTGTCGGCTTGTGAAGGATGTGGTTGGAGGGCACCGATGGACAGTTATGAAGACAGACCTCGATGCCCTCCTGACCGAACTGTATGTGACGATCGACGACCACGTAGTGCAACCCGACCGGCGGCGTGCTGGACGGCCGAAGCAATTGACCGACGCCGAGCTGGTGTGCCTGACCGTGGCTCAGGCGCTGCTCGGCGCCCGCAGCGAACACCATTGGCTGCGAATGTGTTACGGCCGACTCGGGCACCTGTTTCCATACCTGCCGAAACAGCCCGGCTACCACAAGCGGGTCAAGGCTGCGACACCATTGATCTGCAAGGCTATGCGCTACCTGGCCACCCAGTGCCCGTCGTGGGCCGACGATTTACGTCTGGTCGACGGCACCCCGGTGCCGTGCGGTTCGTCCCGGGAGACCGCGAAACGCTCTGAACTGGCCGGTTTCGCCAACTACGGGTACTGCGCTGCGCACTCCCGCTGGTTTTGGGGGTTGAAGCTGTATCTGGTCACCACTGCGGAGGGCATGCCGGTCGCGTGGTGTCTTGCCGACCCCAAGATCGGCGAACGAGAGGTCGCCGCAGAGCTTTTCGCGCACGCCCGAGACCTCGGCGCGCTGCGCGAGAAGATGGTCGTGCTGGCCGACAAGGGCCTGTCCGGTGCCGAGTTGGAACATTACTGCGCCGACCAGCTGGGTGTGCTGCTGGTGCGCCCCGACCGCAAGGACGAGAAAAAGCGCCGCTACGGCAACCTCGCCGGCATGCGCCAATGGATCGAAGCCGTTTACGACACCTGCAAGGATCAGCTCAATCTCGAACGACATGGCGGGCGCACACGCGAAGGCGTCTACGCCCGCGTCGCCCAGCGCCTCCTCGCCCTTGCCGCTGTGATCTGGCACAACTGGAAGATCAACAGCCCAGTCAAGAGGTCACTGATCGCCTACGACCACTGACCAAGGTTGGGAATTACTCA
>NZ_UPHQ01000345.1 GCF_900566055.1 Mycobacterium innocens
TGTGGGGCCGGCGACGCTTGTTGATCTTGATTTCGTGGTGCCGGGTAGGTTTCGGCGCCGCGTGTCGTGCGGTGACGCCGGGTTCCAGGTCCCGGTGGGGTTCGCTCCTTCCTGGGGTAGTCGCGACAACGGCCGGTGGGTCAGGGAATTGCCAGGACGCGGTTGAACGCGTCGGCGAATTCCTGTGCCCAGGGCCAGGTTTCGGATATGCGCAGGAACAGGTGGCGGGAGCGGCGCACGAGCCGGACGGCGGTGTGCAGCAGCCGGTGCCGCAGCGTGGCGGGTTCGGCCTTGGCCAGCGGCCCGTCCAGCAGCAGCAGCCGCGTCCAGCACAGCAGGTCGATCGCGATCGCGGCGGCGGTGACCCAGGCGGTGTTGATGGCGAACGATGCCGACGGCCACCGCGCCAGGCCGGTGTCCTTGCCGCACCGAATGAACCCCTCCACGCGGGCGTGCACCCGGTGCCGTGCCTCGAGCCGCTGCACCTGCCCGCCCGCGGTGGCGGTCGCCATCACCTGGTAGCGGTATCCGCCCAGCTGCTCGAACAGCGACAATTGGGCGCCGGACTCGATCTTCTCCCGCCGCACCAGGATGCGCATGTCGGTGGGCCAGCCGTCGAGGCGGTCGCCGCCGGCGCTGTGTCGTAGCAGCCCGGTCAGCTCCGCCAGCTGCGCGTCCTCACGCGGGTCGCCGACTGCGTCCAACGCCGGCGACCACACGCCGGCGGGGGTCTGCCCGATCGCGGTCCGAACGCGTTCGTCCAGGTCGAACCCGACCGAATAGGCCACCGACCAGCCCGGCCGGTCGTTGAGTTTCGTGAGGTGCTCGACCACGGCGTGGCTGGATCCGGCGCCGTCGATGGTAATCAGCAGATTGCGCCGCCACCGCGGCGGGATCGCGGCGATCGCGGCGTCGATGATCGCGATATGGTCGGCGGCGGTGTTCGACCCGGCATTTCCCTTCCGAGGCACGATCGCGAGCAGTTCCCCGGTGTTGTCGCACCAGGCGGTCAGCGGATGGAACCCGTAGCCGCCCTTGAAGTTCCCCGCTGCGCACTCCTTGTCGCTATGCGAGTCGATCAGCGACGCGTCGATGCGGATCACGATCACCGGCCCAAGATCCCCATAGCAGGTGGGCGCGGGCGGGATCCGCCCATGGCGGGCCTCGATCAGCTCCCACACCCGCTGCCGGGTCTTGTTGCGCACCATCATGATGCGCTGCAGCGCCTGTTCGTCGATCTCGTTCAGCGACCGCCACACCGTCGGGACCGACGCCACCGGACCGAACAATCGGGCCTGTTCGCGCAGCACCACCACATCGCCGATGTCGCGGCCGCCGCCGGCGATCGCCACCGCCACATCCCGCAGCACCGCGCCCCGATCATGGGTCACCTCCGGCCGCGACAGCACCGCCGACAATCCCTCGGTGAGCCCGGTCGCATCGGCCAGCATCCGCGGGATCACGTTCCCGGCGTGCCCGACGACATCATCGCCACGCACCTCGATACGGAGATTCTTCGACCAATCGTTGCTAGTCTGCATCTGTTAGGTGCGCTCCATCTCGGATCATCGGTGCTGTGG
>NZ_UPHQ01000265.1 GCF_900566055.1 Mycobacterium innocens
GCTACAAGCCCTCGTCGCCGCGTTCGCCGCCGACAAGGCCATCGTCGACGAATCCTCCACCCGCACCGCTGTTGCCGAAGTCACGGCGGACTGAACACCACACCGACACCCCGAACACCACCGACCCTGCCGGACATCCACCGGCGGGGTCGTTTCATACCCGCACATCCTCACGATCAACGCCGCCATCATCCTCATCGTGAATGCCGGTCAACAGGCGATCCGGATATGACTGCGCCGGCTCGGTAGAGCCGACACGCCAAGCCAACCGCAAGACGCCCGCTAACCGCTATCGCGGGTAATTGGGTTGTCCGACCTGACGTTAAGCTCGAGATCGACGTGGTTGACCGAAGCTACCTGTTGTTGGACTAGCGCAACCGCCTCACTGACTACTAGATCGGTGATCGCCATTTCGCCCTTCGGCATTCCTTCGGCAACAAGCCTCACGGTGAGGCTGTGGCCGTCCGGCCCATACTTGACATACGCAGTCCGCCACTTGGCACCGATATGCTCGATATGCCCCAGTCGACCTTCGTCTAGCAAGTCGTCGTGGTCTCCTAACTCGTCTGCCTCGTACTGTGGTACCTCGTCTGTCATGTCTTCGGGTGTTTCATCCGTCATGCGGCGCACCGTACCAGCGGCGGAGTCGGTGCAGACTACTCGGTCAATATCACGTTGCGCGTTGGAGTCTCGCCAACCGGTCTCTGTCATGTCGGTGGGCGCGGTTCTGCGTGGAATCTGACTTGGCTCAAGTTTTGGTCGTCGGCGGCGTGACGGCTACCGATCTATGCCCAACCGTCGTGGCGGCAAGCACTGTCGGCAGTCTGTGCCAGCCATGCGGGGTTGGGTCCGGCGTCGTTGGTGCTCTACGACGTGAGCACCCTGTATTTCGAGACTGACGCCGGTGACGGGTTCCGCGAGCCGGGTTTCTCCACGGAACGTCGTCTGGAACCGCAGATCACGATCGGGCTGCTCGCTGATGCGAGCGGGTTCCCGCTGAGGCGGAATTGTGGCTGCTGACGCCGTTGAAGGCACGAGACTCGCCATCAGGAGCTCCAATGTTGTTGCCGTAGATAAGATTGGATCACGCTAACGTGTCGGATGGACATGGAGCTTGCGTCCGTACACGCGGTGGTCGCAGGTTGGGGTCAACGCTGAGAGGTTAGCCGAACCGACCGGAAATGTAGTCCTCGGTAGCCTTTTCGTCGGGTGTGGAGAAAAGCGTTTCGGTGTCGTTGATTTCAATCAACCGTCCGGGCTTGCCGGTGGCTTCCAGGTTGAAGAACGCGGTCTGATCGCTGACGCGGGCGGCCTGCTGCATGTTGTGGGTGACGATGACGATGGTGTAGTGCTGTTTGAGCTCAGCAATCAGATCCTCGATAGCCAGCGTCGAGATTGGGTCAAGGGCGGAACAGGGCTCGTCCATCAGCAATACGTTGGGCGAGACGGCGATCGCCCGGGCGATGCACAGCCGCTGCTGCTGGCCACCGGATAAGCCGCCGCCGGGCCTGTCCAGCCGATCTTTGACCTCGTTCCATAGGTTTGCCCCGCGCAACGACTGTTCGGCGATCTCGTCGAGGTATTTCTTGTTGCGCTTCCCTTGCAGTTTCAATCCGGCGACCACGTTGTCACGAATCGACATGGTGGGAAAGGGGTTTGGTCGCTGGAACACCATTCCGACGATGCGGCGGACACCAACCGCGTCGATCTGGGTGCCGTAGATGTCCTCGTCGTCGATTAAGACCGATCCTTCCACCCGGCCCCCTGGGGTGATCTCGTGCATGCGGTTCAGGGACCGCAAAACGGTGGACTTGCCGCACCCGGACGGTCCTATCAACGCGGTGACACTTCGCGGAATGACCGTCATGTTGACATCGGCAACTGCGTGAAAGGAGCTGTAGTAAATGTTGAGGTCCTGGACCTCCAGCCGTTTCGCGCCCCGGTGCGGCACTAGGACGCTGTCCATCAATGGCTTCGTCAATGCGGTTGCCGGCGGGTCGATGTGTTGGGTACTCCCGATCGCCGCGTCATCCGCTGTCACGTTGATGTCCTGTGTCACGCGACCCTCCTGTGATGTCGTGTGCGGTTAGATTCGGCCGGCGGACCCGCTTCGTTGTGGGTAGCCCGAACTCGCCCTTCTGTCGGGCTGGTCAATGTGCGCGACTAACGCTGGACCGGCTGGCGATCAACCGGGCCGCCACGGTGAACAGCAGGACCATGACCACCAATGTGAGTGCTCCCGCCCAGGCGCGGGCTTGGGCGGCTTTGAACCCGGTGATGGCGTTGCCGAAGATCTGCAGTGACAGGGTCGACATACGCTGGGTGGGGTTGAGTTCGACGAACAAGTCGTTGCCGAGCGCGGTCAGCAGCAGAGGCGCCGTTTCACCCATCGCCCGCGCGAACGCGAGCATGACACCGGTGATGATTCCTGAACTGGCAGTCGGCAACACGACTGACAGGATGGTGCGCGCCTTGGTCACACCTAGCGCAAGCGAGGCTTCGCGCAAGTCGTGCGGCACCAGCCGCAGCATCTCCTCGGTCGAGCGGATCACCAGCGGCAGCATCACCAGGCTCAGCGCTATTCCCCCCGCAATGCCGGAGAACCCGAAGAACACCACCCACACCGCGTAGACCAGCGCGCCGGTGACGATCGTGGGTACACCGACCAGGATGTCGGTGAAAAAGCGTGCCAGCTTGGCCAGCCGACCACCGTACTCCACCAGGTAGATGGCGGCGGCGACACCGACCGGCACCGCCATCAGGGTGGCGATGCCGGTGATGATGAGGCTTCCGATGATGCCGTTGAGGAACCCGCCGCCGGGCTGGCTGGGATTGCCGGGCGGGGTCTGGGTGAGGAATTCCGGACCCAGGTATTTCAGCCCCTGTCCGGCGACGTAGGCCAGCACCCATACCAGTACGCCGACAGTGGCGATCATCACCAGCAGCAGAAGCCCATGGATAAATGAACTGGTGAGTTGACGGCGGCGTGCCCCGGAGGACCGCCCGGTGACGCGGTGCGCGGGTTCTTTGAGCTGTTGATCCAGCATCAGGCTCATGCGATGTGCTCCGAGACTCGTCCGACGATGCGCTTGCCGATGACATTGACCAGCAGGGACAACACCAGCAGGCCGAAGGCGACCACGAATAGCGAAGTGAGATGGAATGGCTGGTTGGCTTCGGTGAACTCATTGGCGATGACGCTGGGCATGGTGGATCCCGGGCGCATGATCCCGTGCGGGATCGTCAACACGTTGTTGCCGATCAGCATGGTCACCGCGATCGTTTCACCGAATGCGCGGCCCAGACCGAGGATCGAGGCCCCGACAATCCCCGAACGGGATCGCGGCAGCACCGCGATGCGCAGCATTTCCCACTTGGTCGCGCCGATTGCCAGCGCGGCCTCCTTCTCGGCGATGGGTGTGGTGTCGAAGACTTCCCGACATATTGCGGTGACGATGGGTAACACCATGATCGCGAGGACCACGCCGGCCGAGAATACGGAATAGCCGAAGAATGGGCCCTGGAAAAGCCAGCCGATCAGCGGGATTCCCGACAACGACGTTAATCCGCGACCAACTGGGCCCAGCGCGGGGATCAGCGCGAACACACCCCAGAAGCCGTAGACGACACTCGGGATCGCGGCGAGCAGGTCGACCAACGACGATAGCGGCCTGCGAAGCAGGGCCGGTGAGAGATTGGTGATGTAGAGGGCCACGGCGATCGCGACGGGCACCGCGATCGCCATTGCGACCAGCGAGGTCACTACGGTGCCGTAGATGAATTGCAGGACGCCGTACGGGTTCGGGTTCGACGCTGTTTCCGTCGCTTCCGAGGGGGCCCAGCGTGCATGCAAAAAACTCAGCGGCCCGTAGTGAGACAGGGATGGCCACGCCTCCACCAGCAGGAAGATGGCCGTGGCCACCAAGATGGCGATCACGCTCACTGCCGCGGCGGCCATCAGCCGCCGGAACAGTCCGTCGGTGAAGCGGCCGGCCGATGACGCCGGGCCCGAGGGCGCGAGCAGCGTTCTTGAGGTCACAAGTTCACCTGGAGGACTTCCCAGATCACGACGCGACCGCGCTTCCGTTGAGGGTGATCTTGCGTACTTGGCCCATGGCCAAACCTTGCAGATCCTTGCTCAGCGGGGCGTAGTTGACGCTGGCAGCATCGTCCTGGCCGGTGGAGAGCACCCACGAGAAGAAGTTGACGAGGGCCTTGGCGTGGGGCGCGTCAGTCTGGTTCTGATTCACCAGCGCGTAGACGGTACCGGTGATCGGGTAGGCGTTGGGATTGGACCCGTCGGTCAGGCTTACCCGTAGGTCCGGCGGATAGGCGATGCCTTCGGTGCCAGCGGTGATGGTGGCGACGCAAGGCTGAATGAAGTTGCCCGCCTTGTTCTTCACCTGGCCGTAATTGAGGTTCTGCGCCAACGCGTAAGCCAACTCGACGTATCCGATGCTGCCATCGGTCTGGTTGATCACCCCGGAAACGCCCTCGTTGCCCTTACCGCCGATACCCACTGGCCAGGCGATGTCCTTGCCGAAGCTCCTATCCGGGCCGCCGAGGGTTTGTACCCAAGTCGGGCTCTCCTTGGTCAGATAGTCCGTCCACACCGCGGTGGTACCGGACCCGTCCGAGCGGTGGGCCACCGCGATGGGCTGGTCGGGCAGGGTCACGCCTGGGTTCAGCGCGACCAACGCCGGATCGTTCCATTTCGTAATCTTCGCGGCGAAGATCTTGCCCAACGTGTCACCGTCGAACTTCAGGCCGGTTTGGACGCCCTTCACGTTGTAGGTGGGGACGACAGCGCCGAGCGTCAAGGGGATGTGCAGGATCGGGCCGGATTTTGCGGTGGCCAGCTCGCTGTCCTTCATCGGGGTATCGGAGGCGCCGAAGTCGACCGTGCCGGCGATGATCTGCTGCACACCGCCGCCGGACCCGATCGACTGATAGGCGACTTGCACCCCATCGGATTGGGAGTAGTTCTTGGTCCACACCGACATGACCGGCGCCACGAACGTCGACCCGGCGCCCGACAATGTGTTTGCGCCGCCGTCAATTTTGGGGATCGTTCGCGCGTACCCGGGCTTGGCGGCCGACTGCTGGCCGCAAATCTGGCCCGCTTGGGCTGCCTGGGTGGTGCTACCGGCCCCGATGTTGCTGGTGCTCCCGCACGCGGTCACCCAACTGGTTGCAGCAATGGCAATCACAGCGGTGATCGTCGTCTTGCGGAACATTGAGGCCTCCTCGGCGCACGATGCCTGGCGCATCTTCGTGCTCATCGAAGACCGTCGAGATGAACGGAGCAGTTATGAAATCTGACTGGGAGATGAACGACTAGCGCTGCTGCGGACAACGCGTTGGCGGCGCGGATCGATGTTCGGACAGGAATACACCCTGGTCATCTTGGTAATTGCGCGTCGATGCGCTGCATGTTCCGGATTTCAACGCTTGCCTAGTGGACAAAAGCTCAAATATTATTGAGTCAATGCGTACTGAGTGGAGTGACGGGACGGTAGGGCGCGCGATGATCCATGCCGCGCTTGCCGATCCCGGTCGGTTGGCGATCGTTGACGTTCTTCTGCTCGCCGACTCATCGCCGTCGGAACTGCAAAAGCTGCTCTCGATGCCGTCGAATCTGATGGCCCACCACCTGGGAGTGCTCGAGCAGGCGGGCATGTTGCGTCGGGTTCGCTCCGAGGGTGATCGTCGACGCACCTATCTGCAGCTGATTCCCGCGGCGCTGGAGGTGATGGTGCCCTGCGCGGTGCGGCGAGCGGACCGCGTGGTGTTCGTGTGTAGTAAGAACTCGGCCCGCAGTCAGTTGGCCGTCGCGGTGTGGAAGCATCGCAGCACACTGCCGGCGGCATCGGCGGGCACCCGTCCGGCCGCCGCGGTTCATCCAGGGGCGGTGGCCGCGGCTCGGCGTCGGCACCTATCGATGCGACCACGCCGGCCGCGTCACCTCGACGATGTCGTCCGCCCCGGGGATTTGGTGGTCGCGGTATGCGACAACGTTCACGAAGAACTGCCTGACAACCTGCACCACATCCACTGGTCAGTTCCCGACCCGGTGCGCGCCGGGAACCCCGACACGTTCGACCAGGCCCTCGATGACTTGACCCAGCGGATAGACCGCCTCGTTCCGGCCCTACAACCCTCTTCGTGACAGGGATAGATCATGACTGATAACTTCGCGGCCGACGGCTCTAATCACGTTCACTCCAACCTAGCCAGCGACCAGCGGCTGGGACTCGACGCTGCGGCCGAGGCACTGCACAAGGAGTTTTCCGCCAGCTTCGGCGTGGAAACCATTGAGCGATTCCTGCGCGCCTCCTACGACCAATTCGCCAGCCGCGCAACAATTCCCAACTACTTGCCACTGCTCGCAGAACGCTTCGCGCGACAACGGCTGCGCGCACTGGCCAAAGTCGAAGGCAAATCGAACGACGGAAAACCCATCGTGCTGTTCCTGTGTACCCATAATGCCGGCCGCTCGCAAATGGCCTTGGGTTTCTTCACCTACCTGGCCGGCGATGCCGCGGTGGCCTGGTCTGGCGGCTCCGAACCCGGCAACGAGGTGAACCCGGCCGCCATCGCGGCCATGGCCGAGCGTGGCATCGACATTTCTGACGAATATCCCAAACCCTGGACCGACGAGATCGTGCAAGCCGCCGACGTCGTGATCACCATGGGCTGCGGCGATGCCTGCCCCCTGTTCCCAGGGCACCGCTACGAGGAATGGGTCCTCGATGACCCAGCCGGCCAAGACGTCAAGGGCGTGCGGCCAATCCGCGACGAGATCGAGCGCCGCGTATGCCTGCTGCTCGCCGAACTCAAAGTCCCCATACATGCATAACCGCATATCCGAACCGCGCACCCACCCGTCCTGCAGCCTTCCACGCCCACCAACCGGCGGCACATCGGTGATGATGCGTATCAACGGCGCCTTTAGATCGGTCATTGGCTGGCTTCGCTCCGGCTACCCCGAAGAGGCGCCGCCAAGGGGTTACGCGCCACTGCTCGCACTCAACGGCCCTATGGCACTAACCCCGCGACAAACCCAACAGGTCGTCGACGAACTCGCCGGCGCGCCCGCCGACACCACCGACATCGAGGTCGCTATTACCAAGGCCACCGACCGGCTGCCCACCCAAACCCAAATCCGCGCAGTTGCACTGGCGCTACACCCGACCTAAGCCGACCTTAAGCCTCAGCAGCGGAAACCGATCCAGCCCCAAACCACCATTGCGAAGGACGGGCTACGTGAAACCCAATCGATCTGCGGCTGTTCTGAGCCTGCTGGCCAGCTGCGCCCTAGCGGTTTCGGCATGCGGCAATTACACCAACTCAGCCCCCCGGTATGCGAGCTCGACGAAAGTGGATTGCGGCGGAAAGCAGTCTTTGAAGGCCAGCGGCTCGACGGCCCAGGCGAACGCGATGACCCGGTTCATCACCGCCTACACGAAGGCGTGCCCTGGGCAGACGCTGACCTATACCTCCAACGGCTCCGGCGCCGGGGTAAGCGAATTCCTGCGCAACCAGACCGATTTCGGGGGGTCGGACTCGCCGCTGAGTGCTTACCGGGGCGAGTACGCCGACGCGCGACAGCGGTGCGGCTCGGACGCCTGGAACCTGCCTGTCGTGTTCGGCCCCCTGGCGATCACCTACAACCTCGACAGCGTCGACAACCTGGTGCTTGACGCGCCGACGCTGGCGAAGATTTTCAGCGGCGAGATCACCAGGTGGGACGATCCGGCGATCACGGCGCTTAACCAGTCGATGCCCCCTGAGCCCATCCACGTCGTGTACCGCAGCGACGAGTCCGGAACCACCGACAACTTCCAGCGGTATCTCGACGCCGCATCCAACGGTGCCTGGGGCAAGGGCGCGGGCAAGACGTTCCGCGGCGCCGTCGGTCAGGGCGCCCCGGGTAACGAGGGTACCTCTGCGACGGTAAAGAATACCGAGGGCGCGATCACCTACAACGAATGGTCGTTCGCACAAGATCACTGGCTTTTCGCCGCGAAGCTCATTACCTCTGCTGGCCCGCACCCGGTGGCCATCAGCGGAGAGACGGTCGGCAAGACAATCGCCGGCGCCAAAATCATCGGCCAAGGCAACGACCTGGTACTCGACGCCTCGTCCTTCTACCAACCGACCCAGCCCGACGCCTACCCGATCGTGCTGGCCACCTATGAGATCGTGTGCTCGAAGTACGCCGACGCGGCGGTCGGCCAGGCCGTGCGCGCCTTCCTGCAAACCGTCATCGGCCCGGGGCAGGCGGGCCTCAACGACAACAACGGATATGTTCCGCTGCCGGCCACCTTCCAGGCGAGAGTGTCCACCGCCGTCAACGCGATCTCGTGATCCGAGCTCAGGATCGGCTGGGACCACGAGGGCGGTCCCCGCCGATCCTGGGTGTTCTTAGTCGGTGACCATTGCGCCACAACAACTGCCGATGCGGAAGTCAGCGCACGTGCTTATCTCCTTACGTAACGCCACACGGATTGCGGCGCGTTGGTGGAACAGCGTGTCGATTGCGTAGTGGGGGTCGCCGAGCGGCAATGGATAGAAGGGCGCTATTGGTGGTCGGTCGTGAAGGATTTCCGTGATTGACAAGTTGGATGTCCATGAACAGGATTGCTCACGCTTTGGCCAGGAGCCGGGTGAGATAAAATGGTTCAACCGGGCCGATTTCGACCCCGACTCCCACCGGACCCGCGGCGGCCCGAAACCGGGTGTCCAGATGGGAGTTTTCATGATCCCAGACGGATTCCCACACGCCATGCATGAGGTAGGCGCGCAACCCGCCATCAGGGGTTGCCTTGCGCAATATCTCAGTCGATAGCGCCTTGCGATAAACTCGGTTGTTCTTGCTGCCAGGCTGGCCGATGCCGCTTGGATCATCACTGGGCTGATAGGTTTCTTGTGCGACCTTGAGAAGTGGGAGGACGAGCTTTTCCCATTCCAGGTGTCCGGCATCTGCGACCATGACATGGTTCTCGACCGTCACGGTGTCGCGCTCAGGGGCTTCCACTGGATGACGCAGAAAGTCCGTCATCTCCGCCGGCGTCACATAAATGCCCGCGCGGTTGCCGGCGGCGATTGTTTGAAACACGCCGCGATAGACGCTCATGGGCTGGGGAGATTTGGCGATCCCGGTCGAAGTCTGCCTTACGGCATGAAGAAACGGCAGCACCGCTTCGTCGAAGTCCTCGTTGATCTGCGATGCTTGCAGTTGCGGGTAATCAGCAAAGCGAATAAACAGCGAATAGAAATATGGCTGCGAATGGTCTCTGACGCCGTCGAGATATGCTTCGGAAAGGACTCCCTTATAGGCCTCGGGGTAGTTCTTCACCATGGTCGAGTCGCCGCTCATCTGCTTGAGCATGAGGCTCAGAAAACCCGGTTTCTGGCGCCATTCCGAAGCCCGCTCCGTAAGAGCGCCCATGGCGGCGTCATGTTCCGGGCCAGCAACGCGAAACTCGAAATAGAGCGTCGCAGGCACTTCGGGCGCGGCATTGGCCGCGGGCTTAGCCATCTGTGTCATATCTCCTCGTTAAATAGTCCTTCCAAGCCCGCGATGGCGAACACAACTACTAAAGCCTGCCGCAACCGTGTAAGAGGGACGGGTAGCGGTTGCTGATCTGTGCGTCGGCGGGCCGGTCGCGTTCGGTTGTCATAGACCCGTTATGGCGACGAGGACGAGCGAGACGTCGCGGATCAGGGCGCGGACGTCGTTGAGGAACGGCTCGACGGCCTCTTGGGTTTCGGAGGCGACCTCGAAGGTCATGTAGGACGGTGCTTTGGCGCGGGCGCCTTTGACGGTGGGGACCTCGAGACGCAGGTTGACGATGTCGTAGGGGCGGTCACCGAGGAGCTCTTCGAGGCGGACGAGGAACTGCTTGTCGCCGAACTCGCCGGCGACTTCGACGCGGGCGCGGGTGGTGACGAGTTCGACGGCGGCCTGCGCGTCGGCGCGTGCCTTGGCGATGTCTTCGCGTTCGTGCTTGCGTGCCGCCTCTTTCTTGACGGTGCGAAAGATCTGCCGTTCACGTTCGAGCTTCCATACCGCGTCCATCTGGGGGAACGTGATGGCACCGGTCGGGCAGACGTTGCCGCAGGTGGAGCAGCCGACCGCGCAATTCATCGGGTCGACGGCGACGGCGACGGAATCCTCGATCTCGAAGACGGCTCGTCCGCAGGTCACATAGCAGAGCTGGCAACCGATGCAGGCTTCGGCGTCGATTGTGGGGAGCCAGGGGATGTCCTCGCGGGGTATCCCGTGCCACTGGTTTGGCTTGGTTTCGGGCTTGGGTTCGGGCATGTCATCTCCTGGTTCGCGCTGGTTGCCAGCTCTCGAGGATGCGGGCGTAGTTGAGCCGTTCCCAAGCGGTGGGGTCGGCGACGCTGTGCAGCGCGGTGGCCCCGCACGCGTCGTGGCTGCTGCGGTAATGGTGGGTATCGAGCCATCTGGTCAATTCGCGGCTGATCCGGGCGAGGGCGGCGGGACCGTCATCGAGCAGGGCGGAGACGAGTTGTACGGTGGCCGCGCCGCACAGGATCGCTTTGGCCGCGTCCAGGCCGGTGTGCACGCCGCCGGTGGCGGTGAGCGGCAGCTGGACGTGACCGTGGAGGACGGCGAGTGCGTGCAGGCGCAGCGGTAGCTCGGCTGAGGTGGAGGGGACGATGCGGCGGTCGACGTCGAGGGTGTCGAGGTCGATGTCGGGTTGGTAAAAGCGGTTGAACAACACGAGACCCGCCGCCCCTGCCGCGGCGATCTGGGTGGCGAAAGCAGTAAGGCCTGCGTAGAAGGGGGACAGTTTCGCTGTCACCGGCACCCCGGATGCGGCTTCGACGACAGCGGCGACTGTCTCGATCTGGCGGGCTTCGATCTCGGCGCTGGTCGCGTGCAATGCGGTTGGGGGTTCGTAGAGGTTCAGTTCGAGCGCGTCGGCTCCGGCTTCGGCGAGCTGGCGGGCCAGGTCGGTCCACCCGCCGGGGGTGATGCCGTTCAGCGAGGCCACGACGGGTATGTCGAGCGCCGCGCGCAGCGCTTGCAGGTGGCGCAGTGTAGGTGCCGGGCCGATGGGAATCACGTCGATGTCGGGCAGGAACGAGCGGGCTTCGGCGTCGGTGTCGACGTAGCTGTCGATGAAGCGGTGCAGGCCGAGTTGCTCGTCGACGATCTGTTCCTCGAACACCGACGCCAGGACCACCGCGCCAGCGCCGGCGTCGGCCAGGCGCTGGGCGTGCTCGACGGTCCGGGTCAGCGGCGAGGCGCCGACGACGAGCGGGCTGCGCAGCCGCAGTCCTAGCCAGTCGGTGCTGAGGTCGACCATGTCAGTCCTCCTGGGTGGGCAGGTGGATGCCGGCGAGTTGTTGGTAGAGGGCGTGGCGTCGGGCGATGGCGTTCTCACCGGCGGCGACGAGCCGTTCGTAGCGCTGCGGGTCGGCGAGTTCGACCATCCGGAAGCGGGCCTCCTGCTCGAGGTAGTTGCGCAGCGGGACGGTTACCGGGTCGGCGTCGATGACGAGGGGCGACTCGCCGGTCTCGATGCGGCGCGGGTCGAAGCGAAACAGGGGCCAGGCGCCGCTGCCCACGGCCCGGCGCTGTTGCGCGGGGGCGTTGACGAGGTCGTAGCCGTGGGCGATGCACGGGCTGTGGGCGATGACGATCGACGGGCCCGGGTAGCTTTCGGCCTCCTGCAGGGCGGTGAGCGTCTGAGAGGTGTGTGACTGCATCGCGACGCTGGCCACATAGACGTGTCCGTAGCTCATCGCCAGCAGCCCGAGGTCCTTCTTGCTGGTCTCCTTGCCGGCGGAGGCGAACTTGGCCACCGCGCCCAGCGGTGTGGCTTTGGACTGCTGGCCGCCGGTGTTGGAGTACACCTCGGTGTCAAGGACGAGGACGTTGACGTCGTGGCGGGAGGCCAGCACGTGGTCGAGCCCGCCGAAGCCGATGTCGTAGGCCCATCCGTCGCCCCCGACCAGCCAGACGGATCGGGGCACGAGCGTGTCCGCGCACCGGGCGAGCTCGTCGCCGCCGTCGATCTCAGCGAGCAGTGCGCGCAGCCGGGTGACTGCCTCGCGGCGGGCGCCGATGGCGGCGTCGTCGCCGCTCGGGCACGGGCCGGTGAGCTCGCCCACGAGGTCGGCGGCTAGCTGCGGCGCGAACCGGTCGAGCAGTGTGTGGGCGCGGCGGGCGAGGGTGTCGGCACCCAGGCGCAGCCCGAGGCCGAACTCGGCGTTGTCCTCGAACAGCGAGTTGTTCCACGCCGGCCCGCGCCCGTTGGCGTCGGTGGTGTAGGGGCTGGTGGGGAGGTTGCCGCCGTAGATCGACGAGCACCCGGTCGCGTTGGCGATCAGGAGTCGGTCGCCGACGAGCTGGGTCAGCAGCCGCAGGTAGGGGGTTTCACCGCAGCCTGCACAGGCGCCGCAGAATTCGAACAGCGGCTCAAGCAAGGCGATGCCCGACCGGGTTCGCGGGATGCGGGCGCGGGAGACCTCGGGGATCTGCTGGTAGAAGGCGAACGCTTCGCGTTCGGTGGCCCGGTGTTCGGCCGCGGGTTGAAGGTTGAGCGCCTTACGGCGGGGCTGGGTGCGGTCCTTGGCCGGGCATACCTCGACGCACAGGCCGCAGCCGGTGCAGTCGTCCGGCGCGACCTGGACGGTGAAGGCGAGGCCTTCCAGTTCGGGGGTGAAGCCCTCGGGCGTCGACCGGAACACCGAGGGCGCGGCGGCGGCATCCTCGGGTTGGAAAACCTTGGTGAGGATGGCGGTGTGCGGGCAGATCATCGAGCAGCGGTTGCACTGCACGCACAGGTCCGGTTCCCAGATCGGCAGGTCCAAGGCGATGGCGCGCTTCTCGAACTTGCTGGTGCCGGTGGGCCAGGTGCCGTCGGGCGGAAAGGCGCTGACCGGCAGCCGGTCGCCGTGGCCTTCCAGCAGCAGGCCGGTCACCCGGCGGACGAAGTCCGGAGCGTCGGCGGGCACCGCCGGTGGGCGAGTCCTAACGGCGTCGACGGCGTCGGGGATCGGGATCTCGTGCAGGGCAGCAACGGCGGCGTCAATGGCGGCGGTGTTGCGGCGCACGATCTCCGAGCCGCGCTTACCCCATGTGGCGGTGACGGCCTGCTTCATCCTCGTGAGGGCCTCGTCCACGGGCAGCACATCGCTGAGCGCGAAAAAGCAGGCCTGCATCACGGTGTTGATCCGCCGCCCGAGCCCGTGCTCGTCAGCCAGGCGGTAGGCGTCGATCACGAACAGGTGACAACCGCGCTGCAGCAGCGTCTCCTGCGCTTCACAGGGCAGACCGGCCCACACCTGCTCGGGCGGCACCGTCGTGTTGAGTAGCACGGCGGCGCCCTGCCCGGCGCGGTCGAGAACGTCGAAGCGGTCAAGGAAGCCGGGGTCGTGCACGGCGAGGAATCCCGCACGGCGGATCTGGTAGGTGGAACGGATCGGCGCGGGTCCAAACCGCAAGTGCGACACCGTCGTCGAGCCGGCCTTCTTCGAGTCGAGCACGAAGTAGCCCTGGCAGGCCTGTTCTGTCGCATCACCGATGATCTTGATCGTTGCCTTGTTGGCGCTCACCGTCCCGTCGGAGCCCAGCCCGTAGAACACCGCGCGTGACACCCCGGCCGGCTCGGTGTCGAACTCCTCGTCGACCGGCAAGGACAGGCCGGTCACGTCATCGGTGATGCCCAGTGTGAAGCGGGTGCGGGGCCGCTCGGCGTCGAGTTCGTCGAAGGCGGCCTTCACCATCGCCGGAGTCAGTTCCTTGGAGCCCAACCCGTAGCGTCCTCCGATGATCCGGGGCAGCGAGGTGCGGGTGCCGGTGGTGACTGCGTCAGCCAGCGCGGAGATGACGTCCAGCAGCAGCGGCTCGCCGGTCGCGCCGGGCTCCTTGGTCCGGTCGAGGATCCCAAGCGAGCGCACGGATGCTGGGCAGCGCGGCGAGGAACGCGCTCATCGCGAAGGGTCGGAAGAGGCGGACCTTCACCAGCCCGACCCGCTCACCGCGCGCGAGCAGCGCGTCAACCGTTTCGTGGGCGCATTCTGCACCGGAGCCCATCATCACCAGCACCCGCTCCGCTTCGGGGTGCCCGACGTAGTCGAAGAGCTGATAGCGCCGGCCGGTCAGCGTCGCGAAGTGTCGCATCGTGTCGGCGACGACGCCCGGACAGCGGTCGTAGAACGTGTTGGTGGCCTCCCGGCCCTGGAAGAAGGCATCGGGGTTCTGCGAGGTGCCGCGGGTTACCGGGCGGTCGGGATTCATCGCGCGGGCTCGGTGCGCTTCGACGGCGCCCGTGTCGATCAGGGCGATCAGCGTGTTGTCGTCGAGCGAGCCAATCTTTTGCATCTCGTGCGACGTGCGGAACCCGTCGAAGAAGTGCAGGAACGGAACCCGGGTGAGGAGGGTGGCGGCATGGCCGATGGCGGCGAGATCCTGCGCCTCCTGCGGCGACCCGGATGCCAGTAGCGCCCATCCGGTCGCGCGGGCGGCCATCACGTCGGAGTGGTCTCCGAAGATGGACAGCGCGTGGGTGGCGATGCTGCGGGCCGCGATGTGGATGCAGCACGCGCTGAGTTCGCCGGCGATCTTGTAGAGGTTGGGCAGCATCAGCAGCAGCCCTTGCGACGCGGTGAACGTCGTCACCAGCGCACCGCCCTGCAGCGCCCCGTGCACCGCGCCGGCGGCGCCGGCTTCAGACTGCATCTCCACTACCTGCGGCACCATCCCCCACAGGTTCGGCCGACTCTTGGCAGACCATTCGTCGGCGTGCTCACCCATCGCCGAGGCCGGCGTGATCGGATAGATGGCGACGACCTCGCTCAGCCGGTACGCCACCGACGCGACCGCCTCGTTGGCGTCGACGGTCACCATCGCGGCATTTTCACCGGCGGGCGGCGGGCGGTGTCGATCACCTGCAGCCGAGACGGCGGCGGTGCCGATGCTCATGACGTCGCCGATGTGGGTGTGGTGAGGATCCGTCCCTCGATCGTGCAGGCCGCGGACAGGGTGTTGTACACGGTGCCGAACTGGCGCAGGTTGCGGTCCAGCAGTTCCACACGGTGCTGGGGCTCGTCGGTGACCAGCCGGAGCTCCCAGGTGATCTCGACGAACTTCGGTGGCGCGTCCTGGCGGCGGGCGGCGACATCGACCTCGGCATGGTCATACCGGAACGGCAGCAGCTGCCCGGACCGTTCGAGGTTCTTGAGTAGGCACGCCGCGAACGCCGACGCCAGCAACTCCGCCGGCCCCGGCAACCCGGACGGCTCGCTCGCCCAGCTAGCGTCGAAGGCGATCGTCTCGGTCCCGGCAGCCACCTCGGCCCGTCCGCCGCCGATGCTGCGCGCCCGGACCTGGTACACCGTCGGCGGCGACGAGGACCGCCTAACCTGCTCGGATATCAGGTCTCGCTTCCTTCCACGCCGGTGCGCGGGTGACGGCCGCGTTTACCGGTCATGGCGTGTGATGTCTTCCCAGGCTACCGCCGGGCCCCGGGCTGGCGGCAGGGGCGAAGGGCCCAAAGTACGACGCCAGCGTGCGGCTCTGAGCGGCTCGGTGACGGTCGAGGCAGATGCTCCACCGACGCGGCGCCACGGCGTGGGCTGATCGGCGGATCGGCCTTCAACTCACCGTCTCGGTCGAATCCGAGCAAGCCGGCGCGTCCTTCGCAAACTTCAGCAGGACGAGACAGTGGTGGCGCTGGCAGCGCTGCATCTTGGTCCGCAGTCAGTCCGCAGCAGTTTCAGCACGACCGCAACCAACCAATCCAAGAAGCGCCGTATCCAGACGGCCTGCCACACCCCCAACAAACACAGCTCAATCAAACGCGCTGGTGTGGTGGTTCGGGACGAAGAGGCCGTGGGTTCAAATCCCGCCACCCCGACCAGGGCGTTCCGGCGCCTATGCGGTAACCAGGCTGTTCGTGGCGAGCGGTGTTCCGAAGTAACCGACATCGGGATCGACGACGACGGTCTTGGCTTGGCCGTGGCGCGCCAGGACGTCGCGGGCCATCTGCTCGAACGAGATCTTCTCCGGCCCGCCGACGTTGTCGATGCCACCCAACGGTTTGCCTTCCGCCACCCGGGCCACCTCGGCCGCGAGGTCGGCGGCGGCGATCGGCTGGATCAGCGCGTCCGGGACGTGCACTTCGTCGCCGACCGTCATCGACGCCGCGATGGCGTCGGTGAACTCCGCGAACTGGGTGGCGCGCACGATCGAATAGGGCAGCTGCGATTCTTCGATGAGCTTCTCCTGGGCGACCTTCGCCCGCAGGTAACCGCTCCGCCCTTTCCCAAAGATGCCGCACCTGATACCTGGCCGGGCCGCGGGCATATCCGTCTACAAGTTAGCGGAAGAAGCCCGACTGCATAGTTCCCGTATTGAAGGCTCCCGAGCTGAGCGTGGCCGAGTTTCCCACACCTGAGCCGCCGACGACGATATTGGCGGCCGAGTTCCCGACGCCGGCGTTACGGTCACCGGTATTGGCAAGACCGATGTTGGCAAAGCCGGAATTACCGATGCCCACATTGGAGGCACCCGAGTTATTGAAGCCCGTATTAAAGCCACCGACACCCGAGTTGAAGAAGCCCGAGTTGAAGCCGCCGGTGCTGGTGTTGAAAAAGCCCGAGTTATTCACGCCGGTGTGTCCGAACCCCGAGTTGGGGCCCACCGTGCCTAGATTTCCGACGCCCGTGCTCAAGTTTATCGAGTTGAGAAAGCCCGTGTTGATGTTGCCTGAGTTCGCCCAACCGGTGTTGTTCGAACCGGCGTTCCCGAAACCTGTGTTGGCGATGCCCGCATTGTCCCAGCCGGTGTTCTGGATGCCAGCATTCCCGAATCCGGCGTTGACGTTGCCCGCATTACCGAAGCCTGCGTTCAGGATGCCCGCGTTTCCGTAGCCCGCGTTGAAACGACCCGAGTTCCCGTAGCCCGTGTTGGTGCTGCCCGCATTCCCGAAACCGGTGTTGGTGAAGCCCGCATTCCCAAAGCCGGTATTAGCGCCCCCCGCGTTCCAAAATCCGGTGTTGGTGGACCCCGAGTTCTCGAAGCCGAAGTTTCCGTTGCCTGAATTGAAGAAGCCTACGTTGTTATTACCGGAGTTGAAAAACCCGATGTTGTTGTTGCCGGAGTTCCCGAAGCCGATATTGTTGCTGCCCGCGTTCAGCGCACCGATGCCCACCTGATTGTTGCCGGTCAGCCCGAAGCCCACGTTGTTGTTGCCGATGTTCCCGAAGCCCACGTTATTGCTGCCCAGGTTCCCGCTACCGAGGTTGAAGTTCCCAAGGTTTCCACTGCCTATGTTGGTGCTGCCGACGTTTCCGCCACCGACGTTTGCCGGGCCGATGTTTCCGCCGCCGACGTTTCCGCTGCCGATGTTTCCCGTGCCGAAGTTGCCGGTGCCGATGTTTCCCGTGCCGAAGTTGCCGGTGCCGCTGTTTCCGGCGCCGAAGTTCCGGTTACCGGTGTTTCCGTCCCCGAAGTTTGCCGAACCAACGTTTCCGTTGCCGATGTTGAGACTGCCGATGTTTCCGCTGCCCAGGTTGGCGTTGCCGACGTTCCTGCCGCCCAGGTTGGCGTTACCGATGTTTCCGCTGCCCAGGTTGGCATTCCCCTTGTTTCCGCTGCCCAGGTTGGAATCACCTTGGTTTCCGCTGCCCGGCTGCAAATTCCCGGTATTTCCGATTGCCGCCGCCGCTTTGGCCGTCGGCCCGCCGGCCAACTGCTCGGGTAGACCGAGCAGGCCCGGCAACACCCGCTGCAGCCCTGCCTGCCACGACTGCAACTGCGCGGCCGCTGCCGAAGCTCCGCCGTGATAGCCCAGCATCGCAACCACGTCGGCAGCCCACATCTGCTCGTACTGGGCCTCAGCGGCAGCAATCGACGGCGCGTTCTGTCCGAACAGATTCGACAACACCAATTGGACGAAGGCCTTGCGATTGGCCGCCACCAGCAACGGATCGATCGTCGCCGTACGTGCGGCGTCAAACGCGCTGGCCACCGCTCGCGACTGAGCTGCAGCCCCGGCGGCCCGCGCCGCCGCCGCGGTCAACCACCCCGCATACGGCGCGGCCGCAGCCGTCATCGCCGCCGACGCCGGACCCTGCCAGAACTGACCAACCAATCCCGAGGTCACGGCGCCGAACGAGTCGGCCGCCGACTCCAACTCCAGCGCCAACCCATCCCAGGCCACTGCGGCAGCCAGCATCGGCCCCGAACCGGCGCCGGTGAACATCCGCAACGAATTGGCCTCAGGCGGCAACACGGCGAAATTCATCGCAGTCCTCCTCGATCCACGCCGGCTGCCCGCCCGCACCCGTCAACACGATGGTCCGTGGGGCAGACATACCCGTAGCGATTGCGTTGCGGCGCGCGAATAATCATCGTGTAGCGCCTCCTGACTCCACGCTGGCCATCCGGCGCCTACCAGACAACGGGTAACCAGGAATTTTACGTCGATCACCGGGAGAACTATCGGAGCTTTGCCGAGGTTGCCGGCGCCACCACTGGAGATTGCGGTCTAGATGACGTGCGCATGGGCCAGCGCGAACAATAGCGCGACCCAGGCCGCGGAGATCGCCAGACCGGCGATCGCCAGTCCCCGGCCTTCGTCGGGATTCTTGATCTGAACCAATGCCGTGATGGCGCAAACGACGCTTAACACCAGCGCCCCCACGACGCTGAACGCGAACGCCGCCGACGCATAGCCATTGGTGGCACGCTCCGGTGCGGCGCTGGCAACCGACAGTGGGCGGGTGGTCGTCATATCGGCTCTATACCCTTCTCGCCGGGCCGTCGTATCAATGGCGACGAGTATCCGAGCCGGCGCTAGGAAGATTCTCAACGGATTCTTGGAGCCGTGGCCGGAACCGCACTCTGGTGCCATGGCGGGGTGCCAGCATGATGGAGCGGCGCACGATGCGCTCGGGCAGGTCGTCGACGGCACCGAACTCGCCCTCGCGCAACAGCACGTGCAACACGGTGACCAGCTCTCGCATCGAAAAGGCCGCGCCCAGACAACGTTTCACGCCCCCGCCGAACGGCACCCAGGCGTAGGTTTGCGGGTGCACCCCGAGGAATCGGTCGGGCCGGAACTCGTTGGGATGGTCGTAGACATCGGGATTGCGGTTGATGGCGATGATGTGGACGACGATGCGTGTCCCGGCATCCACAAGGTAGTCGCCGATGCGAAATGGCTGGGCGGCAACGCGTGCCGTGACGGGCGCGGGCGGCCGTACCCGCAACGTCTCGTTGATCACTGCCGTGGTGAACGCTTCCGCGCCGCTGACGGCTTCGTCTCGCACTCGCCGCAGCGCCTCGGGATGGTGCAGCAAGAGATCGAATACCCACGCCAGCGTGGTCGCGGTGGTTTCGTGGCCGGCCAGCATCAAGGTGATCAAATCGTCGCGAATCTCATTGTCGGACAACCGTTCACCATCGTCGCCGCGCGCGCACATCAGCAATGCCAGGATGTCGCGTTGCTCGGTCAAGCCCGGGTCGTCGCGGCGTCGGGCGATCAGCGGCATGACGACGTCGTCGATCTCCCGAAAGGCCCGGGCCCGCGATGGCCACACGCGTAATGTGCCTAAGCGACGAAGTGCGTAGCGAACCGTCAATTGCTCCGAGACACCGAGGTTCAGCAGACGTTCGAACGGCCGGCCCAATCGCCGCACCTCGTCGGGATCCTGCACACCGAAAACCACCTTGACGATCACGTCAAGCATCAGCGCCCGCGCCGCCGGCAGCAGCGCGAACGGACGATCGACGGGCCAACCGCGCATCGCCGCGCGGGTGGAGTCTTCGATGATCGGCACGTAACCGTTCAGAGCGGCCCCGTGTAAGGGGGGCGTCAGGAGTTTGCGTCGTCGCAGATGCTCCGGCTCCTCCTGCACGAACATCGATCCGGACCCGTAGATCGCCGCCGCGGGACCCACACCCTCGCCGCCGAGCAGGACGTCGGCGGGAGCGGTGAAAACCTCCCTCACCAGCGCCGGGTCGGACACGATCGCTACGTCGCCCAAGGTGAGGATCGGCATCGTCACGATCGGGCCGTAGCGGCGGATCAGCCGCAGCATCCGGCGCTCCCCACCGACCAGGTAGGCAACCGCATACGCCGCCGCAAAAGCCGTACGAAACCGGCGTGGGGCCGGTAGGCCCGGTGGCCGGCGTATCACGTCCGGTGAGCCGGCCGAATCTGGCTCCGAATCTGGCGAAGCAGCCACGCCCCCGACCCAACACGGCCGCGCCGGCTAGGTCAAGACTGGCCGGCGCGGAGTCGAGTGGGGCAGGCCGGACCGGTCACACACAGTCGGCGCACACCGGAAGCTCGCCGCCCGAACTGCGCAACCGGCTGCGGTGCTGCACCAAGAAACAACGCGAGCAAGTGAATTCGTCGGCGCGCTGGGGAATCACCGTTACCGACAGTTCTTCGCCGGAAAGATCCGCACCCGGCAGTTCGAAGAATGCCGCCTCGTTCGGATCGTCGTCGACGATCGCTGTGGACAATTTGGGCAAGGCTGGTGTCAGTTCGCGCAGCACCGAACCGTCCGCGGTCCCGGCGTCGGACGCGCGGCGGGCATCGTAATCGCTAGCGGTCGGCATGGTGCGTTCCTTCCTGCACAGTGACCGGGTTACACCTGCTGTGGTCACCCTGTGGCAGAGTCAATACCCCGTTCGGATACCGGCCACACCTGTCAACAGAAAGAAATTGCCGACGCTCTCAGCGGCTTACAGCGGCTTGCAGCGGCTTGCAGCGGGCGGTCAGCCTACCAAGGAGGCCGACTCAGCGAGCCGAGATTTCCATCCCGTGCCAGCCGTTGGGCATGGTTTCGGGCTCCCCGGATCCAGAAGCCGGAATTCGGCTGCGTGAGACCGCCAGCCCGAACCAGGGCGACATGACGGCCACCACCAGGATCACCGCGGCCACCACCTCATGCCCGGCTGCCAGCAGCACCAAGCCGGTGACGAGGCCGACCGCCCAGACACCAGCGGCCACCAAACCGGGCACGTTGGCACCGCGTTCGCCGGCCACTGGCCGCACCGTGCGGTGAGAACAAACGGCGCTACTTCCGGTGTCAAGCATGCTCACTCCCCAGCCATATCCCACTATCGGTGTGACCACCATCGTAGCCTAGGGAAACTATTTCCCCATCGTCCAATCTGTAACCGCGCTGCCGGGTAGCTGTGAGGTCACTGCCAATGGTTACCCAGCGTCCCGGGGCCCCCAAACCGAGTGGCCGGCCGCTTGCCGGGGTATCACTGGTCAGTGAGTGATACCGCCTTGCTGGTCATCGACATGTTCAACGACTACCGGCATCCCGACGCCGAACAGCTGGCAAGCAACGTCGCGGCCATCATCGATCCGCTGGTCGGGCTGGTCGGCGACACCGAACACAACCGCAGCGTCGATCTGATCTATGTCAACGACAACCACGGCGACTTCACCGCCGACCATCGTGCCATCATTTCGGCCGCGCTGGACGGCGAGCGTCCTGACCTGGTCAAACCGCTGGTGCCGAAGGCCGGCTGCCGGATCATTACCAAGGTGCGCCACAGCGTGTTCTATGCCACCGCGCTGGAGTATCTGCTGGACCGGCTGAAGACCCGGCGCATCGTGCTTGCGGGTCAAGTCACCGAGCAGTGCATCCTCTATAGCGCGCTCGACGGCTACCTGCGCCACTACGACGTCGTCGTCCCGCCCGATGCCGTCGCGCACATCGACGAGGAGCTCGGAGCCGCCGCGCTGAAGATGATGGAACGCAATATGAGCGCCACCTTGCTGCCCGCGGAGCGCTGTCTGCGGTGAGCGTTTGCAATCGGCCCCACCGGGGAATGTGGACGCTCTAGCTATTACCCGAGAGGTAGCCATATGACACGACGTCAGTCCGAGAAGGCCGAGTCCGACGTGGAGTTCGACCCGCATGTCGCCAAGTCGCGAGCCGGTCGCGACGACGAAGGAAGCTACGTCGGACGCGGCTCCGCCGACGACGACTTCGGCAGCGGGGAAACCGGCGCGGAGGCCCGCAGCCAAGAGGACTGACCCGTCGGCGGTGTAGGACGCAACGTCGACTTTCTCATCGGCCACATCGGTCACCGCCGGTTTTGGGGTGTCTCGTTTTGCCCGGCTGTGCGCGACAACTCGGTGCGCGCGGGGCATGGTGTCTCGTTTTGCCCGGCTGTGCGCGACAACTCGGTGCGCGCGGGGCATGGTGTCTCGTTTTGCCCGGCTGTGCGCGACAACTCGGTGCGCGCGGGCATGGTGTCTTGTTTTGCCCGGCTGTGAGCGACAACCTCGGTGCGGCAGCGAGCCTAGATGTCGCTGTTAGGTGGGCAAATTGCGCACCGCCTCGGCCCTGGGGCCCATGTGAAAGGTGCGATTTCCACGGGCGCAAGGGACGCAAGGGGCGCAAGGACCCCGCTGACCGAGGTGACTAGACCTTCAGTACCGTTTTCGAGGCCCGGTCCAGGTCCACCAGCAGCGCCCGATGATCCGAGATCGGCATCAGCTTCGCCGCCGCCGCGCCGGCGCGAAGACCGGGATCGTCGCTCAGGATGTGGTCGAGTTGCCGGTCGGGGGCGGACGCCGGAAAAGTCGGGGCCGTTGCCAACGGCCGCATCAGCGACCATCGGTGCGCGGCGGCCGGAGTCAGGTTGAGGTCCCCGGTCAGCAGTCGCGGTCCGGGGAAGCCGCGCACGTCGTGAACCAGGCGGCGCAGCTGCCACCGGTTCCAACCCGGCACGAACGACAAATGGGTGTTGGCCACCGTGATCGGCCCCAACGGGGTATGCAGGCGCGCGATGACGGCCGCCCGCGGCTCCTCGTCGACGATCATCACTTTGTCGGGCCCCGGCAGGTACATCGGGAAGCGCGCCGGAATGCGGGGCAAACGCACCACCTGCCAGCTGGCCGCCGGGAAGCGCGACAGCAGCGCAATGCCGTAGGCCGCGGTCCCGGGCTGTTCATCGCCGGTGGCGGCCATCCACGTCGCGCCGGGGGTGCCCGAGATCGCGGCCACAAACCGATGCGCCACCGCGCCCATGGCTTCGGCGGCCGCCGCGGTGAGGTCGACCCGGCCCGATCGCGGCTGGTCGCAGTCCACTTCCTGCAACGCCAGCACATCGGGGTCGAGACGGCGCACGCAGTCGCGCAACCGCTGCACCTCCACCCCGTCGCCCACCGTGCGGCCGTGCAGGATGTTGAAGGTCGCCACTCGCATGGCTACCGGCCGGCTAACGGCATGGCCGCGGCTCCGGCGCCGTTGCCTGGCGCTGCGGCCCGCAATGGTGCTGACCGGCCAGGCGCCCGAGTTCGGCCAGGTCCCGCTCGGCGTGGCTTTGGCGGATATAGATGGTCAGGTCGGCGACGCGCTGCGCATGGCGGCCGTCCTGACACAGCGGTCCCGGCCCCAGGGCGCGGCCGGTCCGGGTGATGGCCTCGTCAACCGCGTGTTCCACGATCGCGCGGGCACGACGGGCCAGCAATTGAGCGATGCCCGACCGATCGAACGGATCGCTGTCGATCCGCTCCGCGGCGCTGGCCAGCATCGCTTCTCCGGCGGCGAGCGCGGCGTCCACCGCGCCGAGATGCGCCAGCGCGTAGGCGTCGGCCGACTGGCCTGCGGCGCAGCGGTACAGCGGGTCGGCGACCCGGCGGGCGCCGCCCAGCCAGCACGCCGCCACCCCGATCGCGGCGTGCCAGAAGCCGGGCCGGTTCGGATAGGCGTCGGGTTCCCCCACCGCCATCGCATGGACGTCGCTGAACTGCACCGATCGGGTGTCGCTGCCGGCCATCCCGGGGTTCCACCAGGTGCTCGGCAAGGGTTTGACGACGGGGTCGGTGACGGTCACCGCGAACAGGCCCTGTTTGCCGTCGTCCAGTACCGCGGTAACCAACGCGTGCGTGCAAAACCCGGCGCCCGAACACCACACCTTGATGCCGTTGAGGACATACTCGTCGCCGGCGATGCGGCTGGCCCGCAGCACCGTGTCGGCGGACTCGGCCACCCACACGCCCCACAGCTGGCCTGCTTGCGGCGGCTTACCGCCCAACTCGTTGAGAATGGCGCCGGCGTCGACGTGGGCTTCGGCGATGCGGGCCGCCGCGATGTCCTCCTCGGCCAGCTGCGCCAGGCGTTGCCAACGTTCGGCGGTGCGCCCCGAGGCCGGCAGCGGCAACTCCAGCCGCCCCGACTCCAGCCAATGCTCCACCAGCCCGGCCGTCACCGGCGCACCCGCCCACCGCGAACCAAAGTCACCACCGCGGCCCGTGCGCAGCAACCCGGCGCTATGGGTGACATAACGTTGCTGATACCCGATTTCGGCGGGTGATTAAACGGCTGCCCGATAGTCCCCGATAGTCACGGTCGGCCGGGTTGGCGACGACACCGGCAGGGTATGCCTTACCCACGATGACTACGCCGCCCAATTGGACGACCGCCACGGCCGGTGCGTGCACAGGCGGGGCGCAGTACCCGGGGCTGCGAGAAGCATTGCGCCATGCCGCGTCAGCACTCAAGGAACACGGGCCGCGCTTCGCGCTGGCGGGCAGCTACGCGTTGTGGTCCTACGGCGCCCCCGAACCCACCCACGACGTCGACATCGTGGTCGCCGAGGCCGATGCGCCGGCCGCGACGGCCACGCTCGCCGACGCCGGGTTCTGTATCGAACGCCCACCGGAAGACTGGCTGCTCAAGGCGCGCAGCGGTCAGTGGGTCGTCGACGTACTGCACCGGGTCAACGGTGAGCCGGTGGCGCCGGCGGACCTCGACGGCGCCGAAGAGCGTGTGGTGCTTGCCATTTCGATGCCGGTATTGCCGCCCACGACGGTATTCATCCAAAAGTTGCGCGCCCTGACCGAACATCACTGCAACTTCGCCGACCTGATCCCGGCCGCCCGCGCAGTGCGCGAACAGCTGGACTGGGACCACATCGAGAAGGCCACCGACGACAACGATTTCGCAGCCGCATTCCTGATGCTGGCCGGCCGGCTCGGCTTACGCGGCTGAGAGCGTCACGTCTGCCCGCCGCCACCGGCGCCCAGCGTCCGCTGCATGTCCGGCTTCATCGCCGCCAGCTGGGCTCCCCAGTAGCCCCAGCTGTGCACGCCGTTGTTGTCGAGGTTGAACACCGCGTTATGGCCGCCGGCGGCGGTGTAGGCGTCTTTGAACGCAACATTGCTTTGCAACACGACTTGTTCGATGACCTGTCCCGGGATACTGCCCTGGCCGATTTCCGAGGGTGTGCCGTTGCCGCTGTACACCCACAGCCGGGTGTTGTTGGCGGCCAGTCGTCCGGCCTGCACGGTGGGGTCGTTGCGCTGCCACCCGGGCCCACCCGTCGGTCCCCACATGTCTTGCGGGTTGAACCCGCCTTCGTTGTTCATCGCCAACCCGATCAGCGTCGGGCCGTTTCCGCTGGACGGCGTCATATGGGCCGACAGCGAGGCGGCATAGGCGAACTGCTGCGGGTGATGGGCCGCCAAGATCATCGCCGACGACCCGGACATGGAGACGCCGACCACGGCGTTGCGGGTCGACCGCACCCCCCTGCTCGCCAGGTAGGCGGGCAGTTCGCTGGTCAAGAAGGTTTCCCACTTGTAGGTCTGGCCGTTGGCCGATCCGTACCAGTCGGAGTAGAAGCTGGACCGCCCGCCCACCGGCGCCACCACCGATATGCCGGAACCCGCATATTCGTCGAAGGCGTTGGTCTCGATGTCCCAGCCGCTGCGGTCGTCGCGGGCGCGCAGGCCGTCGAGCAGATAAACGGCCGGGGCTCCGCCGGATTGGAACTCAACGGTGATGTTGTGGCCCATGCCCGCCGACGGCACCTGCAGAAATTCGGGCGCGGCCGCCCGCGCCGTCGGTTCGCCCCCGACCACACCCACCAGCCACGGCAGCGCGGCGGTCGTGACTGCGGCGACGGTTAATCGACGCTTCCAACGATTGTCGTTCGTGCCCATTCCCGGCTCCTTTCATCGCAGGATTGGTGTTCGCTCGCCCAGGTGCCGGGCCAAGCCGCGCCCTACCGACCAAACCGGGTTGCGGGTACCCGGCGCCGCACCGTTTCAACCGCCGGAAACGACGACGGCCGGGCCGATCCGCGGCGCCGAAAAATTCGGGGTTTGGGCACGCGGACGGGTGGGCACTTCCTGCGGCATGAATGCGTCTCCTGTTCCCGTGCTCGTATCCTGGGTCCCGCGGCAGCCGCCGCATGGGTCCTCAGCGCTACTGTCCTGCCGGCTACTGCCATCCCCTCCGCCTCCGCCCAATCGTGCCCCGACGTCGAGGTGGTGTTCGCCCGCGGCACCGGCGAACCGCCCGGTGTCGGTCCCACCGGACAGGCCTTCGTCGACGGCCTGCGCTCCCGTCTGGGCGCGCGCTCGATGGGCGTCTACGCGGTCAACTATCCCGCCAGCGACCAGTGGGACACCGGCGTCGACGGCATCCGCGACGCCGGCGCGCACGTCGTCTCCACCGCCGGCGGCTGCCCCAGCACCAAAATGGTGCTCGCCGGTTACTCTCAGGGCGCGGCCGTGATGGGCTTCGTCACCTCCCCGGCGGTGCCGGACGGGGTCGACCCGGCGACCGTACCCAAACCGCTGGCACCCGAGGTCGCCAACCACGTCGTCGCCGTCGTGCTGTTCGGACCACCCAACGCTCGGGCCATGAACTTCCTCGGTGAGCCGCCGGTCACCATCGGCCCGGCCTACCAGGGCAAGACCATCAAGGTCTGCGCCCCCGAAGACCCGGTGTGCTCCGACGGAATGAACTTCGCCGCGCACAACACCTACGCCGACGACGGCGGCATGATCGGCAAGGGCGTCGACTTCGCCGCCAGCCGCCTGGGCGCCGGTCCCGGCGGACCCATGACCGTCGCGTCTCCAGGCGGCGGCTTCGGCAACTGAATCGCAGCTTCCCGTTCCACCCGGTGACGCGGTGGCTGCGCCGAATCACCCGACAGCACCCACCGCGTCACACCGCTTTCCCGGACGGCGAGATGATCTGGCGTACAAGCCATTTCATGTCATCGCGGATCAGCCGGCGCGCCAGTTCCGTCAGATTGCGCGGATGCCGCGCGGCGCCGGCCAGCTGGCTGAGGTGGTCGAGCGCCACATCCACCCTGGCCAGTGTGCGGTGCATCCGGGAACTGCCGGGACCGACCGGTTCCGGCAGCAAGGTGGTAACCCGCACTCCGGTCTGGCCCAACTCGTCTTGCAGCGTCCGGGCGAAGTCTCTGAGAAAAGCCGCGCCGGCCCGGTACAGCGCCACATGGTGGTCCGAGTGGCCCGAGTGGCCCGATGCGGCTCCTGCCGGCGACACGGTCAAGATAATGCCGCCGCGGCCATGCACGACCATCTCCTCGGCCAGCAGCCGAGCCAGCCGCATGGTCTGACCGATGCCGGCCACCATCTCCTGCAGCACGTTTTCCAGGCTGTCGTCCGGGTCGTAGCCGTCGACCGGTGAGTTCAGCGCGGCCGCCACCACGGGCTGCCGGGCGGCCCGTACGCGCCGGTACAACACATCGGGTCGCTCGGCGAGCCGCGCGTCAACCTGGATCGGCTGAACGTCGGTACCCAGCTCGCTGAGAGCGGCCGCCGCGGTGTGGATGTCGTCGCAGGAGTCGGCGACGATCAGGTCGTATCCGCGCCGGGCGAACTGTCTGGCAAAGGCGAAGCCCACGCCGCTGCCGGCGCCGGTGACCAGGGCCAACCCGCCGGGCGAGGTTTCGTCGCGCTGGTGCGATTTTCGAGCACGCCTGCGTGGGTCACTGTGTCCAGCCGGGCGAATGGGTATGACCCTGTCATCAATCAATTCCATGTCCTCCACGGTTGCCGGTCCCGAACACCGGCTCCCCCAGCCCAGGTCCTACCCGGTGAAACCGCGACTAAACATCGGTGTCAGAACCCCTGCGGCGCGCCGTTTCCCAGATACGTCAGCCCGGCGGTGCGGATTCCCGCTGGGTCGAGCAGGTTTCTGGTGTCCAGGACGACGGCCACGGGCGCCTCCCGGGCAATGGAATGCCAGTCCAGATCGCAAAATTGCGGCCACTCGGTGAGTACCAGGATGCCGTCGGCGGCCTTGGCGGCCCGGTACGGTTCGTCGACGGCGGTGACCTCGGCCCGCTGCAGGATCACCGGGTCGATGTTGCCCAGCTGCGGGTCGTAAGCCATCACCTGGGCGCCCGACCGGGCCAGCTCCGCGCACGCCGTCAACGCGGGAGAATCCCGGGTGTCGCTGGTCTGGGCCTTGAAGGTCAATCCGAGTGCGGTGAGCCGGCAGCCGGACAACGGGCGGCCCATCGCGCGGCGCAGGGCGCCGGCAATCCGGTCGGCCTGCACGGCGTTGGTGACCCGGGCCGCCTCGACTTCGGCGAAGGACACGCCGTGACCACCCGCGGTGTGCACCAGCGCCGCGGTGTCCTTGGGCAGACATGAGCCGCCCCACCCGGGGCCCGGCCGCAGGAATTCGGCTCCGATCCGGGGGTCGGCGCCCATACAGCCGGTGACCGCGGGCCGGGCTCCACGTCGTCGTCCAGGAAGCACACCCACCGGGCGGAGGTGGCGCGCCATCCGACGTTGCGTGCGGCGGCCGGACCGCGCCCGCCGCCGGACAGCACCCGTAGTACCAGGCCGCCGCCGACGTCGAGGGCGGTGGCCGGAGCGGTCGTCCACCACCACCTCGTCCGGCGCCGGGCCAGACTCGCGGGCCAGTGCGCTCAGCAAGTGCTGCAGGGACTCTCGGCCCACGGTGGGTATCACGATCGCGTAGCCGGAGCTCATCGGCGGCGCCTGACCAAGTAGCGGCCGATGGCCAGCACGTCGATCGGGGAACTGCCGAACACCTCGAGTGCATCCCGCGGGGTATCCACCATCGGCCGTCCGGCGGTGTTGAAGCTGGTATTGACCAGCACCGGCACCCCGGTGCGCTGCGCGAACCGGCTGATCGTCGCGTGCAGGCGCGGGTCGGCGGCCTTGTCGACGGTCTGGATGCGTGCGGTCCCGTCGACGTGGGTGACCGCGGGAATGCGGTCGCGCCACGCCTGCGCGACGTCGTGCACGAACAGCATGTAGGGGCTGGGTAGCGGGCCGCGGGAGAAGATCTCACCGGCTCGCTCGGCCAGAACCATCGGGGCGACAGGCCGGAATCGTTCGCGCCCCTTGACCGAGTTCAGCCGCTCCAGGTTCGCGGGGTCACGCGGATCGGCCAGCAGGGAGCGGCCGCCCAGTGCCCGCGACCCGAACTCGGCGCGGCCCTGGAACCAGCCGACCAGCTGGTCGGCGGCCAGCGCATCGCCGACCGCAGCCGAAATATCCTGCGGCTCTTCATAACTGACGGCAGCGTTGTCCAGTACGACCCGGATCTGCCGATCGGACCAGCCGCGGCCCAGTTGCGCCGTCAGCATCGGGACGATCGGCTCACCGTAGGCGGCCGCCACCGCCAGCGCGGCTCCCAGCGCGGTGCCGGAGTCACCGGCGGCGGGCTGCACCCACACCCGGTCGAAACGGGACTCCGCGTAGATGCGGGTGTTGGCAACACAATTGAGCGCCACGCCGCCGGCCAGGCACAGTGCGTCGCCGTCGGTGCGGTCGCGCAACCAGCCGACCAGGTCCAGCAACACCTCCTCGACGACGCGCTGCACGCTGCAGGCCAGGTCGGCGTGCACCGGATCGAGGTCGTCGGCTCCCGGGGCGCGCCGCGGCGCCAGCTCCTCCCACTGGATCGGCTTGGTGCGGAACCCGCCGTCGGCGCAGGCGTACACCTGGTCGCGGAGCTCTGCGAGGAATCTGGGCCGGCCGTAGGAGGCCATCGCCATCACCTTGTACTCGTCGCTGGAGCGCGCGAAACCCAGGTGCTCGGTGAGGCTTTCGTAGAGCAGCCCCAGCGAGTCGGGCAGCCGCTGTGACGCCAGCACGTCGAGCTTGTGGTCACGGTACACGCCGGCCAGCATCGAGGTTCGCTCGCCGCGACCGTCGACCACCAGCACCGCGGTGTCCGGGTGCGGCGAGGCCAGCGCTGTCGATGCGGCGTGGGCGACGTGATGGCGAACGTGTTGCACCACTTCGGGATTGAGCCCGGGCACGGCGGACGCCAAGAACCGCGGCGCACGCAGTGCATACAATGTGCGCAAGTGCTCCCAGTCACGGTCGAGCCCGGCCGGGTCGAGCGGTTCCTCGTACATCAGTGCCGGGTCGTAGGAATAGCCGACCGCGTCGATCTGCGCCGGGTGCAGAGAGGCGTGATCCAGGCACCACCGGATGGCCGCGACGGGAAGTTCCCAGGTCGAGAAGGGCACCGCCGGCTTGCCGTGTTTGCGCCGGGAGAACCGCTCTTCCTCGGCGGCCGCCACCACCTGCCCGTCAACCACGAGAGCAGCGGCCGAGTCGTGAAAAACCGCGTTGACACCCAGGATTCGCATCGGACCTCCTACGTCGCCAGCGGTTCGCGGGCCAGAGCCCGCCGCGAATGGTCGAGCGTCATCCGGAACCACTGCAGCGTCCGGCTCAGCCCGGTGCGGTGGTCGACCCGCGGCCGCCAGCCCAGCCGTTGCCGCGCCAGCGTGATGTCGGGGCAGCGGCGCTGCGGGTCGTCGACGGCCGGCGGGCCGAATTCGATCGCCGAGTCGCTGTCGGCCAGCGCACGAATCAGCTCGGCGACCTCGAGCACGGTCAGCTCGGTGGGGTTGCCGATGTTGACCGGGCCGCCGAAATCGCCGCGGGCCAACGCGATCAAGCCGGCCACGGTGTCGTCGACGTAGCACAGTGACCTGGTCTGGGTTCCGGCGCCCGATACGGTCAGCGGCTCACCACCCAGCGCCTGCCGGCAGAACGTCGGAACCATCCGGCCGTCGTCGGCGCGCATACCCGGCCCGTAGGTGTTCAAGATGCCGACCACCCCGACGCTGGTCCCGTGCTTTCGGTGATGAGCGAAGGCCAGCGCCTCCGCATAGCGTTTGGCCTCGTCGTACACGCTGCGCGGCCCGACGGGATTGACGTTGCCCCAATAGCTTTCGGGCTGCGGATGCTGCTGGGGGTCGCCGTAGACCTCGCTGGTGGACGCCAGCACCAGCCGGCCACCACCACGCTGGGCGATCTCCAGAGCGGTGGCCGTGCCCTCGGATCCGGCCCGCAGCGTCGCGATCGGCAACCGTTGGTAGTCCAGCGGTGAAGCCGGTGACGCCAGATGGAAGACGGTGTCGAAGGCGACACCGACCTTGCCGATGACCGCGGGATCGCAGACATTGCCGGGCACGAAGCGATAACCCGGCCGCCCCCGCAGCCGGGCCGCCGCGGCCGGCGAGCTGGTGGACAGGTCGTCGAGGCTGACCACCTCGACCCCGGCCCCCAGCAGCTGTTTACACAGGTGAACGCCCAGGAACCCGGCACCGCCGGTCACCAATACACGCGACATTCCAGACACCCGCGTCTGGTACCCGGGAATTCGATGATGAAACGTGTTTTACCAGCGGGATTCCGGGGTAGTGGACTCGGATATGGCGGTCCCCTCTGCAAGCCGGCCCCGAACTTCTTTCGTGATCGCGACGCGCGATCGGGCCGACGAGTTGTGCACCGTCCTGGAACGTCTGCTCGACACCACCGGCTGCCCGATAGTAGTGGTGGACAACGCATCCCACGACTGCTCGGTGGCGGCGGCCGGCAGGTTCGCAGCCCGTTCCGGCGGCCGGTTGACCGTCATACCGCTGACCCGCAACCAGGGTGCGGTGGCCCGCAATATCGGCGTGGCACATTGCAAGACACCATTTGTCGGGTTCTGCGACGACGATTCCTGGTGGGCGCCCGAGGCCGTCGGGTTCGCCGAGGTGCTGTTCGACGGATACCCCACCGTGGCGGTGTTGGCGGGCCGTACCGTTGTCTGGCCGCAGCACCGGGACGACCCGCTGGTCGACGAACTCGCCAACAGTCCGCTCGGTCGACACACGGCCTTACCCGGGCCGTCCATCCTGGGGTTCCAGGCCTGCTCGGCGCTGGTGCGCAGGGCGGCGTTCCAGGCGGTCGGCGGATTCAGCCCGATCCTGCACTTCCGGGGCGAAGAGGCGCTACTGGCCTGGGATCTGGCCGCGCAGGGTTGGGATCTGTGCTTCTCCCGTGCGCTGGTGGCATACCACCAGCCGTCCGCGACGCGAAAATCGAACCGTGTCCAGCACGCCCGCGTGCTTCGCAACGAGATGCTGACCGCGTGCCTGCGCCGGCCGGTAGACCGGTGCATCCGTGCTTCCGCCGAACTGGCGTGGGCCGCAGCGCACGACACCGCCCACGCCGCAGCGCTATTCGAGGCACTCAGTGCCCTGCCGAAGGCGCTGCGACAGCGGCGCCGGCTGCCCGAGCCGGTCGAGAGTTCGCTGCGGCTGCTCGAAACGGTGAGCAGTAACGTGATCCAGAGTCAGCCGGAGCGGCTGCCGGTGACCAAGCGTCGGGCCGGCACCACCTTGTCGTAGATGCGCTCGGCGTCGGCGGCGATCCGGTCCCAGGTATAGCGGGTCCGCGCCCGCTGCCGGCCGGACGTGCCCAGCGCTGCGCGCCGGCCCGGATCGCGGTCGGCCACCGGACCGTCCGGTGTAAAGGCGTCGACCTCGACTCCGCACGGCACGACCGACGTCCGGGACCGGGCGCGGCCCATCCGGACCAGCTCGAACACCTCGTCGGTGCTGGTGGCCGCCACCCAGTCGGCATCGCGGGCGACGGCGGCCTCGACCCCGATCCGGCAGCCCGGGCTGGTGTCGTCGGGCCCCTGGTGCAGTCGCTTGACCGAGCCCAGCGCATGGAAGGTCTGCACGGTCGGAATGCGGTGCGGCCGGGCGGCCCGCTGAGTGGCCAGGCCCGACATCCAGAAGTGGGCGTGCGCCACGTCGGGCGGCGCGCTCAACCAGTACGCGTCCAGATACTGCGCGAACCCGTACATATATTGCAGCAGTTGGTCTTTGGTTAACGGGCGAGCCGGGCCTGCGGGCAGATGCGCGACGGTGTAGCCGTATTCGGTCTCGACGGAGTCGGGCAGCGCAGGGTCGTCGCGCCGGGTGTAGACGACCACCTCGTGGCCGCGCCGGGCCAGCGCGGCCGACAGCTCGGCGACGTGCACGTTCTGACCGCCCGCGGCTACGCCACCCAGGTGGGCCAGGGGACTGGCGTGTTCGGAGATCATCGCGATCCTCATGCCGGCTCCTTTCGGGATTCACTGCACTGCTCCTCGATCAGGTGGTCCCACTCGGCGAGAAAGCGCTCCAGCGAGAAGCGGCCGGTCGCGAATTCCCGCGCCGCCTTGCCGGCGGCGACCGCGCTCGCGTGGTCGTTCATGAACTCGCGCAGGCCGTGCCCCAACGTGTCCACGTCGGCGCTGACGATGCCCGCCTCGCCGGGCACCAGCAGCGGAGCCGTCGTGGTGCCGGCCACCACCACCGGCATCCCCAAGAACATCGCCTCGACCAGCGACAGACCCAGCGAGGTCCAGCGCGCAGTATGCAGGTACACGCGCCGGCGGGCGACCTGTTCCCACAACCGCGGAGCCGCGACATCGCCGCGCCCGGTCACTGCACCGCGGTTGACGGAAATGTCCTCGCTGCCGATGCCCCACACGTCGATGGGGGCGTACCCCGACAACGGCGCCAAGAGGTCGGCGCCGACGGTGCGCCACCGGCGCAGCGGTTCGTTGATCATCGTCGCCGCGCGCAGGATGTCGCCGGTGTACAGCGGGCCGGGATCGGCGATGCCGTGTTCGATCACCCGGGTCGGCGCCGACCCGTTGTCCCACATCAGCCGGTTGAACTCGGTGACGTGGACCAGCGGGATGTCGCTGCGGTCGGCAACCGGATGCCGGCTGCGCTCGGCGTACGGCCGCGGGGCGTTGTGCTCGACGTACACCGCGGGCACATCGCGGCCGGCACGGCGGCCCGTCCACCTGGCACACAGCGCGGCCTCGTGCGGGTTCTGCAGCACCACAACGTCGATGTCGTGCCGGCCCAATTCCGCCAGCGCAATCTCTTGCGCGTTGGGCCATGACCGCCCGGCCAGACCGCGGCCTTCGACACCACCCTCGCCGGCCAGTGGGATCAGGTACCGATGCCTGCCGGCCACGAACGCCTGCGTCCAGGACCCGTGCACGTGCCACACCAGCACCGTCTTCACGTCACGCTCGGACATGGCGGGCCAAATACCCTTGAGGTGATTCGTCAAACGGCTTTTTCGGGGCGATTTCCGGTCCTCACGTTCGCGTTGGACCTATCCACCGGCAAGACGGTTGCCTAACCTTGAACTGGGTATACAGGGGTGGCATGCAGGAGACCGGCGAACACAGCAATCTCCGCGGCGTGGTGGCGGTCGGCGCCTCGGCGGGCGGTGTGGAAGCGCTGCGGAGTCTGGCCGCCGGCCTGTCGCCGGACCTGCCCTACGCCTACCTGGTGACCCTGCACCTGCCACCCGGCGCACCCAGCGTCCTGGCCCGAATTATCGACAGGAGCGGACCCCTGCCGGCCGTCGCCGCCGAGCACGGCGCGCCGCTTCGCGTGGGACAAATCTATGTGGCCCGGCCCGACCGTCATCTGCTGGTCGGCGAGCAGTGCGTGCTGCTGTCTCACGGGCCCACCGAGAACGGGCATCGTCCGGCGATCAACGCGCTGTTTCGTTCGGCGGCGTTGACTTACGGGCCGCGCGCCATCGGGGTGCTGTTGTCCGGAGTGCTCGACGACGGCGTGCTCGGGCTGGCCGCGATCCGCTCCCGCAGCGGCACCACCATCGGTCAAACGCCCGAGGACGCCCTGTTCTCGTCGATGCCGACCAACGCCCGGAACGCCGGCGTGCTGGACCGGGAGGCGGCCGCGGCCGAGATCGGCTCAGTGCTGAAGGAGCTGTCTCACCGGGAAATCAAGGAGGTCACCATGGAACCCGACATCGCGCTGGAGCTGGAGAACCGCATCGCCATGGCATCTCCGTTCTCGACCGACTTCGACGCCCAGCGACTCGGCACGTCCTCGGGTTATACCTGCCCCGACTGCCACGGATCGCTGGTGTCCATCAGCGAGGGCCACTATCGCTGCCGCGTCGGCCATGCCTGGACGGCCGATGCCCTGCTGGCCGCGCGCGACGACGAGATCGAGGGCGCGCTGTGGGTGGCGCTGCGCAGCCTGCAGGAGAAGGCCAGACTGGCGCGGCATCTGGCCGGAAAATCCGGTCGTGGTCGGCTTTTTCAGCGCTACACGGCCCAGGCCGAGGAGACCGAGCGGGCCCTGGCCGTGCTCAGCCAGCGGCTATCGACCACTGTTCCCCGAAGCGGTGACCCCGGTGATGAGGGTGGCTGAGCACAACCGGCACGTGACGATCAACGTCGAGCGCCAGGACGGCGCGGTGGTACTGACGGTCGAGGGTGTGCTGGACAGCTTGACATATCGCGAGCTGCGCGACGCCGTCATCAAGGTGGCGCTGGAAGAACCGCGCGCGGTGCTCGTCGACGTGAGCCGCCTTTCGGTGCCGTCGGCCTCCGCCTGGTCGGTGTTCACCAGTGCCCGCTGGCACGTCAGCACCTGGCCGGACGTGGCCATCCTGCTGACCAGCCAGGACCCCGAGACTCGGCGGGTGATCACCAGCGTCGGGGTGGCGCGATACGTGCCGGTGCACCCAACCCGTGAGTCGGCGCTGGGCGCGGTGGACGAACTGTCGCTACACAGTCGGCGACGCAGTCGCGCCCAGCTCCCGCCGACCGCGGTCAGCGTCCGGGTGGCTCGCTCCCTGATCCAGGCGTGGCTGACCGCGTGGGCCAGAAACGATCTGGTCGCGGTCGCCGCCACGGTAACGACGGTGCTGGTCGAAAACGTGCTCGCACACACCGACAGCGCGCCGGTACTGGTCGTGGAGAACTACCGCGACACCGTCACCGTGGCCGTGGAAGACAACAGTCATCAACCCGCCGTGCGGTACGAGGACGCCGCGGGCGGCACCGGAATGCTGTCCGGCCTGTCCATCATCACCGCGCTCTGCCGAGCCTGGGGCAGCACACCCACCTCATCGGGCAAGACGGTGTGGGCACTGGTCGGCCCCGAAAACCAGCTGTGACGTCGCGAGTAGTGTTCCAGTCCGTCGGACCCCCTGATCGAATGCGAACGTCACAGCCATGAACGCCACAACCGACGAGTCCTTCGAGGCCTTGTTGCGCTACATGCGGGATTCCCGCGGCTTCGACTTCACCGGCTACAAACGCACGTCGCTGATCCGCCGGGTGCGCCACCGGATGGATCAGGCCGGATACCGCTCCTTCGAGGACTATCTCGACGTCCTGCAGGTCAGCTCCGACGAATTCGCCGCTCTGTTCAACACCATCCTGATCAACGTGACCGCCTTCTTCCGCGACCAGGACTCCTGGGATTTCGTCGACACCGACGTGATTCCCCGGATGCTGGCCGAGCGTGGTCCCAACGACCCCATCCGGGTGTGGAGCGCCGGATGCGCTTCCGGCCAGGAGGCCTACACCCTGGCCATGCTGTTGGTCGAGGCGCTGGGCGGCGACGCATTCCGGCAACGGGTCAAGATTTACGCCACCGACATCGACGAAGACGCGCTCGCCGAAGGACGCACCGCCGCCTACGAGGCCAAGGCCGTCGAACCGGTGCCGCCCCACCTGTTGGCCCGCTACTTCGAAAAGGTCAACGGCCGCTACGTATTTCGCAAGGATTTGCGCCGCGCCGTCATCTTCGGCCGCAACGACCTGGTCAAGGACGCGCCGATCTCCCGCGTCGACCTGCTGGTGTGCCGCAATACGCTGATGTACCTCAACGCCGAGACACAGCGAAACGTGTTGAGCCGCTTGCATTTTGCGCTGGCACCGCAAGGTACGCTGTTCCTCGGGCACGCCGAGATGCTGTTGAGCCACGGTGATCGCTTCACCCCGCTGAGCCTCAAGAACCGCATCTTCCGCAAGGCCAACGGGCCGCACGGCAGCGTCGGCCGCTACCACCCCACGGCGGGTTTGTACGACCGGCAGGGCGACCCGCCGGGCCCGACCACACTGCGCGACTTGGCTTTCCGCGCCGGCCCGGTGGCCCAGATCGTGGTCACCGGCGAGGACACCGTGGCCATGATCAACCAGCAGGCCGAGACGGTTTTCGGCCTTTCGGCCCGCGACATCGGGCGGCTGCTGCGCGATCTGGAAGTGTCCTACCGGCCCGTCGAACTGCGCACCTACCTGGACCAGGCCAAGTTGGAGCGGCGTTCGGCACGGATTCAAGACGTCAAGTGGCAGCGTCCGGGCGCCGACACGGTGTGGTTGGAGATCCACGTCAACCCGCTCGTCGACGCCCAGAACGGCCTGCTCGGGGTCTCGATTGTGTTCTTCGACGTCTCCGCGACCCGCGTCCTGCTCGACAAGGTCGTCCAGACCAACCGACAGCTGGAGACGGCCTACGAGGAGCTGCAGTCGACCAACGAGGAACTGGAGACCACCAACGAGGAGCTGCAGTCGACGGTGGAAGAGCTCGAGACCACCAACGAGGAGCTGCAGTCCACCAACGAAGAACTCGAAACGATGAACGCGGAACTGCAGTCGACCAACGACGAGCTGCATAGCATCAACGACACCCTGCGCGAACGCACTCTCGAGTTGGACGACGTGAAGAATCTGCTGGACTCGCTGATCAACTCGGTCCGCCTGGGCATGGTCGTGGTGGACCGGGAAATGCGGGTGGTGGTGTGGAACCGCGGCAGTGAAGACCTATGGGGGTTGCGCGCCGACGAGGCGACGGGCTCGCCGCTGACCTCGCTGGACATCGGACTGCCGATGGACAACCTGCGGCCGTTGATCGGCAACGCCTTCGTGGACCCCGACAGCTTCGGTGAAACGATGCTCGATGCGGTCAACCGCCGCGGCCGCCCGGCCCAGCTACGAGTCACCTGTACATCCTTCCGGTCGGCTGGGGACCGGGTCGGCGGGGCGCTGCTGCTGATGGAGGTGGTGGGCTGACCGCCGGCCGGGGCAGTCAGGCCGCACAGCGACCCCCGGCTTCCTAGCCGCTCGGCCTTTCGCCACCGGATACCGGGTCGGTCCGTCATGCGAAACCGACCTCTCCGGCGGTTTCAACCGCGCCATAGTGGGTAATCTGCGCGCGTCGCGGAGCGCCCCAAGAAACGCGGGAAGGGAGTCGCGAGGTTCGGAAGGAGGTCCAATGAAGATCGCGATCGTCTGCGGTGACGATGTCATGGATGCCGGCGTCCATGACTGCGGCCCCGACTGCGGTGAGGCCGTCGCCGACGACTGTAGGCAGCTAGGCGCCGCATTGGCGACCCATGGCCACGATGTCACCGCCTTCGTTCGTCGCCGGAACAGGACCGCTTTCGCGGACACCGTGACCGAGCGCGGCTATCGGACGGTTGCGGTAACCGCCGGTCCGGTCGCCACGATTCCCCCCGCACAGGTGTTGCCTTACGTCGGTGACTGGGCCGCCGAACTGGCCGGGCTCTGGTCGTCGGATCCTCCCGACGTCGTTCATGCCCTCGGGTGGTTGGGCGGCCTGGCCGGCCAGCTGGCGGCGAGGCGTAGACGGCTGCCGACGGTACAAAGCTTCCACGGGCTGGCTCCGCTGATGCGGCCCGACGAGATCAGCAGTTCCGAACGCGCCCGGCTGGAACCGCTGCTGGCGCGCAACGCGACCTGGGTCACCGCCGGCAGCAGCGCCGATGTGAGCGCACTGGCCAGGCTGCGACGCAGCCGTGCGCGATTGTCGGTGTTGGCCACCGGAGTCGACGTCGAACGCTACACCCCGGTGGGTCCCGAAGCTGCCCGCACCGACCTGCATCGCATCGTTTGCGTGGCGCCGGACCCGTCGCCGGACAGCGGATTCGACCGGACCATCCGAGTCTTGCCCAAACTTCCGGCAGCGGAACTCGTCATCGCCGAGAGTGCCGCAGCCGGCTCCCGCCAGAATCGGGCCCACGACGAGGCACGGAACGCACTGAAGAACCTGGCCGCGGCGCTGCAAGTGAACGACCGGGTCCGCTTCGCCGGCCCCGGCGCGGCCGACGAACTGCCGGCACTGCTGCGATCGGCCGATGTCGTCGCGTGCACGCCCCGGCAGGCGCCGCGGGCCAGTGCCGCGTTGCAGGCCATGGCCAGCGGCGTCGCCGTGGTGGCGGTGTCCACCGGCGCCCTGGCAGACACCGTGGTGTCCTCGGTCACCGGGTTGCTGGTACCACCCGACAATCCCAGGGAATTGGCGATCGCATTGAAAACGCTCCAGGAACAAAGCTTTCAGTGTGCGGGCATGGGGGCGGCGGGGCGGTTGCATGCAGAGTCGCGGTTCACCTGGGACCGCATCGCGCTCGATACGCTCAACATCTACCGCCAGGTCAGTTCGCTGGGCGAGCGGCAGAAGGTAGCTAGCGCCGGATAGTTGCGTTAATCCTTTACCATTATTGTCGACCATGACAAGTGTTACCGAGGACACACGGTGCCGTGTCCGTCCCCAGCGGCACGACGCGATCAGCCTTGACGGCAAGGATCGCCACGAGTTCAAGGACCACCCCGCGGCGGTGCGGCACGCCCATTTCCACGCCGTCGATCGCGTCGCCGCCCAGAGATTCTTCGCCAGCGCCTATCACCCGAGTTGGCGAATCAGCGAGTTCGCCAAGGGATCGACCATCACACACCACCGTTGCGCGGCCGAACACCTCACCGTCGACAACGTGACGATCCAGGGCCGAGTCGACTGCGAAATCCGCACGACCGATGGCTTTATCGTGATCCAGCCGCGTTCAGGCTCGTTGATCGCGGTTGGCGACGGTGCCCCGAACGCGGATACCCCGCTGCTGGCCGTCGACGGATTTCCGCGCCTGCTGCGGCTGAACAGCGTCCGGTTCACCGTTGCCAGCATCGACGCCGATCTGCTCCAACAAGTCGCCGCGGGGTCACACACGCCGATGCCGCAGCAGGTCGAGTTCCTCAGTTCCCGGCCACGTACGCCGGCGGCAGCGCGCATCTGGCGGGACACATTCGACTACGTCACTACCAGCTTCGCTTCGGCCGACACCGTCCGGCACCCACTCCTGGTCACCGCGGCGGCCCGGTTGCTGGCCGCTGCCCTAATCGAGTGCTTTCCGTCCAACATCAGCGCGGGGCAGTCGGCGCCGAACGACCCATCGGTCCCCAAGGCACTGCAAACCGCCATGTCGTTCATTCATCGCCACGCGGCGATGAACATCGGGGTCAAGGACGTCGCGGCCGTGGTCCATCTGACGCCGCGGGCGGTACAGTACCTGTTCCGGCAGCAGCTCGACACCACTCCCACCGAATACCTCCGCCGGGTGCGGCTGCATCGAGCTCATCAAGACCTGATCTCCGGCGACCGATCGGTAACCACAGTCAGCGAAATCGCGCAGCGCTGGGGCTTTGCCCATACCGGCCGGTTCGCCGTGCTCTATCGCCAGACCTACGGCGAAAGTCCGCACACCGCGCTCAAGCGCACCGCCGGCGGGTAGCGGCACGCTTCGCGGATCACGCCGTTCTGGCCAGCGGTTGAGGACCAGATGCGCTCTGCTCCTTGGTGATTCGTTGCACCAGCGTGCGGGTGGCTTTTTCCAGAATCTGCTGCGCCGCATCCGGCCGGCGGCCGCGGCGGGCGCGGCGGACCGCCGCCGCAATCGTCACACCTTGCTCATAACCGGTGACCACGCGCGGATCCACGTAGGAACCGCGCGCCACCGCGGCGGTGTTGCCCAGCTCCTCGGCGACCTCGCGCATCACGGCGGCCTCGACCCGCTTGGCCACGCGTTGCGACACGGCGGGGTCAGCGTCGGCGAATGCCGCGGCCGCTAGCACGGTGCCATGCCAGGTCCGTAAGTCCTTGACGCTGTAGCCGTCGCCGACCAACTCCTTGAAGTGCGCATTGAGGTCGTCGGCACGAATGTCTGCCCATCCAGAGCCATTGCGGCACACCAGGAGCCGCCCCGAGGGCGGGTTTCGGCGCGTCAGCGAGCGCACCGCGCGGACGACTTCGGGGTCGTCAATCTCCAGTGCGCGCCGTACCCCGCTCTTGGCGGGATAGTCGAAGGCCGCCGCGTCGCGGCGGACCGTCACGTGCTCGCAGCGCAGGGTGGCGATGCCGTAGGAGTCGTTCTCGCCCGCATACTGCTCACCGCCGGCCCGGAAGTAGCCGAGATCCAACAGGTGCAGCGCCAATGCCAGCACCCGATCGCGGGTGAGACCACGGCCGCCGAGATCCTTCCCGATCCGGCGACGCAGCGCCGGCAGCTCCTTGGACAGCTCCAGCACGCGATCGAACTTCTCCTCGGCACGCTCCTGCTGCCAGGCCTGATGGTAGAGGTACTGGCGGCGTCCGGCCGCGTCGGTGCCGACCGCCTGAATGTGCCCGTTGGGGTAGGGCGAGATCCACACCTTCTGCCACGCGGGCGGGATCACCAGGTCCTTGATTCGCTGCAGGGTCTGGCCGTGGGTCAGCAACTCGCCGTCCGGCCCGTAGTAGGCGAAGCCCTTGCCACGCCGTTTACGGGCGATCCCCGGCTTGCTCAAAACGCTGCGACGCAGCCGCATTCGGCGCTCCTCTCATGTCCCAAGAGGAATTACCCGCCCGGACAGCGGCTCACACCGGGGGTCGGCAGGTCAGTAGTCCGGCAGGCGCACGTCGCGGGTGCGCAACAACAGCGGAACCAGCACCCAGAAAATCGCGAACAGCGCCAAAGCGCAGGCCCCGGCGACGAGGCCGGCGGTTGCCCCGGACACCGCGTCGAAGATGATGACCGTCACCCCGGTCAAGGCCAGCCCGAGCAGGACCAAACCGGCGTAAGCGCACCGGTGCGCCGCCGACACCAGCACCACCAGGCGGTGCCGCCGGAACAGCAGCCGGTGCATACCCACCGGGGCGATCAGCAGCACGGTCGCAGCCACCGAACATCCCACCGTGGCCAGATACACCCCGTGCAGCGTCAATGTGTCGAAGCGCTGCTGGAACGGCAGCGTCAGCAGGAACCCGGTGAGCAGCTGAACACCGGTCTGGACCACCCGCAGCTCCTGCAACAGGCTGTTCCAATTGCGGTCGAGCCGTTGGAGGTCGGTCTCCCCGCGCCTGCGCTGGTCCCAATGCTGGTCCCGTTCCGGATGGTCGACATCCATGCCGGTGATCATCGCACTCGACGAGACCCGGCCGGGGATTTTCCACCTGCTTGCCCCGTCGAAGCCGTAACGACCCGCCACCTCGTCGGGGCGGGTCGTTACGGGCTTCTGGGGCCGGCTGGGTCAGCCCGCCATGAACTCGTGGTAGGCCGACTCCAGATGCGGCGGCAGGGCCGTCACATCGCACTGGCGCTCGGTGTCACCGATCGGCGCCAGAATCCCGCGCAGGTCGTAGTACTCGTTGGGGTGCGCGGTGAAGTAGTTGCGAACGTTGACGGCCGCCTCCCCACGCGGCTGCCCGTAGGCGGCCATGACCACCTGATTGGCACCCGGATGCGTGGCAAGGTACTGCTGCGCCGAGCCGGTCACCGACGAAATGGTGGCGTGGACGCCTTCCGGGCTACAGTCGGGTGCGGCCGCCGCCGACGGCGCGCCGACGATACCGATGGCCAGCCCCCCGAGCAGGCAACCGGCGCTGACGCCGGCGACGCGCCGACGCGCGACGATACTGCTGAATTTCATGACGTATTCCTTCACATGAGCAAACTGATCATGGAGGCTCCCGAACCCCCGAAAGCCAAAGTAGCGGAAGCGCAAGCGGCCGCAGGGGCGCCGTTCGCCCAGGACGAACATGCACCGGAGTCCGCAACCGTCGCAGCCGTGACACGAGCACACTCGTGTGACCCGTTGTGTTAGGGAACGGCCAAATTCTCAGAAGGAAACACGAGTTCTTAGACGATTGTTATCTCGATCGTGACGAAAACGTGATGCGTCAGCGGTTCAGCTTGCCGTCCCGCACGCCGGTCAATGCCTCGTCCAGCGTCGGGTACAGCGAGAAGGTCTTGTCCAGACCGGTCAGGTGAATCGGCCGTCTGGTCGCCGGTCCTCGCGCGACCACCCCGAATTCGGCCGCACCGCCGAGTTTCTCGTGGGTCGCCGCGAGGATCTTGAGCCCCACCGAGCCGAGGAACTCCACCCCGGAAAGGTCGATGATCAGCGCCGCGGGATTTTCGGCGACCACGCCGCCGATGGCTTCTTCCAGGGCCGGAGCGGTGACCAGGTCGATTTCGCCACCGATACTGAGCACGGCGACCCCGTCGTGGTCGGTGACCTCGGCGGTGATCGAATCAGGAGCTGACAATGGCGGTCCTTTGTCCAAAGCCGTGGGGGTACTGCAAGCCTAACCCGCCTCCCGAACTGCGAGAAGAAGAAGACCTCGACGCGTTATGCGGCGCGCCCCAGGCTAGTCTCCCCATATGAGCTGCGCCCTTCGGGGCGCGACATGGCACTTGGGGAGGCCAGATGTCAGACTTGCCGATGGAGCTCACCACCACTTCGAACACCAATGCTGTCCCGCAGCCGGTCTCCAGCGACGGTTTGCTGCCACAGCTGGTCCAGCATCTGCGGCAGAACCGGACCGGGTTGCGCGAGGAGTGGGCGCGCCGGATCACCGCGGCCGAGCTGCTCACCGCGATGACGCCGGAGGAGATCTTCTCCGAGGCGACCGCCGTCTACGACAACTACGTCGAGGTGCTCGAGACCGGCAGCGTCGAGGCGCTGCAGGATTATGCCCGCGACCTGTCCGAACGCATCATTCCCCGGGGCGTGGAGACCGACGAGGTCGTTGGCATCGTGCTGCTGCTGCGCGACGTGCTCGCCCGGTCGCTGTTCGAGAAGTACCAGACCGACTTCGAGATGCTCAACCAAGTGCTCGACGCCTACGAGCCGGCGGCCAACCGGATCGCCAACACCGTGGCGGTCAGCTTCGTACAGGAACGCGAGCGCATCATCCGCCAGCAGCAGGAGGCCATCCGCGAGCTGTCGACGCCGGTGCTGCAGGTGCGCGAGCAGCTGCTGATTCTGCCGATCATCGGCGTGCTCGACAGCCAGCGCGCCCGCCAGGTCACCGAGCAGTTGCTGCGCGCCATCCGGGCCAACCGCGCCAAGGTCGTGGTCATCGACATCACCGGGGTGCCGACCATCGATTCGACGGTGGCCAACCACCTGGTGCAAACGGTGGACGCCTCCGGGTTGATGGGCGCCAGCGTGATCATCACCGGCCTGTCCTCCGAAATCGCTTTGACGCTGGTCACAATCGGGCTGGACCTGTCGAAGATGAACGCCGTCGGCGACCTGCAGGGCGGCATCGAGGAAGCCGAGCGGCTGCTGGGCTACGAAGTCACCCGCACCGGCGACTAGACCGGGTAGGCACTCATCAAAGGTCAGCCCATGCCGGTACCCATTCTGAAGCTGGGACCGATACTCATTGCGACGGTGCGCTCCGCGCTCACCGACTCCGAGACCGAACTCTTCCGGCAGCGTTTGATGGACCGGGTCACCGAATTCCGCGCCCAGGGCATCATCGTCGACGTCACCGCCGTGGAGGTGCTGGATTCGTTCGCCGCCCGGTCCCTGCAGACGATTGCGCGGATGATCCGGCTGCGTGGCGCCGAGACGGTGATCGTGGGCCTACGACCGGAGGTGGCCTTCGCGATGGTGCAGCTGGGGCTGGCCTTCGACGATATGCACACCGCGCTCGACTTGGAGGAAGGCCTGGCGCTGCTGAACCGCAAGCTGGGCCTGGAAAAGCCGATGATCGGGCCCGACAGTGACGGATGACATCGTCGTCGAGGTGGACCACCCCGACGACATCGTCGCTGCCCGCCACGCCGGGCATCAGCTCGCCAGTGAACTGGGGTTCTCGCTGACCGACGTCACCATGATCGCCACCGCGATCTCCGAAATCGCCCGCAACATCACCAGCTACGCCGGCCGAGGCGAGGTCCGGGTCGCGGTGGCCGACCGCGAGGGCCGCAAGGCGCTGGTGGTGCGCGCCGAAGACGAGGGTCCGGGCATCGCGGATATCGATCGCGCGATGGAGGACGGCTACTCCACCGGCCGCGGGCTGGGCATGGGCTTGCCGGGCGCGCGGCGCCTGATGGACCGGCTGATCGTGGAGTCGGCGGTGGGCCGCGGAACGACCGTCGAAATGTGGAAATGGGTTCCGCCCCGTGCGCGATAACGGCCGGTTCGGGCCGATCGAGTGGGCGGTCGCCGGTCGGCCGCGGCCGGGCGAGCACACCTGCGGCGACCTTCCGATCGCTGTCCAGGTCGGCGGGGACGCCGCGCTGTTCGGTGTCCTGGACGGACTCGGACACGGCCCGGAGGCCGCCCGTGCCGCACAGATCGCGGTCGGCGTGCTCAACGACGCAAGCGACGAGCGTCTCGAGGTGCTGATCCAGCTCTGCCACCGCATGCTGTCGGGCACCCGTGGGGTTGCGATGACCCTGGCCAGGATCGACTTCCCCGCCGGCGGGCTGTGCTGGACGGGCGTGGGGAACGTGGCCGCCAACCTGGTCGCCAAGGCGATCAGCGGGGTCCGGATCAGTTCCAGCGTGCGGCTGACCGCCGGCATCGTCGGCTACCGGGTACCGGAGGTCACGCCGGCCAAGGTGGTGCCGATCCGCGCCGGTGACCTGCTCGTCATCGCCAGCGACGGGATCACCGACGATCACCTGGACCACATCGACTTCGCCGCTTCCGCCACTGGCATCGCCGAGCAGATACTGGTCAAGCACGCCAAGGACACTGACGACGCGATGGTCCTCGCCGCGCGTCACCGGGGCATCTCGACATGACCTACACCGACGACTTCCGCGCCCGCTATTTCGCCGCGCTGCGTACCTACCTGGACAAGCGCGACGAAGACAGCCTGGCCGTCGGCCATGAGCTCGGACGCCGGGCCTTGGCGGAACGCATCAGCATGCTCGACATCATCGAGAACCACTTCCGGTTGCTCGACGAGCTCTCGGCAGACGCCGCGTCGGGCCGGCCGATCGCGTTGGAGTTCCTGCTGCAGACCCTGGCCGCCCTCGACATCGCCACCCGCGGATTCCTCGACGGCACCAGGCGTTACGAGCAGCAGCGGGCCCGGGCCGAGGATCTCGCCCACCGCGACACCTTCCGCAACGCGCTGGTGAACTCGTTGCAGGAAGGATTCTTCGTCGCCGACCACGACGGCGCCGTGATCGAGATGAACAGCGCGTTCGCCGAGATCATCGGCTATCCCCCGGAAGGCTTGCCGTACCGGTGGCCGCATCCGTGGCTGCTCGACAAGAAAAGCGCGGCCCAGCAACAGCAGCGGGTTAGGCGGGACGGCTTTGCCGAGTACGAGACGCCGATCCGGCACCGCGACGGTCATCTCGTCTGGGTGACGGTGAGTATCAACGCCGTTCGGGGTGCCGTCGCGGATCGAGACGTGTACGTGGGCACGGTTCGCGACATCACCGCCGAACGAGCTTTCGCCGCAAGGGAAAGCGCTGTGCTGCGGCTGGCCACGTCGGTCGGTGTGGCCAAGAGCCTGGCCGAGGTGCTGTCCATCACCCTCGACGAATGCCGCAGCGCGGTCGACGTGCAACGCGTGGTTGCCGTTATATGGCCGCCCGGCGACGGTGAACCGACCGTCCAGGTGGCCGGAGAGCCGTCCGAAAAGTCTTGGCGCAGAATGGATCCGCTGCTGCGTCAGACGTTTGAGGAGGCACGTCAACAGCTGCCGCTGACGGCGAGAACGATCGAGTGGCCGGACACTCCGGGTAAGGCCCGAGGACTGGTCGCGGTGCTGTCGGGTGCCGCCGACGTCGCGTTGTGGCTGGAGCTGCGGGTGCCGCGCTGGGTGACCGCCGAGGATCGGCTACTGGTCACGGTGCTCATCGGTCACCTGAGCCTGGCCATCGGCCATGTCCGGCAATTCGAGAGCGCGCGTGAGACATCGTTGACCCTGCAGCGGGCCATGCTGCCGCCGGTGGAGCCGCCGCCGGGCTTCGCCGTCCGCTACGAACCCGCCGTGCCGCCCTTGGAGATCGGCGGCGACTGGTACGACGTGCTGCCTCTCGACGACCACCGCATCGGCATTGTCGTCGGCGACTGCGTGGGCCGCGGGTTGCCCGCCGCCGCGATCATGGGCCAGCTGCGCAGCTCGGCGCGCGCGCTGTTACTCACCGGAGCCCAACCCGCGCTGTTGCTCGAACAACTCGACGCGGCCGCGTCGCTCATTCCCGATGCCTATTGCACGACGGTGTTTCTGGCGATCCTGGACACCAAATCCGGGATCCTCGACTACAGCAACGCCGGGCACATGCCCGCGGTGCTTGCCGAGCCCGGCCGCGGGACCACGTTGTTGACCGATGCCCGGTCGGTTCCCCTGGCGGTCCGGCGAACGCAGCCGCGCCCGGAGGCTTCCCAGGAATTGCTGCCCGGCTCGACGCTGATGCTGTTCACCGACGGCCTGGTCGAGCGCAAGTACGAGTCGATCGACGAAGGCCTGGGACGCGTCGCCGAGGTTTTGGCAGCGTCGACGATGTTGCCGATCGATGCCGTCGCCGATGCCGTGCTGGGCCGGTTGGCGCCGGTGGCCGGATACGACGACGACGTCGCGATGGTGGCATACCGGCACCCACACGGGCCGCTTCGCATCGAAACCAGCGCTACCCCAGATCAATTGGCCGGCATCCGGCACCAGCTGGCATGGTGGCTGCGAGCCGCCGACGTCTCCGACGAACGGGCCGGCGACATCGTGCTCGTGATCAACGAGGCGTGTACCAATTGCATCGAGCACGCATACCGTGGGCATCCCGTCGGGACCATGCTGGTGGACGTGAGAGCCGTCGAGGGAGCGGTCCAGGCGCGAGTCGTCGACTCCGGGTCGTGGAAGACGCCGGCGGCCGATCCGGGCGACGGCGGGCGGGGCCTGACGCTGATCAACGCCATCAGTGACACCGTGGAAATCGACAACAGCCCGGGCGGGACTGCCATCGAGATGACTTTCCGGCTGCCTCGTTAGCCGAAGAAGACGTTGCGGCGGCGGATCAACAGGCCGTACAGCATCTGCTGGATCGTCTCCCGTACGTGGTCGGTCAATTCGAACGTGACGGTGGGGTCGTCGGCATCGGCGCGGTCGTAGTCGGCGGTGCCGATCGGGCGGCCGAACGCGATGTGCCACTTCGACGGCAGCGGTATCAGCCCGGCCGGGCCGGCCCACGGGAACAACGGGGTGATCGGGAAGTACGGCAGACCCAACAGCCTCGCCAGCGGCTTGACATCGCCCAGCATCGGATAGATCTCCTCCGAACCCACCACCGCGCACGGGATGATCGGCGCGTTAGCGCGCACCGCGGCCGACACGAACCCCCCGCGGCCGAACCGGCGCAGCTTGTAGCGGTCCTTGAAGCACTTGCCCAAGCCCTTGTATCCCTCCGGAAACACCGCGGCCAGTTCGCCGGCCGCTAGCAGCCGATGGGCGTCGGTCGGGCAGGCCAGCGTGTGACCGGCCTTGCGGGCAACCTCGCCGATGACCGGCAGGTCGAAACACAAATCGGCGGCCAACGCTCGCAGGTTTCGGTGCGCGGGATGGTGTTCGTGCACCGCCGTCGAGATTATCAGCGCATCGACCGGTAGCACGCCGCCGTGGTTGGAGACCACCAGTGCCGGGCCTTTGTCGGGCAGGTTTTCGATCCCGCTGACCTCGACCCGGAACCACGACCGGGAGATCAGCCGGAGCAATGGCCTGATCAGCGCGTCGGTGAAGTGGGGGTCGAAGCCGAACTCGTCGACACGGTAGTCCCCGGTCAGTCGCTTGCGCAGGAATTGGGCAACGGCGGTGACCCGTTCGGCGAGCTCGTTGGGTTGCGCCTGGGCCGCGGGAACCCTGGCGCCGAAAGCACGCTTCTGATCGAGGTCTCGGATGACGGCGGCGGCCCGCCGGTCAGTGGTCTTGGAATTGGACGGCGACGACGTGGGCCGCAATGCCGCTTGTCGATTGGTTTGTCGGCCGGCCTGGTTCCGTGCCGCTAAACGTTGTCGATTCGGTTGCAATGCAATGACATTGGTCCTCGCAGGCATAGATGAACCCCCCGGCACGCTGAGTGTCTGGAATGGATTTGAAATGCGCCTTGTGTTAGGCCCCGGCCAGCGCCGCCCCCGCAGCGCATGCAAGGAGCTTAGTCCTTACATATCGCCAATAGAAGACATGGGCTTGGACAAAATTGTCCAGGGTGATCTCGGTCAGATCACGGCCTGCTAGAGCACAATTCGCGTGGCGGCATCGCGGCTCATCTGTCCAGGCCGTCAAAATCGCATTAGCGGCCGCGGCGTCTACGGCCGATCCTCGGTTGAATCGCGGCAGGTTGAGTTACCGGATCCGGGGTATTCAAGGGCGTGACCCGTACAACCTTCAGGCCCGTCGAGCAGCAACGCTCGTCTGCCGTCGAGCCGTCCTTACCGGCCGGGCACGGACCACTGTCGATCGCCGTGCGCCGTGCGTTAACCGGGCCGGCGCCCCGCGACCAGTTCACCCGCCTCGGCGCCTCCGTGGGCGACGTCGATCCCTACGGCCACGATCTGCAGCTGGCCTTGTATATGTGCTACGAGCTGCATTACCGCGGTTTTTCCGGAGTGGATCCGACGTGGGAGTGGAATCCCGCGCTGCTGCACCTACGTGCCGAACTCGAGCGGGCTTTCCTGACGGGCGTGCGCCGTGATGTCGGCCCCATCGAGTCGCACCACACCGCGGTGGCCGAAATGGACAGGCTCTCGATAGAGCCCGTCGACGGCACTGGGCCGTCGTATTACCTGCGCGACACCGGCACGTGGCAGCAGATGCGTGAATATTTTGCACATAGATCGCTGTATCACCTCAAAGAGGGTGATCCGCATGCCTGGGCAATTCCGCGCCTGACCGGTCAGGCCAAGGCGGCATTCGTCGCCGTCGAGTTCGACGAATACGGTGCCGGTTATGGCCCGCGGGTGCACCAGCAGCTTTTCGCCGACCTACTGGACGCGGCCGGACTCGATTCAACCCACTTGGGCTATCTCGGCGTGGTTCCCGCCGAATCACTGGCGGTGGTCAACATCATGTCGCTGTTCGGGCTGCACCGGCGGTTGCGAGGCGCCGCAATCGGGCACTTCGCGGCGACGGAGATCACCTCGCCTCCGGGTTCTCGGCGGATGGTCGAGGCGCTGCGCCGGATGGAGGCACCCGAGGAATGTGTCGCCTTCTACCACCAACACGTGGAAGCGGACGCGGTGCACGAACAGGTGGTCCGCATGGACGTGGTGGGCGACCTCGCCGCGCGAGAACCGCAGCTCGAGCAGGACATCGTGTTCGGCATGCGAGCGTTCGAGCTCCTCGAAAACCGGTTGGCCGACTGCCTGATGCGGTCGTGGCAGGCCGGTGAGACATCGCTGCGCAGGCCGTTGGACGAGATGTAGGCCCTCCCGCTTAGAAGGGTGGGGGGTCGTCGTCGGGTGGGGCG
>NZ_UPHQ01000260.1 GCF_900566055.1 Mycobacterium innocens
TCTACGCCCGCGTCGCCCAGCGCCTCCTCGCCCTTGCCGCTGTGATCTGGCACAACTGGAAGATCAACAGCCCAGTCAAGAGGTCACTGATCGCCTACGACCACTGACCAAGGTTGGGAATTACTCATCTAGGAGGACCCATGTCGTTTGTCATCGCCGCACCTGAGGTGGTGGCCGCCGCAGCCGGTGATCTGTCGAGGGTCGGCGCTGCCCTAGCCCAGGCGAATGCCGCGGCCGCGGTCCGACATTGTCGGTGCTGGCGTCCGCTGTCGATGAGGGTGTCGACGGCGCTGGCGGCGTTGTTCGGTGACCACGCCGCGACATACCAGGCCTTCAGCGCTGAGGCGGCGGCATTCCACGACCAGTTTGTGCGCACCCTGCAGGCCAGCGCGAGCGCCTATGCGATCACCGATGTCGCCAGCGCCGGGCAGCAGCTGCTTAAGGCGATCAACGCGCCCACCATGGCGTTGTTGGGCCGCCCGCTGATCGGCAATGGTGCCGACGGCGCCCCGGGCACCGGTCAGAACGGCGGCGATGGCGGGCTATTGATCGGCAACGGCGGCAACGGCGGCTCCGGCGGGACCGGCACCTTCAATTTCCACACGCGGGGGTTGGCCGGCGGAAATGGCGGATCCGCCGGGCTGCTCGCCGGTAGCGGCGGCACCGGCGGATATGGGGGCGGTAACAACGGCGGCAGCGCAGGCAACGGCGGCGACGGCGGCCCCGCACGCGGCCTGGTCGGTGACGGCGGTAATGGGGGTTACGCCGGGTTCGGGCAGTCCCAGGGCCGCGGCGGCGACGGCGGCAACGCTGGGTTGTTGATCGGTAACGGCGGCAACGGCGGATGGGGTGCTACCGGCACGAGAATAATTCGCGGCGGCAGCGGCGGCGACGGCGGCGATGCCGGCATCCTGTTCGGCTTCGGCGGAAGCGGTGCGGACGGCGGTCCCAGCGGCGGCCTGGCCGGCGGCGGCGAGGGTGGTACCGGCGGTCGCGGCGGGGCGATCGGGGCACCCGGCGCACCCGGCGCCCACGGGTAGCGCAGTGTGGCGCTGGGCGGCGGCCGGTAGCTAATCCCCGAGTTACGCGTACCGGAAGTACTCCACCGTGCGACGCACACCCTCGGCCAGCTCCACCCGGGGCCGCCACCCCAAAACCCGTTCGGCCAAGCCGATGTCGAGGCACGACCGCCTCAGGTCACCCAGCCGGTCCGGGTGGAACTCCGGGTCGTCGGGTCCGCCGACAGCCGCCGCCACCGCCGAATGCAGTTGGCGGTCCGACGTTTCGATGCCGGTACCGATGTTGAAGCGCTGCCCACCGCCCGCTTCGCCGGCGGCCTTGATGAAGGCGTCCACCACGTCGTCGACGAACACGTAGTCGCGCGTCTTGCCGCCGTCGCCGAACACCTTGGTGGGCTTGCCCGACAGCAGCGCCTGGGCGAAGATCGCCACCACGCCCGCCTCACCGTGCGGGTCCTGGCGGGGCCCGTAGACATTGGCCGGTGCGATGTGCGAGCAGTCCAGACCGTACAGATGCCGGAAGGTGTTCAGGTAGATCTCGCCGGCCACCTTGCCCGCGGCGTACGGCGACGCCGGATCGGTCGGCACGGTCTCGGGAGTCGGGTACACCGGCGGGACGCCGTAAATGGATCCGCCCGAGGAGGTGTGCACGATCTTGCGGACCCGGGTGCGGCGTGCCGCTTCGGCCAGCCGCACCGTGCCGATGACGTTCACTTCCGCGTCGAATTGCGGGTCGGCCACCGAATGCCGAACGTCTATCTGCGCCGCCAAGTGAAACACCACCTCCGGTCGGTGCAGGTCAAGGATGGCCTGCAAATCGGCGGTCACGATGTCGGCCTCGACAAAAACGTGGGCGGGGTGCTCGGCGAGGTGCTCGAGGTTGGTGGCCCGGCCGGTCGCGAAATTGTCCAGCCCGATTACCGTGTGACCGTCGGCAAGCAGACGGTCGACTAGCGTCGATCCGATGAAACCGGCTGCCCCGGTGACGAGTGCGCGCACCGGCCCACCATACAGAGTGGTGTTGGCGGCCGCGTTGCTCATCGCGGCACAACTGGCGGTTCGCGCGGTGCTGGCATTCGGGGGGTACTTCTACTGGGACGATCTGATCCTGGTCGGGAAGGCCGGCACCCAGGGCCTGCTGTCGCCGTCGTATCTGTTCGACGACCATGACGGCCACGTGATGCCGGGCGCCTTCCTGGTTGGCGGTGCGATCATCCGGGCGGCGCCACTGGTCTGGACCGGTCCGGCGATCAGTCTGGCGGTGCTGCAGCTGCTGGCTTCGCTGGCATTGCTGCGGGCGCTGCAGGTGATCCTGGGCTGGCGTCGGGTTCTGTTGATTCCCTTGACGTTCGCGTTGTTCACCCCGCTGGGGGTGCCCGGCTTCACGTGGTGGGCGGCGGCGCTGAACTCGTTGCCGATGCTGGCGGCGCTGGCCTGGGTGTGCGCCGACGCGGTCCTGCTGATCCGCACCGGCAACCCGCGATACGCGGTGACCAGCGTACTGGTTTACCTCGCCGGTCTGCTGTTCTTCGAGAAGTCCGCGGTAATCCCGTTTGTCGCATTTGCGGTGGCCGCGCTGTGGTGTCACGTCGGCGGCGACCCGAGGGCGCTGCTAACGGTATGGCGGGCGGGTTTCCGGTTATGGACGGCCTCGCTGGCGCTGACTGCCGCCTGGGTGGGGCTGTATCTGGCGGTGGTCAACCAGAAACGGTGGAGCTCGGACCTTTCGATGACGTTGAATCTGCTGTGCCGCTCGATCACCCACGGCATCGTGCCGGGCCTGGCCGGCGGGCCCTGGCACTGGGATCGCTGGGCGCCGTCGTCGCCGTGGGGCACGCCGCCGCCGGCGGTGATGGCCCTCGGCTGGTTGGTCTTGCTTGGCGTGCTTGGGCTTTCGTTGATCCACAAGCGCCGCATAGGTGCGGTCTGGTTGACCGCGGCAGGCTATACCGTCGCATGCCAGGTCCCCGTCTATCTGATGCGCTCGTCACGGTTCACCGCGCTCGAATTAGCCCAAACACTAAGATATTTACCGGATCTCGTGGTCGTGCTGGCGCTGCTGGGCGCTGTCGCGTTCGCCGCGCCAAACCGGGATACACCGTGGCGGGACTCTTCACCGCTGCGCACTGGCGTGACGGCCGGCCTGACGACCCTGTTCCTGGCCAGCAGCCTGTATTCCACGGCGACATTCCTGACCAGTTGGCGCGACAACCCGACCAAGGCGTACCTGCAGAACGCGAAGGCCAGTCTGGCTGCGGCACACGCTGATTCGAATGCACCGCTGCTGGATCAGGAAGTCGACCCGTTGGTGCTGCAGCGGGTGGCCTGGCCGGAGAACCTGGCCAGCCACCTATTCGCCCTGCTGCGCGACCGGCCTGAATTTGAAACGGCGACAACACGATTGCGCATGTTCAACAGCTCCGGCAGCCTGGTCGACGCGCGAGTGACCTGGGTCCGCGCGATTGTTCCCGGCCCGCAGCCGCACTGCGGCTACTTCACCCAACCGGACCAGCCGACGCGGCTGGTCCTCGACGGCCCGCTGCTGCCCGCCGACTGGACCGTCGAACTCAACTACCTCGCCAACAGCGACGGATCGATGACACTGTCGCTGTCCGACGGACCCGAGCGGAAGGTCCCGGTGCATCCCGGCCTCAACCGCGTCTACGCCCGGCTGCCCGGCGCCGGGGATGCGATCAGGGTGCGGGCCAACACCACCGCGCTGTCGCTGTGCATCGCGGCGGGTCCGGTGGGTTACCTGGCGCCCGGTTGATGGTCCAATCCGGACAAACGGGGTGACCGCCCAGCCGCGCTGAGCGTTTGCCGGGTTCGACAAATTGGAGGTCATCAATGTCGTATCTGGTCGCGGCTCCGGACATCCTGACTTCGGCGGCGACGGAGTTGGCGGGTATCGGCTCGACGGTGAACGCGGCCAATGTGGCGGCGACACTACCGACTGTCGGGCGGCGAGCGCCGACAAGGTGTCCGCAGCGATCGCATCGGTGTTTGCCGCACACGCGCAGGCATATCAGGATCTGGGCGCTCAAGCCGCCGCCTTTCGCGCTCGATTCGTGCAGGCATTGGCCGCCGCCGGAAGCGTCTATGCCGGCGCCGAGGCCGTCAACGCCTCGCCGTTGCAGCCGCTGGAAAAGCAGATTCTCGGTGCGGTCAATGCGCCCACCCGGGCGCTGCTCGGCCGCCCGATGATCGGCAACGGCGCCGACGGGACAGCAACAACCCCAACGGCGGAGCCGGCGGGTTGTTGTACGGCAACGGCGGCGCGGGCTACAGCGTCACCAGCGCCACTACCACCCTCGCGGGCGGCAACGGTGGCGCCGCCGCATTGATCGGCAACGGAGGAGCCGGCTGGTTGGGTGGCGGCGGCGGAGCCGGCGGCCACGGCGGGCGGCTTACCGGCAACGG
>NZ_UPHQ01000258.1 GCF_900566055.1 Mycobacterium innocens
CATGAGCCCGACCCAACAGCGACTCGCCGACCTGTTCGCAATCCACCAATACGCACCCACCCGCTGACCAACAGCGCCCAACACCGCGAGTTGGGTAATACACCAGCCCTGCCCAAAAACACAACCCCACCAGGGCAAATCAGGCCGTCGATCAACGAAGGCCGGAAACTCCCGCTAGGGTAGCGCATGCCGTTCACACAAAGCGCCCCACGGGTCGTCCGCAAGTCGGTTGCCCTGGCCGTCGCGGGCCTGGTCGCCGCGTCGCTGTCAGCGTGCGATTCCCACGATGCGTCGCCGCCCGGGGCAAATCCTCGTCAGGTGACCGTCTTCGGGTCGGGGCAGGTGCAAGGTGTTCCGGACACATTGACCGCCGACGTCGCAATCGAGTTCACCGCAGCCGACGTCACCAGCGCGATGAACCAGACCAACGACCGCCAGCAGGCGGTGATCAATGCGCTGGTGGGGGCCGGGGTGGACCGCAAGGACATTCGCACCACCGAGGTCAGCCTGCAACCGCAGTACAGCAGCGCGGAGCCGGGCGGAACCGCCACGATCACCAGCTACCGCGCCGACAACGCCATCGAGGTCAAGATTCACCCCACCGATGCCGCCTCGCGGCTGCTGGCCCTGATCGTCACCACGGGCGGTGACGCCACCCGGATCAGTTCGGTCAGCTATTCCATCGCCGACGACTCGCAGCTGGTGAAGGATGCGCGGGCCCGCGCCTTCGACGACGCCAAGAACCGTGCCCAGCAATACGCGCAGTTGTCGGGGCTGCGCCTGGGCAAGGTGCTGTCGATCTCGGAGGGGTCCGGTTCCACCGCGCCGACGAGGACTGCCCCGCCGGCACCGCCGCGCGCGGCGACCCCGGTGCCCATCGAACCCGGTCAGCAGACGGTCAGCTTCTCGGTGACCGCTGTGTGGGAACTGGATTAGGCCCCTACTGGTAGACCCGGGGGTCCAGCGTCCCGATGTATGACAGGTCGCGGTAGCGCTCGTCGTAGTCCAGGCCGTAGCCCACCACGAAGTCGTTGGGAATGTCGAAGCCGACGTAGGCGATATCGACGTTGGCTCCCAGCGCATCAGGCTTACGCAGCAGCGTGCACACGCGCAACGACCTGGGATGGCGGCTCTTGAGGTTGCGCAACAGCCACGAAAGCGTGAGACCCGAGTCGACGACGTCCTCGACGATCAGCACGTCACGGTCGTGGATGTCGCGGTCGAGGTCTTTGAGGATGCGCACCACTCCCGACGACGATGTCGAGGACCCATAGGAACTCACCGCCATGAATTCGAACTGGGTGGGTAACGGAATCGCACGCGCCAGGTCGGTGACAAAGAGCACCGCGCCCTTCAGCACGGTGACCAACAACAGATCCTGGCCGGTCGTCGCGGACACGTCGCGATAGTCGTCGCCGATCTGGGCGCCGAGTTCGGCGATGCGGCGCTGGATCTGCTCCTCGGTGAGCAGCACGGACTTGATATCCCCCGGGTACAGCTCCGCCGTCTGCCCCGGGAAGGTCTCAGCCACGACCACAGCGTAGCGACGTCGACCGACCGACAACCAACACAGGCGTCAAATCGGTTTCCCGACAGGCTCGAGCCGCAAGGACAGCACGCCGTCACGTCGTCCCGCGAACAATCGCTGACCCCGAGATGCCGACCCGACCGCCACGCCACCCTGGCCGTGCCAGTCGGTGACCAGCGCGTCGACGCCGCGGATCTGTTTGTCGGTCAGCCCCGTCGCGCCGCCGGCCAGCAGCCAGCTGCGGATCACCCGGCGTCGCACCGGGCCCGGCAGCGCGGTCAGCGCCGCGGTGTCCAGTCCCGAACCGGCTGCTGCGGCGGTCAGCGCCCGAGCCGCGATCGTGTCGATCAGGTCGGTGTCCTCACGCAACGCCGTCGCGGTGCGGGCCAGCGCTTCGGCCACGCCGCCGCCCAAGACGTCCTCCAGCAGCGGCAGCACCTCCTGGCGCAGCCTTGTCCGGGTGAAGCGCCGGTCGTCGTTATGCGGATCCTGCCAGGCGGTCAGACCCAGCTCCCGGCAGGCAGCGTGCGTCGCGTTGCGACGCACCCCCAGCAGCGGCCGGCACCACGGCGGATCGTAGGGACGCATGCCGGCGATCGACCGGGGCCCCGAACCGCGGCCGAGCCCCAGCAGCACGGTCTCGGCTTGGTCGTCGAGCGTGTGGGCCAACAGGACCGGACCGTCGCGGCGGGCCTCCAGCGCGGCATAGCGAGCGGCACGCGCCGCGGCCTCCAGCCCGCCGTCAGTCCCTACCTGAACGCAGACCACCTGCGCGTCCCGACAGCCCAACGAAATAGCTTGTGCCCGTGCGGTTTCGGCGACCGCAGCCGAATCCGGCTGCAAACCGTGGTCGACGATCAGCGCGGTGGTGGGCCGCAGTTGCGCCGCAACAGCGGTGAGGGCCAACGAGTCCGGGCCGCCGGACAGCCCCACGCACCACTGCTCGGCGGAGCCGAGGTGCTCGGCGGAGCCGAGGTATTGGGCGACGAACTTCTCGACAGCCCTGCGCAGCTGCGCTACAGCACCCGGTCGATCCATCGCTGCGGGTTTTCGATCTCGGCCGGCAGGGGCAGTGTCTGCGGACCCGTCCAGATCGTGTTGAACCGCTTCATCCCGACCCGGCCCACCACCTCGTCGACGAACACCTTGCCGCGGGTGTACTGACTGAGCTTGGCGTCGAAGCCCAGCAGGGCCCGCAGCAGCCGCTGCAGCGGCGGTTGCTTGCGCTGACGTCGCTCGTCGAAGCGGCGGCGGATGGTGGCCACCGACGGCACCACCACCGGCCCCACCGCGTCCATCACGTGCTCGGCGTGGCCTTCCAGCAGCGTGCCGAGCACCAACAGCTGATCCAGAGCCCGGCGTTGCGCCTCGGACTGCAGGGCGCGCACCACACCCAGAATGCCGGACACGTGGCCGCCGGAGTCGTCGGACGAGTCGCCGCGGTTGCGGATGAAGTCTGCCAGCCGGCTCACCACCTGACCGAGATCGTCGGCCGGTTCCCGGGTGAGCAGACCCAGCGCTTCCTGCATGTAGCCGGCCAGCCAGGGGTTGGCGGTGAATTGCACCCGGTGCGTGACCTCGTGCAGGCACACCCACAGCCGGAAATCCCAAGGGTCGACCCGAAGTTGCCGCTCGACCGCGATGACGTTGGGATACACCAGCAGCAGACCGCCTATTCCGGCGCCCTCGGCGGCGGCAAATGGATCGTACTGGCCGAGGATGCCCGAGGCCACGAACGCCAGCACAGCCCCGGTCTGGGCGCCGGTGACCCGGCCGGTGAGAAAACCCCGGGGCTTGTCGGTGCCGTTGGTCATCGCCCGCATCGATTCGGCGGCCGCCCGCACCCATGCCGGCCGGTCCAGGACCCGCGCCGGCGGCACCGCACCCGAGGTGATCAGCCCGGTCACGTCGCGAACGGGCGGTTCTGCCTTCTCCGCCGCCCGCATCAGCTCGCCGATCACCTGGCGGCGGGTGTATTCGGTGGACGGCGGGCCCGGGCGGGCCAGCCGCTCCCCCACTGTGGCCGCAAATCGCCAATCGACGGTGTTGCCCAGGGTCAGCTCCGAGGGTGCCGTCACGTCGTGCACCCGCAGAACCACAGTTTGGTCGCCAGGGCGTCCATCGCGTTGCGACCGTTCGGCCCGGCATCGTTGGACAGGAACGCAAACGTGAGCACCCGTCCGCTGCTGTCGGTGAGCACACCGACCAGCGAGTTGATCGCCGTCAACGAGCCGGTTTTGGCCCGCAACCAGCCGGCCGGGCCCAGGTTGGTGGCCCGGTCCAGGAAGCGTTCACCCAGCGTGCCGCTGCCGCCGGCAATCGGCAGCAGATCCAGCAGCGGGCGCAACGCCGGCTGGTCCGGGCCCGCCGCCGCCTGCATCGCGCCGTCGAGCGTGCGCGCGGTGAGCCGGTCATTGACCGACAACCCGCTGGAATCGGCCAGCGCGGCGCCGGCGGTGTCGATGTGCGCGCTGTTGAGCCGGGTGATCACCGCGTCGACAGCGCCGGTGAAGCTCTGCGGCCGGTTGATGGCGGCGGCCACCTCACGGGCGATGCACTCGGCCATCACGTTGTCGGAGGCGTTCATCATCTGGGACAGCCGTTGGATCAACGGCGCCGACTGCACCACGGCCAGCTGCCGCGCGCCGGCCGGTGCCGAGGCGATCGTCACCGCCGCCGGGTCCAGGCCGAGGGCTTTGGCCAGCTCCCGCCCGGCGTCCAACGCCGGGGTCCGCGACCGCCGGGAGTTGACGGTCGTGGGCTGGATCCGGCCGGCGTCGATCATGGCCGCCTCGATCGGGGCAATGTCACCGTTGTCGACGTCGGCCGGGTCCCAGCCCGGCGCCATGGTCGGCCCGGTGAACGCGGAGATGTCGACTTGCACCGCTGTCGGCGTCATGCCGCTGCGGCGGATCTGCTCGACGAGGTCGCTGATGCGCGCCGCCCCTCGGTACCAGGTGTCGACACCCGGAGGCGCGGCCGACAGCGTCGGGTCCCCGGCACCCACCAGAACCACCGGCCCCTGGCTGTCGCGGGTGCCGGCCACTACCCGGGTGCTGACCCGGGCCTGTCGGTCCAGGGTGAGCAGTGCCGCCGTCGCGGTCAGCACCTTGTTGGTCGACGCCGGGATCAACGGCACGTCATCGAGCTGGCGCCACAGCTCCTGGCCGGTCAAGGCGTCGGTGACCCGCCCGCCCAGCCTGCCCAGGTTGGGGTCGGCTGCGGCCTGGGCCAGCGCCGCGGCCACCCCCGCTGCGCCGGGCGCCGGAGCCGTGTCCACCACCGGAGTCACCCCCGGCTTGACCGTGGGCGGGCGCGGCGGCGGGACCGGCGGGCGCGCACCGGCTCCGTGACTACCGGTCGTGAAGAACGCCGCGGCCGCCACCACGGCGGCGACAAACGCCAGCACAGCCACCCCCACGAACACGTGGGTGGTCTTCCGCCAACGTCTGGGACCCATGACTCTCCTGCCTTACAGCGTCCTTTCCGGTCCTTTCCGTGTCCCATTGTGCCGAACCGGCCACGGGGCAGCGCCACGGTATCGCTGGACTAGGGTGTAGCCGCGACGGCATTCGACCTACTCAAGCCTCTCCCGGGCCTCGCTTATCCAAAGGAGCCACGCGGTGCAATTCGACGTGACCATCGAAATTCCCAAGGGCCAGCGCAACAAGTACGAGATCGACCACGAGACGGGCCGGGTCCGCCTGGACCGCTACCTCTACACCCCGATGGCCTACCCGGCCGACTACGGCTTCATCGAGGACACCCTCGGTGAGGACGGCGACCCGCTCGACGCGATGGTGCTGCTGCCCGAGGCGGTGTTCCCGGGGGTGCTGGTGGCGGCCCGGCCGGTCGGAATGTTTCGGATGGTCGACGAGAAGGGCGGTGACGACAAGGTGCTGTGCGTCCCGGCCGAAGACCCCCGCTGGGACCACATCCAGGACCTCGAAAACGTTCCGGCCTTCGAGTTGGACGCGATCAAGCACTTCTTCGTGCACTACAAGGACCTGGAGCCGGGCAAGTTCGTCAAGGCCGCCGACTGGGTGGGCCGCAAGGAAGCCGAAGCCGAGGTGCAGCGCTCGGTGGAGCGATTCCAGGCCGGCGGGCACTGATTTCGCACATCACCTGGCGATTCGCCGATTGCGCAGCACGCTGTTGGTGACGGCGGCCGCGATGAAGACCACCCCGATCGAGGCGGTGATCCACTCCGGCAACTGTAAGCGGTGGTTGACGGATATCAGCATGATCACCGCGAGAGCCCCGATCGCCCAGTGCGCGCCGTGCTCGAGATATACGTACCGGTCCAGGGTTTCTTGGTGGACCAGATAGATGGTGATCGACCGGACGAACATGGCGCCCACCAGGCCGAGGCCCAGCGCAATGATGATCGGATCGCTGGTGATCGCGAAGGCTCCGGTGACACCGTCGAAGGAAAAAGACGCATCGAGCACCTCGAGATAGAGGAAGAGCGTGAAGCCGGCTTTGCCGACTGCCCCCGCTCCCCCGACGTCTGACGCTGCTGCTTCCGGAGGCCGGAACGCCCGGCTCAAACCGTTGACGACGAGGTAGATCACCAGACCAAGTAGCCCGGCGATCAGGACGCTCGCCCGCTCGTCGCCCGAGTGCGTCAACTCCGTGCCGACAAGGACCAGCGCTACACACGCCACCACCACCGGCACCTGCCCGAGCCGGCCGACGCGGGCGAACGGCGCTTCGATCCACTTCAGCCACTTGATGTCTCGATCGTGAAAAACGAAGTCCAGGAACAACATCAGCAAAAACATTCCGCCGAATGCCGCAATCTGCGGATGGGCGTCTTTGATCAGCTTTTCGTAGCTCGGCGAGCCGTCCGGAAACTCCAGCGCGCCGTTGAGCGGCGGATTGAGCGCCAGGTCCATCGCATGTACCGGGTCCAGCCCGGCGGTGACCCACACGATGGCCAACGGAAACACCAACCGCATCCCGAACACCGCGATCAGAATCCCGACAGTCAGAAACATTTGCTGCCAGAACCGGCTCATCTGCTTCAGGATCGTGGCGTTGATGATGGCGTTGTCGAACGACAGCGACACCTCCAACACCGCCAGCACGACCAGCAAGAACAGCGCGGTCGGCCCGCCGTGCCAATAGCCGATGGCCAGCGCGCCCGCGGTGAACAGCAGCGACAACCCGAAAATGCGGATCGTTGTCATGGTTCCTTTCCGAGCGCCGCCCGGAATGCCGCGGCCGGATATCGGCTTCACGATGGCGGCGCAGATACCGACTGGCCGCCCATTTCATTTTTACCCAATAGCCGCCCAATGAATCCCTGCAACGCTTGTCCTCAACCCCGCGGCCTGGTCGCAAGCAGTCGTGGGCACGCTGAGCGACCACGGCGCCGCAACTTTGTGAAGGAGCATTCCCTTGTCAGATTTCGCGTGGTTGCCGCCGGAGATCAATTCGGCGCGGATTTTTGCTGGTGCTGGGGCGGGGCCGTTGTTTGCGGCGGCGTGGGCGTGGCAGGGTCTGGCTGCGGAGTTGGCGGGATCGGCGTCATCGTTTGATGCGGTGATTGCGGCGTTGACGGGTGGGCCG
>NZ_UPHQ01000264.1 GCF_900566055.1 Mycobacterium innocens
CCCCGGAGGTGTTGTTATGTCTGTGCATCTTGCCCCAGTCACGTTGTCCACGATCGTCGTTGCCGTCGATGTCGGCAAGACCTCGGCGGTGCTCTCGGCGACCGATAGCGCCCGTCATCGTGTGTTCGGTCCGGTCGAGTTCGCGATGACTCGTTCGGGCCTGGTCGGGGTTGTGCATCGGGTAGGCGCGGTGATCGGACCGTGTGCGCAGGTCAAAGTGGGTATCGAAGCGGCGGGGCATTACCACCGCCCGGTACTGGACTATCGGTGGCCGCCCGGGTGGGAGGTTTTGGAGTTCAATCCTGCGCACGTGGCTGAGCAACGCCGGGTGGCGGGCCGGCGGCGCGTTAAGACCGATGCGATTGACTTAGAGGCGATCACCGAGCTGGTGTTGGCCGGGCGGGGCCGCTTGATCACCGACCGCGAGGTGCTCATCGGTGAGCTGGCGGCGTGGGCGACGCATCGATCGCGGCGGGTGTCTACGCGCACGGCGACGAAGAATCAGCTGCTGGGTCAACTCGACCGCGCGTTTCCGGGGTTGACGCGGGCGTTGCCCGATGTATTGGGCACCAAGATCGGTCGGCTGGTCGCCGCGGAGTTCGCCGACCCGGCCCGGTTGTCGGCACTGGGTGTGAGCCGGCTGATCCGGTTCGCCGCGGTCCGTGATATCCAGCTGCGCCGACCGGTGGCTGAGCGTCTGGTGACCGCAGCTCGAGACGCGTTGCCGACTCGCGACGCCGTGGTGGCCCGGCGGGTGTTGGCCACCGACGTGGGGCTGCTGGCCGACCTGGACACCCAAATCGCTGCTGCCGAAGACGAGCTGGCCACGTTGGTCCCATTGAGTCCGTTCGCAACGTTGACCTCGGTCCCTGGCTGGGGTGTGGTCCGGGTGTCCAATTATGCTGCCGCCCTGGGTGATCCGTACCGGTGGCCAGGACCCCGGCAGATCTACCGGGCCTCGGGACTTTCACCCATGCAATACGAATCGGCCGGCAAACGACGGGACGGAAAGATCAGCCGCGAGGGCAGTGTGGCGCTGCGCCGCGCCCTGATCGACCTCGGTATCGGTCTGTGGCTGACCGAACCTGCCGCCAAAGCCTATGCCGGCGAACTGAAATCGCGCGGCAAGCACGGCGGCATCATCGGCTGCGCGCTGGCGCATCGCGCCACCCGGATCGCTTATGCGCTGGTCCGCGATCAGGCCGGTTACGACCCGTCCCGCTGGAGTTGACACCGGTTTGGGATTTCCTCGGTCCTGGCCGTCGGCGCCGGAGACGCAGGAGCCGTCCACGTGCAGCGCCCGCAGCGCAGCGAGGACGAACGACGTGGACAGCGACGAGCACCGGCGCATCCTCGCCCGGACGAAGGAAACCACCCCTCGACCCGACGGGAGAACAACACCACCGACGACAGCCCCTTCACAACTGCGGCCGGTAGTGCCAGGCTGAAAGGTACGACGAAGGGCCCGGATCAGATGCCGTAACCGCTATGGCGGACCCTCGCGGGTTACGCCGACGCTAGCTTGGCACCCGGCCCTTCGCCTTCACAGCAGCCCGAACGACGCCAGATGACCCACCAACCGTGTGAGGTCGCATAAGTCAGCGTGGGCGCTCGGCACTCCTCACAGCACACCGCGCACTCCGGCCAGGTCTTCTAACGCCAGCAACCACCGGCGACAATGCCCCACGCACCA
>NZ_UPHQ01000257.1 GCF_900566055.1 Mycobacterium innocens
GCCGACTCTGCTCATGCGATATCTTCTTCACCACAAAGGCCTTTCCCGCTGGGCTGCGTTGAAGTCGCAAACCCAGCCAGGGTAAGGCCTTTGCCCTATCCTCCCCAGCCGACACGCTTACTCAGGGACTAGTCCAGGAGGCATGGGTATGCGCTCCGTACCAAACGGCCCGGCCGTGAGCAACGCTTGTGCGAGATCGAACGACAACACCATCCACGGCCCCTAGGCCAGTACGTCGACGCCGAATTCTCCGCGCCGGCGGCGGTCTAGTTAAGCAGCTCGCTCACAACGACTTTTGGACGAAAGCGTCACTCTCCGACAACGAAGTCGCACCAACATACCTGTACCCCAAGGACACTCGGCAGGGTACGGCCAATCGGGCTCGACGGCGCCGTAGCCGCCGACCCCCATTCAACTACACGCCTTGATAAGTCGCGGAGGTTTAGTTACCCAATGTCGATTCTCACCACAGAGCCGGAAATGCTGCAGTCAGCGGCGACCAAGCTGCAAGCACTCGGCTCGTCGATGATCTCCCGTAACGCGGCCGCGGCCGCTGCGACCATGAATGTGATTCCGCCTGCGGCCGAAGAGTTTTCGGCGTTGACCGCGATGTATTTCGCGGCACACGCGAAAGCGTTCCAGGCGGTCTACACCAGGGCTATCGCGATTCACGAGGCGTTTGTCGCGACGCTGGCGGCTTGTGGGGATTCGTATACCGCCGTTGAGGCCACGAATAGAGTCAATCTGGCGTAGAAGAGCAGTGCCACAATGGATTACGCGCTATTGACGCCGGAGGTCAACTCCGGCAGGATGTGGGCCGGCCCAGGCGCCGGCTCACTGCATGCGGCCGCAGTCGCCTGGAATGAGATGGCCGCCAATTTCTACGATGCGGCCAGCACGTATGCAACGATGCTCGCCAACCTGGCCATGTCATGGCGAGTACCGTCGGCGACAAAGATGACGGCAGCAGCCGCGCTTTTCGTGGCATGGTTGACGGCCAGCGCTGCAGAAGCCGAACGGGCCGGACAGCACGCGCGGCTGTTTGCAGCCGCGTACGAGATCGCGCACCTGACGACGGTGCCGCTGGCCGAAGTCCTGACCAACCGGCTCGGGCACCATGTGCTGGTCGCTACCAACTTCTTCGGCCAGAACACCCCGCTGATCATGCTCAACGAAGCGGATTACGGCAGGATGTGGGCGCAGGACGCCGCCGCCATATATGCATATGCCGAAGCGTCGGCGGCCGCATCGCGTCTGACGCCGTTCACCGCGCCGGCGCCGACCACCGATCCAGGCGGACTCGCCGGCCAGTTCGCCGCGCGCGCAGTCGGCACCGGACACGCCTCGGGTGAGGTACTTCAGCATGTGGCGCGGCTGCACGAGCTGACACCCTCGGCACTGCAGGCACTCGCTTCCCCGGCCAGCTCCGGCACTTGGTCGAAAGTGTGGACCGCGATAACCGACGCCGCGAATGCGATGCGGAAGACGACCGAGTGGGGACTGCTGGGGGGCAAGGTGGCGTTCGAACCGATCATCTTTTCCCTCTCCGTCATGGACGGGATGAACATGGCAGCATGATGCAAAGCTTTGCGACCAAGGCGCTGGCCAAGGCCGCGATGGGTGGTGCCGCCGCGGCGACCCACATGGTGCCCATCACCGCCCCGGCTCATCAAATCAGCGCAGCGTTGGGTAGCGCGGACTCGATCGGAAGGCTGTCGGTACCGCCGAGTTGGGCCGTCAAAGCCCCGGCAATCCTTCCGGACGCCGACCTGTTGCCCGGCGCGGTTGCGGCCGATCCAGACTCCGGAACGCCGTGGGTCCAAATGGCAATGTCCAGCCTGGCCGTGAACCGGGGTCGCCCGCGCGGGTGCCGCGCCGATGGCCCGGACAAGGTTCGTCCCTCGAACGCCCGCCGGCGGTTAGCAGAGCCGAAGCGACGGCGCGGATTTCGCTTCCCGGCGCCGCAGCGGCGCTAGCGGGAGTTTCCGGCCTTCGTGGTTGAGCGGCGTGTCTTGTGTTGTGGTGCTTGAGGTTTGTGGGTTTGGAGTGTATTACCCATATATGGCGTCGATCGTGGGTAAGCGACGCGGCAAGCAGACCTATTACTACCTGGTGGAATCGGCTCGAGTGCAGGGCAAGCCGCGCATCGTGTCTCAGCAGTATTTGGGCAGCGCGGAGGAGGTGATGGCGAAGCTGTCCGAGACGCCGGCCGGGCAGCCGATCCGTAGCCAGCACAAGCAGTTCGGGGATCTGGCTGCGGTGTGGTCGATGCTGGCCCGGCTGGATGTGGCCGG
>NZ_UPHQ01000357.1 GCF_900566055.1 Mycobacterium innocens
AAGCTGAGGCCGCTCGGAATTCCCGTGCTGATGGACCGGTGTCACCAGGCACGGGTGCGTAACGCACTGGAACCCGAGTGGGAGGCCCGTTTCGAACCCCGCTCGTATGGGTTTCGGCCGGGCCGCAGTTGCCACGACGCAATCGGCGCGATCTACACGACGTGCAAAGGCCCTCGGGCCAAGCGCGTGTGGGCGCTGGATGCCGACTTGGCCGCGGCGTTCGACAAAATCGACCACAACCACCTACTCGCCGAGATCGGGCCGTTCCCCGCCAGGGAGATGATCCGAGCCTGGTTGAAGGCGGGCGTGTTCGAGCCGGGCAAAGGGTTCGCCCCGACCGAGGAGGGAACTCCCCAGGGCGGCGTGATTTCACCATTGCTCCTCAACGTCGCGCTACACGGGCTGGAGGAAGCCGCCGGGGTTCGCTACGCGTCCCCCGGTTCGGGGTCCGGGGAAACAAAACCCGGCTCCCCGGTCGTGATCAGATACGCCGACGACCTGGTCGCGCTCTGCCACTCACGTGAACGGGCCGAACAGATCAAGGCGCGGCTGGCGGAATGGCTGGCGCCCAGGGGTCTTCGCTTCAATGAGGACAAGACACGTATCGTGCACCTCGCCGAAGGATTCGACTTCCTGGGATTCAACGTCCGCCGCTACCGCCTCAAGCTGCTGATCAAACCGAGCAAGGCGGCCATCAGGCGGCTCCGGCAAAGGCTCGCGTCCGAGATGCGCGTTTTGCGCGGATCGAACGCGGGGGTGGTCATCGCCAGGCTCAACCCGATCATCAAGGGGTGGGCCGCCTACTACCGGGGTGTGGTGTCATCCAAGGTGTTTCACACGCTGGATTATCAGATGTGGAAACTCACCTACAAATGGGCAACATGGCAGCACAACAACAAACCGAAGCCGTGGATCGTCGCGCGCTACTTCGGTAACCGAAACAGGTTCAGGAACGACCGCTGGGTGTTCGGCGATCCCGAAAGTGGCGCCTACCTTGTCAAGTTTTCCTGGACCGACATTGTCCGGCATGTCATGGTCTCCGGCGCGGCCTCACTAGATGACCCCGCCCTGGCCGACTACTGGGCCGCACGGCGGCGAAAGGTCAAGCCCCCGTTGGACAATTACACCCTGCGCCTGCTCGCCAAGCAGGACGGGCGCTGTCCGCTTTGCGGGGATCATCTGCTCACCGCCGACCAGCCGCCGCAGTCCCCTAA
>NZ_UPHQ01000254.1 GCF_900566055.1 Mycobacterium innocens
GGAAGTTCACCACCACCGACCTGAACGACCTGCTGACCAAGCTCGACAACCACGAACCCCAGCACAATCCGATCCAGCCCCGAGCAGCCTGAATGCGACCCCCGACGAACTTACGGGCGCGACCACTAAGCGGCACGCCGATTCAAGCGTCGTGGACTTCGCACTCCGCGTCCGCTGCAAGCGAAGCTGAGATCGGCTCCAGCCCGGTCAGATGCCGCTGAGCGAGGTCGCGATAGGCCTGCGGATTGAGGTTGACCCACATCTGCGCAGCCGTTCCTTCCAGCGGCCCCTTCACCTTGGCCGGCGCTCCGACCGCCAGGACGCCGGCCGGAATCTGGGTGCCTGCCACCACCAGCGCCCCGGCCGCCACCATGCTGCGCGCGCCGATCACCGCGCCGTCCAGAACGGTGGCGTGGTTGGCAATTAACGCCTCTTGTCCCACGTGCACCCCATGGATGACGCACAGGTGTGCAACCGTCGCGCCGGGACCGATATCGACCGGGATACCCGGCGGCGCATGCAACACCGAGCCGTCCTGAACATTGGCTCCTTCGCGCACCACGACCGGCGCGTAGTCGCCCCGCAACACGGCGTTGTACCAAACCGACGCTCCCGCTTCGACGGTGACATCGCCGATCAGCGTCGCAGTGGGGGCTACAAACGCGGTGGGATCGACGCGCGGAGAGCGGCCCTCGAATGTGTATAGCGGCATCGTTTACATATACCGCACCATGCATATGCTGTGGCCAGGCGCGCCGCCGTTGCACTCACCGGCCTTAAAACTGTAACGTGTTCTAGTTAGTGGTCAGTGATGTGGAGGTGACAGCGTGAGTACCGGCACAAGTAGCGTCGGCGTCCGGGAGATCGATGCCGGAACCTTGCCGACCAGGTACGCGCGGGGCTGGCATTGCCTCGGTGTCGCCAAGGATTTCATGGACGGCAAGCCGCACGGGGTGGAAGCGTTCGGCACCAAGCTGGTGGTATTCGCCGACTCTAACGGCGACCTGAAGATCCTCGACAACTACTGCCGTCACATGGGCGGCGACCTGTCCGGGGGCACCATCAAGGGCGACGAGATCGCCTGCCCGTTCCACGACTGGCGCTGGGGCGGCGACGGCCGCTGCAAGCTGGTGCCATACGCCAAGCGCACCCCCAAAACCGCGCGCACCCGGTCCTGGGAGACCGACGTGCGCGGCGGCCTGCTGTTCGTCTGGCACGACCACGAAGGCAACCCGCCGGAGCCGGCCGTCAGGATCCCCGACATTCCCGAGGCCGCCAGCAACGAATGGACGGACTGGCGGTGGAACCGCATCCTCATCGAAGGGTCCAACTGCCGCGACATCATCGACAACGTCACCGACATGGCCCACTTCTTCTATATCCATTTCGGGTTGCCGACGTACTTCAAGAACGTCTTCGAGGGCCACATCGCCTCGCAGTATCTGCACAACGTGGGTCGCCCGGATGTGGAGGGTCTGGGAACCGCGTACGGCGAAGCCCACCTGGATTCCGAGGCGTCCTATTTTGGGCCGTCGTTCATGATCAACTGGCTGCACAATAGCTACAGCGGCTACAAGTCCGAGTCGATCCTGATCAATTGCCACTACCCGGTGACTCAGGACTCGTTCGTGTTGCAGTGGGGTGTGATCGTCGAAAAGCCCAAAGGCATGGATGAGAAGATGACCGACAAGCTGTCGCGGGTGTTCACCGAAGGCGTCAGCATGGGGTTCATGCAGGACGTCGAGATCTGGAAGCACAAAACCAGAATCGCGAACCCGCTGCTGGTCGAGGAAGACGGTGCGGTCTATCAGATGCGTCGCTGGTATGAGCAGTTTTATGTAGATGTGGCCGACGTCAAACCCGAAATGGTGGAGCGCTTCGAGATGGAGGTGGACACCACCCGGGCCAACGAGTTCTGGCGGGCCGAAGTCCAAAGAAACCTGGACGCAAGGAAACTCGCCGACGGCGTGCCCGCCGAGCAACACTGACTGTCATGAGCCCGCCCGACGATCAACCGGTTCCCGACGTCGATCGGCTGGCCCGTTCGATGCTGCTGCTGCGCGGTGGGCATCATGACCACCATGTGGCATCCGACGAACACGCTGGGCGTCGATCGTCTTCCAAGGCATGGGATTTCACCAACGACCCACAACGCGCCGCCGCGGTACGGGAAGCCAGCCGCGCCGATCGTGAACGTTATCTGACCGGCGGCCTACAGCCGGTGGATTGCCGATTCTGCCACGTCACCGTCACGGTCAAACGGCACGGGCCGGGCCATACGGCTGTGCAATGGAATACCGAGGCCGTGCAGCGCTGCGCGCATTTCGCCGAAGTGCGGGCGTCCGGCGGCGACACCGCACGCACCAAGGCCTGTCCGAAAATGACCGACAGCATCGACCACGCCATCGCCGAGGGCTATCTGACCGAAGAACAGCAGGACTGAACCTGCCGGCGGGCCGGCAGCGTTAGTCACATCCGCCACAGTCGCCCCTTGCCGGGAGGATGGTCGTTGTGCCCACCTATGCGCGACAACACGTCGTGGCCTGCCGCGCTGGCATCAAAGTCGCTGACAGGCGGGCATTTCTGATGAGTCAACGCGTACCGGCCCGCACACAGAGACTCCTGTGACAGTCGTGACCGATGCGACGTGCCGGCACCGGATCACAGCCCCGCGAACCGCTCCTTGACCGCTTCAGCCGTCAACCCATAGTCAGCCAGCGAGTACGTGTGCTTGGGCGCTCGCTCGCCGCTCTGGCTTTCGGCGTGAATCTTCGCCATGGCTTGTCGGGCCTCATTGGTCAGCGTCAACCCGAAGTGCCGGTAAATCGCGGCCACCGTGCCCAGCGGATCGGCAATCAGATCGCGGTAGTCTACGTCGTAGAACTGAGCCGGATCATACTGCGCCCGAGCGGTGTTGAACCGCTCCAGGCCGCGCGACCACGTGTCCATCGCGTCAGCGCCGATCTGCGCCCCGACGAACACCGTCGACCACCCCTCAGAGGTGTGCTGCGCCAACGAACACATCGACGCCATGATCGTCTCCACCGGCCGGTGAGTCTGTATCACCAGCGCGTCGGGATAGGTGGCCAGCAACGCATCGAGCGCGAACAGGTGGCTGGGATTCTTGAGCACCCAACGCTTTTCGGCATCGTTGAGCCCGATCAGCTGGAGGTTGCGGCGGTGCCGCCGATATGCCGGCGTCCAGTCCTGCTGCGACAGCCACGAAGCGTAGCCCGGCAGATGCGCCAGCGTCTCGTAGGAGACCGAATGCAGCGACTGCCGCAGCAGCTGCCAGCATTCCTCCAGTTCGTAGGCGGCCATGAAATGCAAGCCGGTATACCCGGGATTCTCCTTGTGGTGTCGGGTGAACTGGTCGTCGAGCTGGCGGTACAACGGGTTTGACTCCCAGGTGTCGCGGGGCGGGCGGGGCTGCGGGAACTCGGCCAGCCACATGTGCAGACCCTGATGGGCCGGGTCGGCGCCCAGTAGCCGATGCAGGGCGGTAGTGCCGGTGCGGACCAGCCCGGTCACGAAGATCGGCCGCTCGATGGCGACGCCGGCATACTGTGGGTACTGCTTCCACGCGGCTTCGGACAGTAGCCTGGCCACCAGCGCGCCCCGCAAAAAGAAGCGATTCATCTTGCTGCCCAACACCGTTAGCCCGGCCTCGTGCCGGTAGGAGTCCAACAGCACGCCCAAAGCCTCGAGATAGTTGTCCTCGTCGGAACCGAAATCGTCCAGCCCGGTCAACTTGGTGGCCGACGCATGCAGTTCCTCCACGGAGCCGACATCGGTGCGATCGCCCATCAGCTGTGGTACTCCCCGCAGTTGACGTCCAATGTCTGTCCGGTGATGCCGCTGGACAGGTCGCTGGCCAAGAAGAGAATCGCCGACGCCACCTCGTCCTCGGTCGGCAGTCGCTTGAGATCGGAGTGCGCCGCCGTGGCCTGGTATATCTGGTCCACCGTAATGCCGTACTTGCCGGCTTGGTGCTGGAAGTAACCTTTCAGGGTGTCGCCCCAGATGTAGCCGGGTGCAACGGAATTGACGCGAATACCCTTCGGCCCGAGTTCGGTGGCCAGTGAGTGCGACATCGCGAGCAACGCGGACTTGGCCATCTTGTAGGCCCCGTATTTGGGCTGGGAGTGCCGCAACACCATTGAGTTGACGTTGACGATGCACCCGTGGGTTTCGGCGAGCGCACGGGTGAAGCCCTGGGTCAGCCGCAGCGCACCGAGCGCGCTGAGCTCGATGGCGTCGCGGATGTGCTCGAAACTGGTTTCCGCCAACGGCTTCATCGACGGTACTCGGAACGCGTTGTTGATCAGCACGTCGATCTTGCCGTATGCCTCCAGGGTGGCGTCGACGAGGTTGTTGACTTGGTCGTCATCGGTGATGTCGGTGCGCACCGCAATGGCTTGCCGGCCGGTGTCCACAACCTGTTTGGCGACGTCGTCGAGGCGGTCGGCGCTGCGAGCGGCCAGTACCAGGTCGGCCCCTTCGCCCGCGCATCGGTGCGCCAGCGTGGTGCCGAGCCCCGGCCCGACACCACTGACGACGACGATCTTTCCCTCGAGCATCCCGGTCATCGTTACCCCAGCATCCTGGTCGCAATTTGCTGCTGGCGCAAGGCGATTCGCGCGCGCCAGGCTCCTTCGGAAATCTTGTTGTGTTCCAGATACGGCAACGCGGCCGGTATCGCGTCGAAGTCCACCAGCTCGACGGTCGGCCCGTCGGCCTGGGTGAGCTGCCGAGACACCCGCTGCCAACGGAACTGCAGGAAGCCGCGTCGATGGCCGAGCGTTTCGACCCAGTTGGTCACGCCGGGATTCTGGTCGGCGACCACAATGCGGACCTTGCCGTCCGGATCCGCCTGGGCCTGACCGTTGTTCAGCGAGGTCTGGTGGTTGATGTAGTCCAGCGAGATGTACCACATGCTGCCCAGCTGAAAACCCAGGTAGGGGGCATCGCTCACCGGCACGGTGATCACCAGCGCCTGATCGGGCCGCAGCTCGAAGTGACCGGCCGACGAGTATTGGGTAGCCAGGCCCCCCGGCGTCAGCCGGGGGGCCACCATGGTGTTGACCGGGATGTTGAGATAAAACCACTGAGGGAATTGCAGCCAGGTTTTCACCCGGCTCACCAGTTGCTTTCCCGCTGTCGCGTAACGTTTTTCGATGGTCTGGCGGCTCAGTGGCGGTGGCGCGGTGCCGGCGGTGTCCAGCCGGGAGACCGCTAATGTGCCGCGTTGTTGTGACCAGTCGCCGTACACCTCGCGGATCACCAGCTGCCCGGGACTGGTCGGGCGCAGCTGCCACCCGAAGGTGCCGTCCGGGGCGATGTCGAGTTCACGGTCGTCGAACGCAATCTGGCTGGCGGGCACGTTGTCGTCGGTGTATTCGCCGCCGAGCACCTGGAAGCTGAGGTCGGTGGTGGTTCCGCGCCGGCCGGTGACCACGTAGTCCCGGTCGGGCTGTACGCGGGTGCCGAAGTACAGGGTGTCGGGGTTGTCCAACCCCATTTTGGTGAATGGTCCGGTGCCCGACTGCAGAAACGGATGGTCACGTTCATAGTCGAAGGCCAGATGCATGCAGCCGGCGACGCAGCCGGCCAGGTACTGCAGTCCTTCCAGCAGGTCGGCTTCGGTTTCGATGTGCGGGGCGGCCGCCACCAGCTTCTCGGCTTCGGCGATCGCCTCGGTAAGGGGCGCGGAGAAGGGCGTTGCGGACACGACTTCGACGCTAGAACGTGTTCCTATTTTGAGTCAATGGCGAACATATCCGCGCGTTGTGGGGGCGCTCACGAACGAAGCCCGCTCACTTCCCGAGGTGCACTGGTTGGCCAGGGTGACCAGCGCCTGGCGTACGTCCGGGTGCCGGTTGAGGTAGTCGATCAATGATGTGCCGGACCCGTCCGCCCTGGCCTGGATCTGGGCCTTGATGTCGGGATGCTGGTCCAGGTAGTACTGGGCGGTTTCGGACGCCGTTTGTCCCACGGTGGTATTGCATGGCTGCGGGTCTGCGTTCGCCACCGGCATTGCGATCATTAGTGAGGCAGTGGCGCAGAGCAACCCGCCGGCCAGCACACCGCAAAATCCGCGGCGAAGGCGACGGTCGGTTCTGGAAATCGCGGTCATGCGATCGAGGTTAACCGCGACAGCCTTACCGGAACCCCACCGAAGTGGGCCCCGCAGGATGCAGCATTTCGATGCCGGGCGGACGTTAGTGTCCGAAGCCAGGCTGCACGTCGGCGTTGTTGAAGCCAACCGAAGTCCTGTCGCCCGTGTTGCAGAAGCCGACACTTCGCAACGTTGCATAATTCATGAGAGCCGTCCTTACCCGGCCTGACCCCGCCCAGAACCTAGAAGGCGGTAGAGCAGCCCTGGCGGATAATCTTGATTTCCGCCAAATTTCAGCGTTCGCGGCGATTAGTGCCCGAAGCCCGACTGGTCGGCGGTCTGGTTGAAACCACCCGACGTGCGTGTACCCGAGTTGAAGAAGCCGGTACTTACCAAGCCGGTGTTCCCGATACCGGCGTCTTCAGTTCCCCCGTTGGCAATGCCCGCCGAGGCGAATGAACCGGCGGCGTTCTGCAACCCCGAGACCGTGCCGCCCGCATTTTGGAAGCCCGAGCTGGAGTTGCCGGTGTTAAAGAAGCCCGAGCTTCCGGTGCCGGTGTTGCCGAAGCCCGAGTTCGGGCCGGCCGCGGTACCGACAAGTCCGACACCGGAATTGAGAACGCCGGCGTTGAAGAAGCCGGTGTTGATAACGCCCGAGTTCGCCCAGCCAGTGTTGATAACGCCCGAGTTGAAGTCGCCGGTATTGACGACGCCCGAGTTGAAGTTTCCGGTATTGACTACGCCCGAGTTGAAGCTGCCCGCATTTAAGGTGCCCGAGTTGCCGACCCCGAAATTGGCCAAACCACCATTTCCATAACCGGTGTTACCGCCGCCGGCGTTACCAAAGCCGGTGTTCAAGCCACCAGAATTCCCAAACCCGGTGTTATGGCCCGCCCCGAAAACACTCAACGCGGCACCCGAATTCCCGATGCCCACATTACTGCTGCTCGAGTTACCGATACCCACATTGTGGTCACCCGAATTGAAGAAGCCGATATTCCCGGTACCCGAGTTGAACAAACCAGTGTTCCCGCTCCCCGAATTCAGCCCAACAATGCCCACCTGATTGTTGCCGGTGAGCCCAATACCAAAGTTATTATTACCGGTATTACCGAAACCAATATTCCCACTACCGTTATTCCCGAAGCCCTGATTAAAGTTGCCCGTATTCCCGAATCCCTGATTGTTGCTGCCGCTGTTCCCGGCACCGACATTATTGCTGCCGGTGTTGCCGAAGCCGATGTTGGAGTTGCCGGTGTTACCGCTGCCGACATTGCTATTGCCGAGGTTCCCGTCGCCATAGTTTCCACTGCTCGGCACACCTAACCTGCCGTTGCCGCTGCCCCAGTTGCCACTCCCGATATTCCCGGCGCCGAAGTTGGAGTCGCCGCGGTTGCCGCTGCCCAGGTTCCCGCCACCGGTGTTCCCGCTGCCCAGGTTTTCGTTGCCGGTGTTGCCATTGCCCACGTTCAAATTGCCCCTGTTTCCACTACCCAGGTTGGAGGTGCCCAGGTTGCCAATCCCCAAGCCGGGCAGCGCCTGCAGCACCGCCCCCCACGGCGTCAACGCCGCCGCCGCCGCCGACGCCCCACCGTGATAGCCCACCATCGCGGTCACATCCGCCGCCCACATCTCCTCATACAAACCCTCAAGAGCCGCGATCACCGGCGCATTAAACCCCAACCAATTCGACAACACCAGCTGCACCAACGCCGTGCGATTGGCCGCCACCAGCACCGGATGCACCGTCGCCGCCCGCGCCGCCTCAAACGCGCTGGCCACCGCTTTAGCCTGCGCCGCCGCCCCGGCAGCCTGCGCCGCCGCCGCGCTCAAAAACCCCGCATACGGCGCCGCCGCCGCACTCATCGCCGCCGCCGCCGCCCCCTGCCACGCATTACCGGCCAACCCCGACGTCACCGACCCAAACGACGCCGCCGCCGACCCCAACTCCGAGGCCAACCCATCCCAGGCCACCGCCGCCCCCAATATCGGCGCCGAACCCGCCCCAGCGAACATCCGCAACGAATTAATCTCCGGCGGCAATGTCGCGTAGTTCATGAGAGCCCTTCCTTTCCGGTCTGGCCGTCCCATCCCACAACAAAGGGTAGGAAACGACCCGAGGACTATCTCGCTTTCGGCGAGATTGGACCCAATAAATTCCTACGTCACCGCGGCATAATTAACGGCATCGCTAATGTGTGACGACTTCGCCGCTTTCCTGCTCACGCTTTATTTCCAAAGCGATATCGATCAGCTGGTCTTCCTGCCCGCCGATCAGCTTGCGCTGACCTGCTCGGTACAGCAGCGCCGACGCCGGCACACCATAGCGCTCGGACTGACGGACGGCGTGCTTGAGGAAGCTCGAGTAGACCCCCGAATAGCCCATGATCAGCGCGTTGCGGTCCAGCAGACACTCGGCGGGCATGGCCGGGCGAACCACGTCTTCGGCGGCGTCGGCGATATCGAAGAAGTCGATGCCGGTTTTCACGCCGATCTTGTCGAACACCCCGATCAGCGCCTCGACCGGGGCGTTGCCCGCGCCGGCGCCGAAACGCCGCACGCTGCCGTCGATCTGCTTGGCGCCCGCGCGCACCGCCTCCACCGAGTTGGCCACCCCCAGGCCGAGGTTTTCGTGGCCGTGGAAACCCACCTGTGCGTCGTCGCCGAGCTCGGCGACCAGGGCCGACACTCGGTCGGCCACCCCGTCGAGCACCAGGGCCCCGGCCGAGTCGACGACGTAGACGCACTGGCAGCCGGCGTCGGCCATGATGCGGGCCTGGGCGGCCAGCTTCTCCGGCGAAATGGTGTGGGCCATCATCAGAAAACCGACGGTTTCCAGCCCCAACTCGCGCGCCAGCCCGAAATGCTGAACGGACACGTCGGCCTCGGTGCAATGAGTGGCGATTCGGCAAATCGACCCGCCATTGTCCTGTGCCTCTTTGATGTCGTCCTTGGTGCCCACCCCGGGCAACATCAAGAACGCGATCCGCGCCTCTTTGGCCGTCTCGGCCGCCAGCTTGATCAATTCCTGCTCGGGGGTTTTGGAAAAGCCGTAATTGAACGACGATCCGCCCAGCCCGTCCCCGTGGGTCACCTCGATCACCGGCACCCCGGCGGCATCCAGGGCCGCCACGATGGCGCCGACCTCCTCTTTGGTGAATTGGTGACGTTTGTGGTGCGACCCGTCGCGCAGCGACGTGTCCGTGATGCGGACATCCCAGATGCTGGTCATCGCGTGCCTCCCGTAACCGAAAGTGCCACATCTTTGCTTTTACGGGCGATCTCCTCGCCGACCTTGGTGGCCGCCGCGGTCATGATGTCGAGGTTGCCGGCGTACGGCGGCAGGTAGTCGCCGGCGCCCTCCACCTCGACGAACGTGGTGACCACCGCCTGGCCGCCCGAGTTGAGCGACGGCTCGTCGAACTGCGGCTCGTTGAGCAGCCGGTAGCCCGGCACATAGGTCTGTACCTCGGCCACCACGTCGTGGATGGACTTCGCGATCGCGTCCCGGTCGGCGTCCTCCGGGATGGCGCAGAAGATGGTGTCGCGCATGATCATCGGCGGATCGGCCGGATTCAGAATGATGATCGCCTTGCCGCGCGCGGCCCCGCCGATGGTCTCCACACCGCGTGAGGTGGTCTTGGTGAACTCGTCGATGTTGGCCCGGGTGCCCGGTCCCGCCGACACCGAAGCCACCGACGCCACAATTTCCGCATATGGCACCGTCACGACCCGCGACACCGCGTACACGATCGGGATGGTGGCCTGTCCCCCGCAGGTGATCATGTTGACGTTCGGGGCGTCCAGGTGCTCGCGCAGGTTGGCCGGCGGGATCACCGCGGGGCCCACCGCTGCCGGCGTCAGGTCGATGGCACGGATTCCGGCCTCGGCGTAGCGCGGTGCGGCCGCCTTGTGTACGTAGGCGCTGGTGGCCTCGAACACCAGGTCCGGTTTCTCCGACTGCGCCAGCAGCCAGTCGACCCCTTCGTGCGTGGTCTCCAGCCCCAGTTTGCGGGCGCGGGCCAGGCCCTCGCTCTCCGGGTCGATGCCCACCATCCAGCGCGGTTCCAGCCACTCCGATCGCAGCAGCTTGTAGAGCAGGTCGGTGCTGATGTTGCCCGACCCCACGATCGCCACGCTTGCCTTAGACGGCATGTTGCTCCTATCCCTATGGTCGCGACCCGCTGCGCCCGGCCTCGCCGGGCTTGCGATCGCTCCTCACCCTATGCTCGCGACCCGCTGCGCCCGGCCTTGCCGGGCTTGCGATCGCTCCTCACCCTATGCTCGCGACCCGCTGCGCCCGGCCTCGCCGGGCTTGCGATCGCTCCTCACCCTATGGTCGCGACCCGCTGCGCCCGGCCTCGCCGGGCTTGCGATCGCTCGTCACCCTATGGTCGCGACCCGCTGCGCCCGGCCTCGCCGGGCTTGCGATCGCTCGTCTACTCGAATGACAACCGGACCGAGCCCAGCCCGGCGAATTCGGCGACGAATTCGTCGCCGGCATGGGCGTCGATCGCGCGCGTGCACGATCCGGGCAACACGATGTCGCCTTGCCGCAACCGAACCCCGAAGCTGTCCACCTTGCGGGCCAGCCAGGCCACGGCGGTGACCGGATTGCCCAGTACCGCATCGCTTCGGCCCGCAGCGATCACCTCACCGTTGCGGATCAGCGTCGCGTCGATGGCCTTGACGTCGATATCGGCGGGCGACACCCGCGCCGCGCCCAGTACGAAGCCCGCCGACGACGCGTTGTCGGCAATCGTGTCGCACAGCGCGATCTTCCAGTCGGTGATCCTGGTGTCGATCAACTCGATCGCCGGCACCAGGGCCTCGGTCGCCGCCAGCACGTCGTCCTCGGTGCAGTCCGCGCCCGGCAGGTCCGCCGACAAGATGAAACCCACCTCGACCTCGACCCGCGGATACAAATATCTGGCCGCCTTGACCGGCGTGTCCTCGAACACCTGCATCTCGTCCAGCAGATGCCCGTAGTCGGGCTCGTCGACGCCCATCATCTGCTGCATGGCCTTGCTCGACAGCCCCACTTTGTGGCCCAGCACCCGGGCGCCCTCGGCGACCCGCTGGCGAATGTTGATCAGCTGGATCTCGTAGGCGTCGACCACGTCCATGTCGGGGTGGGCGGCGGTCAGCGGAGCGATCGGCTCACGGCTGCGCTCAGCTTGCGCCAAGTCGGCGGCCAGCTCGTCGCGGGTCGCAACAGTGAGCATTTACCGAAGTCCCCTCGTCTTGCCGACCTCATGGTGACCGGGTCAGTAGCGCCCGACCCCGGCAATTCTATAACGTGTTCTACATGACAGCACAGGACTACGACGTCGTCGTGGTCGGGAGCGGTGGCGCCGGTATGGTGGCAGCGCTGACCGCCGCGCACCGCGGTCTCTCGACAGTAATCGTCGAGAAGGCCGCGCACTACGGCGGATCGACCGCGCGCTCCGGCGGCGGCGTCTGGATTCCCAACAACGAGGTGCTCAAGCGCGCCGGCGTCCACGACAGCTCCGAAGCGGCCCGCACCTATCTGCACGGCATCATCGGTGACGTGTCGACCAGCGGGGTCGAGCCGGAGCGCATCGACGCCTATCTCGAACGCGGGCCCGAGATGCTGTCGTTCGTACTGAAGCACACCCCGTTGAAAATGTGCTGGGTGCCGGGTTACTCCGACTATTACCCCGAGGCGCCCGGTGGCCGCCCGGACGGCCGCTCGATCGAGCCGAAGCCGTTCAATGCCCGCAAGCTCGGTCCCGACGAAGCCACGCTGGAACCTCCTTACGGCAAGGTGCCGCTGAATGTGGTTGTGATGCAACAGGACTACGTGCGCCTGAACCAGCTCAAGCGCCACCCCCGCGGCGTGTTGCGCAGCCTGAAGGTGGGCGCCCGCACCATGTGGGCCAAGGCCACCGGCAAAAACCTCGTCGGCATGGGTCGCGCCCTGATCGGCCCGCTGCGGATCGGGCTGCGGCAGGCCGGGGTTCCGGTGATGCTCAACACCGCGCTCACCGACCTCTACGTCGAGGACGACGTGGTCCGCGGCATCTACGTCCGCGACGCTGGTGCTTCCGAAGCTGCTGAGCCGCGGCTGATCCGGGCCCGGCGCGGCGTGATCCTGGCCTGCGGCGGTTTCGAGCACAACGAGCAGATGCGGGTGAAATACCAGCGCGCGCCCATCACCACCGAATGGACCGTCGGCGCCAAGGCGAATGCCGGCGACGGCATTGTCGCCGGCGAAAAGCTGGGCGCGGCACTGGATCTGATGGAGGACGCATGGTGGGGCCCGACGGTGCCGCTGGTGGGCGCGCCGTGGTTCGCGTTGTCGGAACGCAATTCGCCGGGGTCGATCATCGTCAACATGTCCGGCAACCGGTTCATGAACGAATCGATGCCCTACGTCGAGGCCTGCCACCATATGTACGGCGGCAAGTACGGGCAGGGTCCCGGACCGGGCGAGAACATTCCGGCCTGGCTGGTGTTCGATCAGCAGTACCGGGACCGCTACATCTTTGCCGGACTGCAACCGGGCCAACGCATTCCGCGTAAGTGGCTGGATTCCGGCGTGATCATCCAGGCCGACACGCTGGCGGAGCTGGCCACCAAGGCCGGCCTCCCGGTTGACCAATTCATCGCGACGGTCCAGCGTTTCAACGGCTTTGCCCGGTCGGGCGTCGACGCGGACTACCACCGCGGGGAAAGCGCCTACGACCGTTACTACGGCGACCCGACCAATAAGCCGAATCCGAACTTGGGCGAGATCCGGCACGCGCCCTACTACGCCGCCAAGATGGTTCCCGGAGACCTGGGCACCAAGGGCGGTATCCGCACCGACGTCCACGGCCGGGCGCTTCGCGACGACGGCAGCATCATCGACGGTCTTTATGCCGCAGGCAATGTCAGCGCGCCGGTGATGGGGCACACCTACCCAGGCCCGGGCGGCACCATCGGGCCGGCGATGACCTTCGGCTACCTCGCCGCCCTGCATATCGCGGGAGAGCGCTAACATGCCGATCGACGTCGAAGTCGCACTGAACGCCGAACTGGATCCGGTCGAATTCACTTGGGCCAGTAGCGATGTCCAGCTCTACCAACTCGCATTGGGCGCCGGATCCGACCCGATGGACCCGCGCGAGCTACGGTACCTGATCGACGACACACCGCAGGTGCTGCCGACTTTCGCCACGGTAGCCGCCACCTTCCACGCCACCAAACCGCCCACCGTCCGGTTCCCCGGCATCGATATCGAACTGAGCAAGGTACTGCATGCCAGCGAACGCGTGGAAGTGCCCGGGCCGCTGCCGCCATCAGGGTCAGCGCGCGCCGTCACCCGATTCACCGATATCTGGGACAAGGGCAAGGCCGCGGTGATCTGGAGCGAGACGAGGGTGACCACACCCGACGGCAAACTGCTGTGGACGCAGAAGCGGTCGATCTACGCCCGCGGCGAGGGCGGATTCGGCGGCGAACGCGGCCCGTCAACCTCGGACAACCCGCCGGAGCGGGCACCCGATCTGCAGGTCGCGATGCCGGTGCTGCCGCAGCAGGCGCTGCTCTACCGTTTGTGCGGTGACCGCAATCCGTTGCACTCCGATCCCGAATTCGCCGCTGCCGCAGGCTTTCCCGCGCCTATCCTGCACGGGCTGTGCAGCTACGGCATGGCCTGCAAGGCCATCACCGACGCGCTGCTCGACGCAGACGCCACGGCGGTAGCCGCCTACGGTGCCCGCTTCGCGGGCGTGGCGTACCCCGGCGAAACGCTTCAGGTCAACATGTGGAAGGACCGGGGCCGCATCGTTGGCGGCGTTGTCGCGCCGTCGCGCGACAACGCCGTCGTGCTCACCGGTATCGAGCTGGTGCCCGCCTAGCCCATCTCCTCTTTCGCCTGGGCGTGACCGCAGCGTCACGTTCGAGGCCGCGTGTGACTGCAGCGTCACATTCGACGCGCACGGGCAGCGCGTACGCGGCGAAGAATCTCGGCGGGCCGATCACCCGCAACCACCCTGACCAAGATCCAACCGCGACGGTCGACCAATTCCAGTCGTCGAACATCCCAGGTGTACTGTCGCCTATCACTGCGATGTTGCTCGCCGTCGTATTCGACCGCGACTTTGACGCCCTCCCAACCCATATCGAGGTAGGCAATAACATCGCCGAACTCGTTGAGCACCGGAATTTGCGTTTGTGGCCGCGGTAACCCTCCCTGCACCAACACCAGCCGCAGCCACGTTTCCTTCGGGGATTGTGCGCCCGCGTCGACGAGATCGAGCGAGACACGAGCACGCCCCAGCCCACGACGCCCACGGTGCCGGGCGGCCAGCAACTCCACGTCGGCCACCTTGAACTCGGTCGCGCGGGCAAGGGCGTCGAGAGCGGCGACCGCTGTCGTCGTTGGATGCCAGCACGCGAGGTCAAGAGCAGTACGCGCCGGCGTCGTAACCGGAATGCCGTCGATCAGTTGTATCTCGTCGTCCTCCAGCCGGTCGCCCCAAATTTGCAGGCCCGGCAGCGGGTGACGGTTGTCGTGAATGATGTCCACTGGCCGGTCCTCGTCCACCCAGCTACTGCCATGCAAAGCCGCTGCGGCGAAACCAGCGACGACCCCACGGCGTCGGGACCAAAGCCACGCCGCGCGGGCCCGAAGCGCCTGCGTTAATTCGGTACCTTCACTGACGTAGACATCGCGAAACACCCGCGTATAGCGACGCCGCAACTCGCTATGCGACGCGATGCCGGCGGCCACTGCCTCACTGCCGATAAAGGGTTCCCCCATGGGCGTGGAGTCTGCCAGCGGCAACCGACACCGCCGCCCAGCACCACCCACACCACCGCCAGCGTGACGCTGCAGTCACATTCGGACTCAAGCGTGACTGCAGCGTCACGCTGGGCGCCCCGGTAGACCCACGTCAAACCGGCCATCGGCTTTCGAGAACCTGGGTACCATTTCCTAGCTGTCCTGACGTTGTCGGGCCACCGGGGATTGGAGCGGCCGATGTCGTCGTCCGTGATCGCGGCACCCGAGGCTATTGCCGTGGCGTCGGGCGATTTGACCGGAATCGGTGAGGCGATCAAGGGGGCCGCCGCTGCGGCGGCGCCCTCGACGACGGGAATAATCGCGGCGGCCGGCGACGAGGTGTCGGCGGCCATCGCCGGCCTTTTCGGCGGCTACGCCCGAGAGTTTCAGGCGCTGAGCGCGCAGACGACGACGCTGTTTCACGCCGAGTTTGTGCGTGCGTTGAGCGCGGCCGGGGCCGCCTATGCGGCCGCGGAGGCCGCGAATACCTCGCCGCTGCGCATGCTGCTGCAACAGGCCGAGAACTCGGGGATTTTCGCACCCATAGAGCGGCTGCTCGGGCGGCCGTTGTTCGGTAACGGCGCCGCCGGGTCCACCGGGGCCACCGGAGCCGTCGGCGCAACTGCGCCCAGCACGTTGCTGAACACGGCCACCAACGAGGCGGGCCTGTCCGGGGCGGTGAACTACGCCGCCACCCAAGCCCTCGCTGCTCCGGCCACCAACGGGGTGACCGGGGTCAAATCGGGCTTCTCTTTCCTGCAAATCCCGATCGGCCCGTCCTCCTTCCTGGGCTTTACGATTCCTCAGTTCAACTACCCCGCCCCCGCGCAGTGGTACTTCCCGACGCAGGCAGACGGTTCGGTGAACGCCACCGGCGTCATCTATCTGCAGCACGGCTTCGGGGCGATAGGTTGGTTCTACGAGCCGCTGGCCGTGCAGTTGGCGCAGCAGACCAACAGCGTCGTGGTCGTTCCCACCGTGCCGTCAATTCCGTTGCCGTTCGGCCTATGGATCGGCAGCCCGCAGATGCAGCAAGGCGTGGCGTCGTTGTTCCTCGGCCCGGAAGCGGCGCTGAACATCAGCGCGAACCAGGCCGGATACCAGGGCACGCTACCGCAGGATTTCATCCTGTCCGGACACTCCGCCGGTGGTGGCCTCGCCACGATCGCCGCCGGCGATTACCTCGCAGACCTCGGGGCGAACACCAACCACCTGCGCGGTGTGGTGATGTTCGACGGGGTCGCATCCAATGCCACCGCCTTCGGGGCCGCGGTAGCCAACCTGCAGTCGGCGAGTGTCCCCGTGTATGTGGTGGCCGCGCCGCCCCAGCCGTGGAACGCTTTCGGTGGCACCACGAATCAACTGGTCAGTCTGTACCCGGGGCAGTTCGTCGGGGTCGAGATTGTCAACGGCTCGCATGTCGATTCGATGCTGGGCGGAAATCCCTTGGTAGACTTCGCCGCCCAGCTGCTGACCGGGTTCTCCCCGCCCGGCGCCACCGCGGCGGTGTACACCCTGTCTTCGGGTTGGGTCAACGATATTTACGCCGGGGCGGGCCCGCTCAGCCCGATGTACGGCGTCTACGGGCCCACCGGCGGCTACGTCGCCCCCGGCGGCCAGGCGATCTTTCTGGGCCAGGCCAGCGGGATCGTCCTGCCGGCGTAATCACCGAGACCACCGACGGCTCCCCCACGCTCTACCCCAAAATCAGCCCGGACGTCGGCACGCCCGTCCCCGCGGTGACCAGCACGTGCTCGACGCCAGGCACCGGATTCACCGAGGTGCCGCGCAGCTGCCGCACACCTTCGGCGATGCCGTTCATTCCGTGGATGTAGGCCTCACCGAGCTGGCCACCGTGGGTATTGATCGGCAGCCGTCCACCCACCTCGATCGCGCCGTCGGCGATGAAATCTTTGGCTTCACCGCGGCCACAAAATCCCAACTCCTCCAACTGAATCAGCGTGAACGGGGTGAAGTGGTCGTAGAGCACCGCGGTCTGAATGTCGGCCGGCGACAGTCCCGACTGCGCCCACAGCTGCCGGCCCACCAGACCCATCTCGGGCAGACCGTCGAGCTCGGGCCGGTAGTAGCTGACCATCGTGTACTGGTCCGGGCTCGACCCCTGCGACGCCGCCTCGATGACCGCGGGCCGCTGCTTGAGGTCCCGCGCGCGCTCAGCCGACGTCACCACGATCGCCACCGCCCCGTCGGTCTCCTGACAGCAGTCCAGCAACCGCAACGGCTCGGCGATCCACCGCGAACTCTGGTGGTCCTCAATGGTTATCGGCTTCTGATAGAAGTAGGCTTTCGGGTTGTTCGCGGCGTGCCGGCGGTCGGCCACCGAGATCACGCCGAAGTCGCGGCTGGTTGCGCCGGACAGGTGCATGTAGCGCCGGGCGATCATGGCGACCTGTGCCGCTGGTGTTGAAAGCCCGTGCGGGTAGGAGAACGAATTGTCGACCCCGGTCGAGTCGGCGTTTTCCGTCAGCCGCGTCTGCACCTGGCCGAACCGCATACCGGACCGCTCGTTGAAGGCCCGGTATGCGACCACCACGTCGGCTACCCCGGTCGCGACGGCCATCGCCGCCTGCTGGATGGTCGCGCAGGCGGCACCGCCGCCATAGTGGATCTTGGAAAAGAACGTCAGCTCGCCGATGCCCACCGCGCGCGCCACCGCGATCTCGGTGTTGGTGTCCATCGTGAACGTGGTCAAGCCGTCGACGTCCGCCGGACTCAAGCCGGCATCGTCCAACGCATCCAGCACCGCCTCTGCCGCCAAACGCAATTCGCTGCGGCCGGAGTCCTTGGAGAAATCGGTGGCGCCGATGCCGACGACGGCGGCCTTACCGGACAACACTAGCCATCCCCCATCGTCAGCTTCACCGTTGCGATCACATGATCCCCAAGGCTGTTGCGGCCCAGTACCTTAACCGTGATCAGCCCGTCCGCCACCGCGGTCACCTCGCCGGAGAACGTGACCGTGTCGTAGGCGTACCACGGCACCCCCAGCCGCAACCCGATCGACTTGATCAGCGCCGACGGCCCCGCCCAGTCGGTGACGTAACGCTGCACCAGTCCGGTATCGGTGAGGATGTTGACGAAAATGTCCTTGGAGCCCTTGGCCTGTGCCTTGTCCCGATCATGGTGTACGTCCTGAAAGTCACGGGTGGCCAACGCCGTCGAGATGATGAACGTGGGGTCGCCATACAGTTTCAGCTCGGGCAGCTGCGCGCCCACCGCCACAACCGGGGCGCTCATGCGTCCGGCTCCCAGGCGTACAGCGTCCATTCCGGGCCGGAGGCACCAGCCGGGAAATCGATATACATTGCCCGAACCGGCATTCCGATCTCCACCCGTGACGGGTCGACGTTGCGCAGCTCACCCAGCATGCGCACGCCTTCCTCGAGCTCAACCAGCGCAATCACGAAAGGCAGGGTGCGGCCGGGCACCTTCGGCGCGTGATGCACCACGAAGCTGAACACCGCGCCGCGACCGCTGGACACTGCGTAGTCGATCGGCACGGAAGGCTCCTGCCACACCGCCGGAACCGGCGGATGCTGCAGGCTACCGTCGGGCCGCCGTTGGATGCGCAGCTCGTGAGCCGCAACGCCTTCCCAGAAGAACGCGGTGTCACGCGACAACGACGGCCGCATCATCGCATCGGGGTCCAGATCGTCGGGCACCGATGACGTGGATTCTGCGGGCCTGAACTTCAAAATGCGCCAATCCATCTCGGCGACGTCCTCGTCGCCGACGCGCCAGACGGTGTGCTGGTTGATGAACCAACCTTCGCCGAGGGCGGTCTGCTTGGGTCCGACGACGTCACCGAGCTCGGCGGTGATGGTGACGTGCTCGCCGGGTCGCAGATACCGGTGATAGGTCTGCTCACAGTTGGTGGCAACCACACCGATATAGCCGGCCTCGTCGAACAGCTTCATGACCGGACCCAATGGATCGTCCTTGGGGCGTTGCCCGCCCAGGCCGTACATCGTCCAGACCTGGATCATCGCCGGGGGCGCGACGATTCCCGGGTGGCCGGCGGCCCGGGCGGCGTCGTCGTCGACGTAGATCGGGTTGCGGTCGCCGAGGGCCTCAACCCAGTTGTTGATCATCGGCTGGTTAACCGGATCCCGGGCGGCGCGCGGCTTACTGCTGCCGGCCGCCGTGATCTGCGTGATGGCTTCGCGGATATCGGTCATCGGGGCACCCTCGGCACCTTGAGGCCCGATGCGGCGATCATCTCGCGCATCACTTCGTTGACGCCGCCGCCGAAGGTGATCACCAGATTGCGTTTGGTCTGCGAGTCCAGCCACTCGAGCAGCTCGGCGGTGTCCGGTTCGGCGGGGTTCCCGTATTTGCCAACGATCTCCTCTGCGAGTCGACCGATACGCTGAACACGTTCGGTGCCAAATACTTTCGTCGCCGCGGCATCGGCCACGTTGATGTCCTCGCCGGCGGCCGCCACCTGCCAGTTGAGCAACTCGTTGATCCGCCAGGTCGCGTGGATCTCACCGAGCGCGCGCTTGACGTCGTCGTGGTCGATCGGTGCGACCCCGTCGGCGCCCGGCTGGCACGCCCAGGCGTGCACCCGGTCGTAGATGCTGGCGAAGCGGCCGGCCGGGCCCAGCATCACCCGCTCGTTGTTGAGCTGGGTGGTGATCAGCCGCCAGCCGCCGTTCTCCGCACCGACGAGCATGTCGACCGGCACCCGCACGTCGTTGTAGTACGTGGCGTTGGTGTGGTGGGCGCCGTCGGACAAGATGATCGGAGTCCACGAGTAGCCCGGATCCTTGGTGTCGACGATCAAAATCGAAATGCCTTTGTGCTTGACGGCTTCCGGGTCGGTGCGACACGCCAGCCAGATGTAGTCGGCGTCATGAGCGCCGGTGGTGAAGATCTTCTGGCCGTTGACGATGTACTCGTCGCCCTGACGCACCGCGGTGGTCCGCAACGACGCCAGGTCGGTGCCCGCTTCGGGTTCGGTGTAGCCGATCGCGAAGTGCACCTCGCCGGCCAGGATCGCCGGCAGGAACTTCTTCTTCTGCAGCTCGCTGCCGTACACCTGCAGGGTGGGGCCGACGGTCTGCAGCGTCACCGCGGGCAGCGGCACGTCGGCCCGATGCGCCTCGTTGACGAAGATCTGCTGCTCGATCGGGCCAAAACCGTGGCCGCCGAACTCCTTCGGCCACCCGACGCCGAGCATGCCGTCGCGGCCCATCCGCCGGATCACCGCGCGATATGCGGCGCCATGCCGGTCCTTCTCCATCTCCTTGGCCTCGTCGGGCGAGATCAACTTCGAAAAGTATTGCCGTATCTCGGTTTGCAGCTGCCGCTGCCCGGGAGTCAGGTCGATGAACATTACGCTCCCACGGGGTCGTCTGCGTGGCGACCCGCCGCGCCCGGCTGCGCCGCGCTCGCGATCGCCACGGGGTCGTCTGCGTGGCGACCCGCCGCGCCCGGCTGCGCCGCGCTTGCGATCGCCACGGGGTCGTCTGCGTGGCGACCCGCCGCGCCCGGCTGCGCCGCGCTCGCGATCGCCACAGGGTCGTCTGCGTGGCGACCCGCCGCGCCCGGCTGCGCCGCGCTTGCGATCGCCACGGGGTCGTCTGCGTGGCGACCCGCCGCGCCCGGCTGCGCCGCGCTCGCGATCGCCACGAGCTCGAGACGGTGCGACGGCCCGCCCAGCAACCGGGTCAGGTCTTTGATCGTGGAGTAATACCGGTGCATCGGATAGGTGATGTCCATTCCCATACCCCCGTGCAGGTGATGACAGATCTGCATCACCGGCGGCGCCTGAGACGTCAACCAATACCCCAACACGTCGAGGTCGTCATCGGCGTCACGACCTTCGGCCAATCGCCAGATCACCGACTTGGCCGCCAGATCGATGGTGCGCGAAGCGATATAGACCTCGGCGAGCTGCGCGGCCACGGTCTGGAAAGTAGACAGTGGCTTGCCGAACTGCTTGCGGTTGGCCACGTAGTCGGCAGTAAGCCGCAGCGCACCAGCCACCAGCCCGTCGGCATACGCACCCACCATCGCCAAAGCCAGCTGGTTGATCCGGTGCGCCGAAGCGCCCACCAGAACGTCGGATTCGGCAACCGCCACGTCGCTGAATGTCACCGTGTACTCATCTGAACCGTTCGACGTCGGCGTGCGCACCAGCTGCACCCCCTCGGCTTTCGGTGACACCACCACGACCGCATTGTCGGCGGTAACGACCATCCAGTCCGCCTGCCCGGCATACCCCACACCAATCTTGGTGCCCGACAACCAGCCGCCCACCAAACTCGTCGACGGCCGGTCGGGCAGCGGGGCGCCCGGCTCGTTGACCGCCGCGGTCAGCACCGACCCCTTGGCGACCCCGGCCAGGTAACGGTCCTGCTGCTCATCGGTGGCCAGATCGAGCAGCGGCACCACACCGAGGCCCAGCGTTGCCAGTGCCGGTGTGACGGCACCGTGCCGCCCGGCTTCGGTCAGCACGGTCCCCACCTCGAGCAGCCCGACGCCGTCGCCGCCGAAGCGTTCCGGGACCGGCAATGCCGTCACTCCGCCGTCGACCAGCGCAGCCCAGGAGGTATCCCGCTGCAGCACCGACGTGACCACGTCGGCAACCGCCTGCTGTTCCGCGGTGAGATCGAAGTCCATTACCGCGCCACGGAACTCGAGACGCCGCCCGTCACCGCACTGGGCGTACTGGCGGCTACCGGACACTTGCCGGCATAGTCGACCTGCCAGTGCTTGATGCCGTTGAGCCAGCCGGACCGCAACCGCTGCGGAGCCGAGATCGGCGTCAGGTCCGGCATGTGGTCGGCGATAGCGTTGAACATCAGGTTGATGGTCAGCCGGGCCAAGTTGGCTCCGATGCAATAGTGCGCGCCGGTGCCGCCGAAACCCACGTGCGGGTTGGGGTTGCGCGAGATGTTGAACGTGTAGGGGTCTTCGAAGACCTCTTCGTCGAAGTTCGCCGAGCGGTAGAACATCACCACCCGCTGGCCCTTCTTGATCTGCACACCGGACAACTCGTAGTCCTGCAGCGCGGTCCGCTGGAAACAGGTGACCGGAGTGGCCCAGCGGACGATCTCGTCGGCGGCGGTCTCCGGACGCTCGTTCTTGTACAGCTCCCACTGCTCGGGGTAGTCGGCGAACGCCATCATGCCCTGGGTGATGGAATTGCGACTGGTCTCGTTGCCGGCCACCGCGAGCATCACCACGAAGAAACCGAACTCGTCGTCGGAGAGCTTTTCGCCGTCAATGTCGGCCTCGATCAGCTGCGTCACGATGTCGTCGCCCGGATTCTTGGCCTTGTCCTCGGCCATCTTCATCGCGTAGCTGATCAACTCCACCGAGGACGCCTTCGGGTCGACATGCGCGAATTCCGGGTCTTCGGTGCCGGTCATCTCGTTCGACCAGTGGAACAGCTTCCCGCGATCCTCCTGCGGCACGCCCAGCAGACCCGCGATGGCCTGCAGCGGTAGCTCACACGACACCTGCTCGACGAAGTCGCCGGAACCCTCGGCTGCTGCCGCTTTGGCAATCTTGTGAGCACGTTCGCTGAGTTCGGCCTCCAGGCGTCCGATGGCCCGCGGCGTGAACCCGCGCGAGATGATCTTGCGCAACCGGGTGTGGTGGGGCGCGTCCTGGTTGAGCATGACGAACCGCTGCACCTCAATGTCCTCGCGGGCGATGTCATTGTGGAACCGCGGGATCACGGTGTTCTCCCAGCTGGAGAACACGTCGCTGCGCCGCGATACCTCCTTGACATCCTTGAGCTTGGTGATCGCCCAGAAGCCGCCGTCGTGATAGCCGCCGCCGTGGCCGGGTGCCTGCTCGTTCCACCAGATCGGCGCGGACGCCCGCAGTTCGGCGAACTCGGCGACCGGAAGCCGTTCGGAATAGATGTCCGGGTCGGTGAAATCGAACCCGGGAGGAAGATCGGGACAAGGCACGGTAGTTCTCCTAACTGCAGTCTTCGCTGACCAACGTGCGCCAACTTGCGCTAACGTGCGCTAGCTCGCGCCTGGCGATCCAAGGACACTAGCTGTCCTAGTGATGCTCTATTGCCAGTAAAACATGCCTCCACCGCATACAAAAGGCACCGACGCATCGTCGCTTGTCATAGTAATGAAACGTGTTCTAGCCTGGCTCCATGGGTAACCCGGTAATCGTCGAGGCCACACGCAGCCCGATCGGCAAGCGAAATGGGTGGCTGTCAGGTCTGCACGCGACCGAGCTGCTCGGAGCGGTGCAGAAGGCACTGGTGCACAAGGCCGGGATCGATGCGGGAGATATCGAACAGGTCATCGGCGGCTGCGTGACCCAATTCGCGGAGCAGTCCAACAACATCAGCCGCACCGCGTGGTTGACCGCGGGATTGCCCGACCACGTCGGCGCCACCACCGTCGACTGTCAGTGCGGCAGCGGGCAGCAGGCCAATCACCTGATCGCCGGGCTGATCGCAGCCGGCGCGATCGACGTCGGCATCGCCTGCGGCATCGAGGCGATGAGCCGGGTCGGCCTGGGGGCCAACGCGGGGCCGGACCGCAACTGGCGGGCGGAGTCGTGGGACATCGACATGCCCAACCAGTTCGAGGCCGCCGAGCGAATCGCCAAGCGACGCGGCATCACCCGCGAGGACATCGATGCCTTCGGGTTCCAGTCGCAGTTGCGCGCCAAGCGCGCCTGGGACGAGGGCCGTTTCGACCGAGAGATCTCGCCCATCGAGGCGCCGGTGCTCGACGAGCAGAAGCAACCCACCAGCGAGCGCCATATGGTCGGCCGCGACCAAGGCCTGCGGGACACCACCATGGAGGGGCTGAGCCAGCTGAAACCGGTGCTGGAAGGCGGCATTCACACCGCGGGCACATCATCGCAGATCTCCGACGGCGCGGCCGCAGTGTTGTGGATGGACGAAGACAAAGCCAAGGCACTCGGCTTGAAGCCGCGCGCGCGGATCGTCAGCCAGGCGCTCGTCGGCGCCGAGCCCTACTACCACCTCGACGGTCCGGTGCAGTCGACGGCGAAGGTGCTCGAAAAGGCCGGCATGAAGATGGGCGACATCGACATCACCGAGATCAACGAGGCGTTCGCCTCCGTGGTGCTGTCCTGGGCGCGGGTCCACGAGCCGGACATGGACCGGGTCAACGTCAACGGCGGCGCGATCGCCTTGGGCCATCCGGTGGGGTGCACCGGCAGCCGGCTGATCACCACCGCATTGCACGAGCTGGAGCGCACGGACCGAAGCACCGCGCTGATCACCATGTGCGCCGGCGGTGCGCTGTCCACCGGGACCATCATCGAACGAATCTGATGGTGCTCTCCGACGAAGACCGCATCGCCGCGGCGCAGGCCTACATCGACGCACTGGTCAGCCATGATGCGGACAAGGTGCCGTTCGCGCCCGGCTGCACCCGGGTCGAGCAGGGTGTCAAGAACGGGTTTTCCGGCGCTCACCTGCGGCGCAGCCTCAACCGCGGACTTCAGTACCGGGTGATCGCCGATGCGACACCACCGGACTATCGCATCGTCGGCGACGAGGTGCATGCGACCTACGACGTGCTGACCAAGGCCGCGTTCGCCGGCCGGCGGATCGCCTCACGGGTCAACGAGACGTTCGTGATTCCCGCCGATAGCGCCAGCGGGAAGGCCGAGATCGCGCACATCGTCGTGCGCTTTCGCCCGTTTATTCAGCGGTAGCACGCCCGTAGGATGTCGTCATGCCGAAGTCGCCGCCGAGGTATCTGAATTCGCCGTTCACCGACTTTCTGATCAAGTGGATGTCGCGCCTCAATACCTGGATGTACCGGCGCAACGGTGGCGAGGGTCTCGGTGGCACCTTCCAGAAGATCCCGGTTGCTCTGCTGACCACCACCGGCCGCAAGACCGGCCAGCCGCGGGTCAGTCCGCTGTACTTCCTGCGCGACGGCGACCGGGTAGTTGTCGCCGCCTCCAAGGGCGGCGCCGACAAGAATCCCATGTGGTATCTGAACCTCAAGGCCGACCCTAAGGTGCAGGTGCAGATCAAAAGGGAAGTTCTCGATCTCACCGCGCGCGACGCCACGGACGAAGAGCGCGCCAAGTACTGGCGGCAGTTGGTCGACATGTATCCGACCTACGAGGACTATCAGTCCTGGACCGATCGGACCATCCCGATCGTGGTCTGCGAGCCGTAGCGACCGGCGCTGCCGGCCGCATCGGCCGGTTGTCGCGTTGAGGTGGGCATTTTTAATGAGTCAACGCGGTCCTGGCCGTGCCGACGACCACGGCGCCGGCTGTGACGGGTGCGCCTTCTGGGGCACGTCATAGTCACCTGCGCCGCAGAAGTTCCCTGCGCCAAGGACATTCGTTGTGCCCAGCTACCCGCGACAACCGCAGCCGTGCGCGGTGTCGGGGCGGGTCGAGCACCCGGACAAGGAACCTCGCGGCGGCAACCGGCCGGCTACGTCAACCCGTCAAAACCGTTGACGCCCAACAAGTTTCCTCCGGTGCCACCGGTCCCGCCGGCCCCGCCGACCTTGGTGGGCCCGAATCCCGTTGCTGGTCCGCCGGACCCGCCGACGCCGGCGTTTCCCGATGGGTCATGACATCCCTGCTGGTGTCCGAGCACCCGCGACATGGTCGGTAAGGACGCACCGTATCGCGGTTGAAAGCAGCGCGTCCTGGACTTCGCCAGGATTTCCCGGCTTCTCGTAGGTACTGCGGCTGCGAATAACTCAGTAGGTGAGTCCGGCCATCAACGGAAGCAACGCCAGCGGCAACGACGGCGTATTCCCGGTCGCCGGCAGAAACGTGTAGCGCGTCACCCGGCGCAACCCCAGATGCTGGCTCTGCTTGTACGCCGCCGAATTGATCGCTTCCCGGGGGAACAACAACGACTCGAGAAGCTCCGGCCTGAGCGACGGTCCCGGCTCGCCGCCAATCAGCTGGCCCACCACAACGGCTGCGCTGTCGAGCACCGGCCAGGCCCCATCGCCGTCGCAGACCAGGTGAGCGAGCACGCTGTCGTCGGACCCGAATACGGTCACATCGTCCTTTTTGCGGACAGTCTTGGCGATTTGCCGCCGGTCGGAATCACTGAGCGTCACTGGAGCCGGCTCGTCGTTGATCGAGCTGATCCGAGCCAAGACCGCGCCACCCGCTCCGCGCACCTCGACGTGGATGTCATTGCCGACATCCATGCCCGTCAAAGTCACCAGCTTCCAGAACTTCTGCGCGGCTTTGCCGCCGCTGTGCACTCGGGCGGTACGGGCCAGCAGAACGTTATCGGTTCCGCGGAGCTCCCACCGGTGGCCCAGCGGGGAGGCGCCGGCGCAAAAGACGGCCGAGATGCCGCCGGAGCGAGCCATCTCGCCGAGCGATCGTGCCACGGGTTCATCCATGCGAAGCAAAATAGCGCGGGCCGGGTAGTCGGGCCGTACCGCCTAAAACTCAGTCAGGCCCCGTAAACCGGAACCGGTGGCCGCGACTTCGCCAGCAGGTCGGCGACGACGGGCCCCAACTCGGCGGGATCCCATCGCGCGCCCTTGTCGACCTGCGGGCCGTGCGCCCAGCCCTCGGCGACCCGGATGACGCCGCCCTCGACCTCGAACACCTTCCCGGTGACGTCGCGGGATTCGGCGCTGCCCAGCCACACCACCAGCGGGGAGATGTTCTCCGGCGCCATCGCGTCGAAACCCTCCTCCGGCTTGGCCATCATCTCGGCAAAGACGGTCTCGGTCATGCGAGTACGGGCCGACGGCGCGATGGCATTGACGGTGACGCCGTAGCGGCCCATCTCCGCGGCGCCGACCAGCGTCATCGCCGCGATGCCCGCCTTGGCCGCGCTGTAGTTCCCCTGCCCGACGCTGCCCTGCAGGCCCGCACCGGAGCTGGTGTTGATGATCCGGGCGTCAATGACTTCCGGGGCTTTGCCCGCCTTGGACAGTCCCCGCCAATATGACGCGGCGTGCCGCATCGTGGCGAAGTGGCCCTTGAGGTGCACGGCGATGACGGCATCGAACTCCTCCTCGCTGGTGTTGGCCATCATCCGGTCGCGCACGATGCCGGCGTTGTTGACCAGGACGTCCAGGCCGCCAAACGTGTCGACGGCGGTCTGGATCAGGCCGGCCGCCTGGTTCCAGTCCGAGACGTCAGATCCGTTGGCGACGGCTTCGCCACCGGCCGCGGTGATCTCGTCGACCACGCCCTGCGCCGCGCTGCCGCCGCTCGCGGGCGAACCGTCCAGCCCCACCCCGATGTCGTTGACCACCACGCGCGCGCCCTCGGCCGCGAAGGCCAGCGCATGCGCGCGACCGATCCCGCCGCCCGCTCCGGTGACGATGACGACACGGCCGTCAACCAGGCCCATACCTTTGCTCCTTACTGGTTACTTGTTGGCGCTCGAGGCGGCCAGATACGGCGGCGGCTCGCCGCCGCCGTGCACCTCCAGCGTGGCGCCGCTGATATACGAAGCCACATCGGACGTCAAAAACGCTGCGGCCCAACCGACGTCGGTGGGTTTTGCCAGTCGGCCCAATGGCACGGTGGCCGCGACGCGGGCAACCGACTCGGCGTCTCCGTAGAACAGCTCGGATTGTTCGGTCTCGACCATGCCGACCACCACCGCGTTGACCCGGACCTGCGGAGCCCATTCCACTGCCAGTGTGGCAGTGAGGTTTTCGAGCCCGGCCTTGGCCGCCCCGTATGCGGCGGTCCCCGGAGTGGGACGCCGACCGCTGACACTGCAGACGTTCACGATCGCCCCGCCGCGCTCCTGCTTTTGCATCAGGGCGTTAGCCTGCTGCGAAACGAGCAGCGGCGCAAGCACATTGAGCTCGACGATCTTGCGGTGAAAGTTGTGTGTGGCCTCGGCCGCCAGGGCGTACGGCGACCCTCCCGCGTTGTTGACCAACACGTCGAGGCGGCCGTGGCGTTCCGCGATGGCGCCCATCATCCGGCCGACCGAGTCCTCGTCGCGAATGTCGCAGGCGCGGAACTCATACGGCAGGCCTTCGACGACTCGTCGTGCGCAGGTGATGACGGTCGCGCCCTGTTCGGCGAAGACCGCGCTGATGCCGGCGCCTACCCCGCGAACGCCGCCGGTCACCAACACCACCCGCCCGGCCAGACCTAGATTGATGGCTTCGCCAGCCAGCGGGCCTCCTTCGGCACGGGTCACTGTGCTAGCGTACCAAGCAAGTGCTTGCTCAGGTACCCGGGTTCCCGACAGGAAGTGCCAATTGACGATCACATCCGCCACCCTCGAGCCGGGCATAGTCGCGGTCACCGTCGACTACCCGCCCGTCAACGCCATCCCGTCACGCGGCTGGTTCGAACTCGCCGAGGCCATCACGGCCGCGGGCGCCGACCCCGACACCCACGCGGTGATCCTGCGCGCCGAGGGCCGCGGCTTCAACGCCGGTGTGGATATCAAGGAAATGCAGCGGACGGAAGGGTTCACCGCGCTGATCGACGCCAACCGCGGCTGCTTTGCCGCGTTCCGCGCCGTCTACGAATGCGCGGTGCCGGTAATCGCCGCCGTCAACGGATTCTGTGTGGGCGGCGGCATCGGCCTGGTCGGCAACTCCGACGTCATCGTGGCCTCCGACGACGCCAGATTTGGGCTGCCGGAGGTGGAACGCGGCGCGCTCGGTGCCGCCACCCATCTGTCGCGGCTGGTGCCGCAGCACATGATGCGGCGGCTGTTCTTCACCGCCACCACGGTGGACGCCGCCACGTTGCATCACTTCGGCTCGGTGCACGAGGTGGTGCCCCGCGCCGAACTCGACGAGGCGGCCCTACGGGTGGCGCGTGACATCGCCGCCAAGGACACCCGGGTCATCCGCGCCGCCAAGGAGGCGCTGAACTTCATCGACGTGCAACGGGTCAACTCGAGTTACCGCATGGAACAAGGCTTTACCTTCGAGCTCAACCTGGCGGGGGTGTCCGACGAGCACCGCGACGCGTTCGTGAAGAAGTCATGAGCGACAAGAGAACCACGCTCGACGAAGCCGTCGCGCAGTTGCGCAGCGGCATGACCATCGGCATCGCCGGCTGGGGTTCGCGGCGCAAACCCATGGCTTTGGTGCGCGCCATACTGCGCAGCGATGTCACCGACCTCACGGTGGTCACCTACGGCGGACCCGACCTCGGACTGCTGTGTGCGGCCGGCAAGGTCCGGCGCGTCTACTACGGGTTCGTCTCGCTGGACTCGCCGCCCTTCTACGACCCCTGGTTCGCCAAGGCCCGGACCAGCGGCGCCATCGAAGCCCGAGAAATGGACGAAGGCATGCTGCGGTGCGGGCTGCAGGCGGCCGCCCAGCGGCTGCCATTCCTGCCGATCCGCGCCGGCCTGGGCAGCTCGGTTCCTGACTTCTGGGAGGGCGAGTTGGCCACCGTGACCAGTCCCTACCCGGCCCCCGGGGGCGGCCACGAAACCCTCATCGCCATGCCGGCGCTGCGCCTGGACGCCGCCTTCGCCCACCTCAATCTCGGTGACTGCCACGGCAATGCGGCCTACACCGGCATCGACCCCTACTTCGACGACCTCTTTCTGATGGCCGCCGAGAAGCGGTTCCTGTCGGTCGAGCGCATCGTCTGCACCGAGGAGCTGGTCAAAGCCGTTCCACCGCAGGCCCTGCTGGTCAACCGGATGATGGTCGACGCAGTGGTCGAAGCACCCGGCGGGGCCCACTTCACCACCACCGCACCGGATTACGGCCGCGACGAGAAATTCCAGCGGCACTATGCCGAGGCGGCGTCGACCGAGGACGGCTGGCGGCAGTTCGTCGCCACCTACCTTTCCGGCGGCGAGGACGACTACCAGGCCGCGGTACGCGCGTTTGGAGCATCTTCATGACAGGAGAAGTGATCAGTCGAGCCGACGTCTGCGCGGTCGCCTGCGCCGAATTGTTCCGGGACGCGGGCGAGATCATGGTCAGTCCGATGACCACCATGGCCTCGGTCGGGGCGCGGCTGGCGCGGCTGACCTTCTCCCCGGACATCCTGCTCACCGACGGCGAGGCGCAGCTGCTCGCCGACACCCCGCCGCTCGGCAAGACCGGCGCCGTCGAAGGCTGGATGCCGTTCGGCCGGGTGTTCGAGACGCTGGCCTGGGGCCGACGGCATGTGGTGATGGGCGCCAATCAGGTTGACCGCTACGGCAATCAGAACATCTCGGCGTTCGGGCCGCTGCAGCACCCGACCCGTCAGATGTTCGGGGTCCGCGGTTCGCCCGGCAACACCATCAATCACGCCACCAGTTACTGGGTCGGCAATCACTCGAAGCGGGTATTCGTCGACGCCGTCGACGTGGTCTCCGGCATCGGCTACGACAAGGTCGACCCCGGCAATCCGGCATTCCGGTTCGTCAACGTCTACCGGGTGGTGACCAACCTCGGCGTGTTCGACTTCGGCGGCCCGGACCACACCATGCGCGCGGTGTCCCTGCACCCCGGTGTATCGCCCGACGACGTCCGCGAGGCCACCTCGTTCGAGGTGCACGGTCTCGGCGACGCCGGCGAATCCCGGCTGCCGACCGATGACGAGCTGCAGCTGATCCGCGCGGCCATCGACCCGAAGTCGCTGCGCGACAGGGAAATTCGATCGTGAGGTTGCGCACCCCGCTGACCGAGCTGGTCGGCGTCGAGCATCCGGTGGTGCAGACCGGCATGGGCTGGGTGGCCGGAGCCCGACTGGTGTCGGCCACGGCGAACGCGGGCGGCCTCGGCATCCTGGCGTCGGCCACCATGACCCTGGACGAATTGGCGACGGCCATCGGCAAAGTCAAGGCCACCACCGACAAGCCGTTCGGGGTCAACATCCGCGCCGACGCCGCCGACGCGCCGGAGCGCGTCGAGTTGATGATCCGCGAGGGCGTCAAGGTCGCCTCCTTCGCCCTGGCGCCCAAACCCGAGCTGATCGCCCGGCTGAAAGAGGCCGGCGCGGTGGTCATCCCGTCGATCGGCGCGGCCAAACACGCCCGCAAGGTCGCGGCCTGGGGTGCCGACGCGATGATCGTGCAGGGCGGCGAAGGTGGCGGCCACACCGGACCGGTGGCGACCACGCTGCTGCTGCCGTCGGTCCTGGACGCCGTGCAGGGCACCGGCATCCCGGTGATCGCCGCGGGCGGTTTCTTCGACGGGCGCGGGCTGGCCGCAGCACTTTCGTACGGCGCGGCTGGGGTTGCTATGGGCACCCGGTTTCTGCTGACGTCGGATTCCACCGTGCCCGACGCGGTGAAACAGCGCTATCTTCAGGCCGCACTGGACGGCACCGTCGTCACCACCCGCGTCGACGGCATGCCGCACCGGGTGCTGCGCACCGGTCTGGTCGAGAAGCTGGAAAGCGGGTCGCGGGTAAGGGGTTTCACCGCTGCGGTGCGAAACGCCGCCAAATTCAAGAAGATGTCGCAGATGAGCTGGCGATCGATGATCCGCGACGGCCTGGCCATGCGCCACGGCAAGGAATTGACCTGGTCGCAGGTGGTGATGGCGGCCAACACCCCGATGCTGCTCAAGGCCGGGCTGGTCGACGGCAACACCGATGCCGGGGTGCTGGCGTCGGGCCAGGTTGCGGGCATTCTCGACGACCTGCCGTCGTGCGCGGAATTGATCGAGACGATCGTGCGCGACGCCGTCGCGCACCTGCGGGCGGCGTCGGCGTTGGTCGCGGACTAAAAGCATCTTCGGCCAGTCCGTGACACAATTGCATGATTATCATCCATGCTGACGATCAAATTAGGTGCTAACCTTGATAAGTGGCTGGGAGTCGTTTGGGCATTACCGCGTTGGACGAACGCATTGCGTTTCTGCTCTCGCAACTGGGTTCCTATAGTGATGCGGAGTTCCATCGCCGACTGGCCCCCACCGGAGTGGAACCACGGTCCTATGCGGTGCTGTTGGCACTGGCAGCCGACGACGGTCAATCTCAGCGCCAGCTGTCAGCGCGGTTGGGGATCCACCGCAACGTGATGGTGACCGTCATCGACGATCTGGAGCGCAGGCGGCTGGTCAAGCGGTTGCGGCACCCCGACGACCGGCGGGCATTCGCGGTGACCCTGACCGACAAGGGTCGTCGCCTGCTCCCGACTCTCGATGAATCGGGTCGGGAGCTCGACGAGGAGATATCTGCGGCACTGTCGGCCAACGAACGCGACACGCTCCGGAAGCTTTTGCAGCGCATGGCCGCCGGAGCCGGACTCATCCCAGGAGTTCATCCTCGAATGTCTGACCGCGGTTAACGGTTACCCGTCGGATGCTGCCATCTACCGTGCAGCCAGGTGTGCACTGAGCAACCAGCCCGGGTACTGACTTGCGCCCATGCGGTTCATCGCGCAGGTCACCCCGCCACCGTCAACCGCGGTCCTGGGAGCGTCATTCACACGCGAGCCGGTCGACACCTAGATGAGTAATTCCCAACCTTGGTCAGTGGTCGTAGGCGATCAGTGACCTCTTGACTGGGCTGTTGATCTTCCAGTTGTGCCAGATCACAGCGGCAAGGGCGAGGAGGCGCTGGGCGACGCGGGCGTAGA
>NZ_UPHQ01000252.1 GCF_900566055.1 Mycobacterium innocens
CCGGTGCCGCCGTCACCGCCATCACCGCCGGTGCCGGCCAGGGAGAACTGCGTGCCCGGGGCGCCCTGCGCGCCCGTCCCGCCCACGCCGCCGTCACCGCCGACACCGCCGCCCCCGCCGGTCCCAAACAGCCCGATCGCGCGGCCGCCGACACCACCGACGCCGCCCGGGCCGCCATGGCCCGCGGACGCGCCGGGCGCGGCCATCGGGTCGGCGGCCGCGTTATAGCCGGGTCCGCCCTGCCCACCGGCGCCACCGGCACCGGCGGCTCCGAACCACTGATAACTGGTGCCGCCGGACCCGCCGTGACCACCCATGCCGGCCGCCGCGGTGGCCGAACCGGCCGCACCCAGTCCGCCGACGCCGCCGGCGCCGCCGCCGCCGAAGATCAGTCCACCGGCACCACCGTTTCCTCCGGTACCGCCGGCCGCGCCGCTGCCCGCATAGGCGGTCCCGCCGGACCCGCCGTAACCGCCGGAGCCGAACAGGAACGCCGACCCACCGGCCCCGCCACTGCCACCGGTGGGGCTGGTGGCCGTACCCGGCGTGCCCGACCCGCCATCGCCGCCGTTGCCCCACAACCATCCACCGGGACCACCCGCCTGCCCGGTGCCCGGCGCCCCATTGGTGCCCGGGCCAAACAGCGGGCGCCCCGTGAACTGCTGGACCGGCGTATTGATGGCGTCTTGCACCCCCGCGGCCGCAGACGCGGCCGCTTGCAGCGGCGACGCGCTGGCGGCCTCAGTGGCCGCATACAAGAACCCACCGCCATTCAGCGCCTGCACGAACTGGTCATGAAACAGCGACACCTGCGCGCCCAGCTCCTGAAACTGCTGGGCGTAACCACCAAACAACTTCGCAACCGCCGCCGACACTTCGTCCTCAGCCGCCGCCACAATCGACGTCGTCGAGCCCGCCGCCGCCACACGGGCCTCCCTGATCGACGACCCCAGGCTGGTCAAGCTGGAAGACGCTGCGGCCAACTCGTCGGGCGCGGCGAACAAGAAAGATGACATGCTAACCCCATCACGAGCGAGTGGCCCAAGTCCGAGTAGGACTCCTCAAGACTGTTTCGAGACGCTACGCTCGCCCGCTCGAAGCATCGCCGCACCTTTGCGATCTGTGACCCAAGGCCCGTGATTTGGGGACTTAAGTCACACCTCGTAAGGCCAACAAATGACCTGCGGCGAACACCGCGCAGACCAAACGCCCCGACAGAATCGCGACGGGCAAGCCCAATCCCAAGACGGCGCGAGGGGAGGGGGGTCAAATGTTGCTTTGCTCAGAAAGAACAAGACCGTGCCGGAACTGGCGTCTCTCCGCTGAACAGTCGGAGCGAAAACCAGCAAACGATCCGCAAATCGCCCCGAATCTCGTCTTGTGCGCGTGAAAAGCGGCTTATACCAACGAATTTTGGCGGTTGGGGTGGTTGAAAACCGTTGTCGCGCAGCGGCAGCCGCGCAGCTATTTCCGCAGGCCAAACGAGGTGTGCGTGTTCAGGCGATGAGGTGATCATCGCGAATTACCGCCGGTGGCCGCGCGCCGAACTGATCCCGCGGTTGCGTGAGCAGGGCTTGTCCGACCGTCCCTACCAATGCCGGACGGACACCCACCGGAGGTCAGACAGTCGTCGGAACAGTCGCCGGAAACACTGACGGCCTCTACGGCGGCACCCTCAACGAGGGGTCCTGTGACCGCGAGAAACAGATCGCCTTTCTTCAGGCCAATCCCGACAAGGCCGCCGCCTTCGCCCGCGTCCTGGGCATCACACCTGACCAGATCCCCGATTACCTGCACGGCCTCACGCCCGTGGTGCTACGTCATGACACCCGGGTAACCAACGGTGCCGCCGGCACCGCCCTTACCGCCCGTCCCGTTCGTGAAGCCAATCCCACCGGTGCCACCGTCGCCACCGGGGCCACCGTTCCCGATGAAGTTGGCGTTGCCGCCATTACCGCCGTCACCGCCCGGCCCACCGACGGCGGTGCTAGCGACTGCTGAGTTGTCGCCACCGGCGCCACCCACGCCGCCCCAGCCGCCGCCGCCGTACAGCAGCCCGACGGTGCCGCTGTTACCGCCGTTGCCGCCGTTGCCGGCCACGGTGCCTTTCCCGGCGCCCCCGCCGTCACCACCGGC
>NZ_UPHQ01000255.1 GCF_900566055.1 Mycobacterium innocens
ATACAGTTCGGTCAGGAGGGCATCGAGGTCTGTCTTCATAACTGTCCATCGGTGCCCTCCAACCACATCCTTCACAAGCCGACACGCCGAGAGTGCAACCACTGCGGCGCCGCTCGGCGTGTCGCCGCCGCCAGTACACACTCGGCGCAGCCGATGCACACTCCGCGCGCAGTTGGGAATTACTCATCTAGAACCGGCGTTGCTGCGGCCAGCACTGCGGGGAAGCGACGCGGTTGCTGTCGGCGGTCGGACCGCGCGGCCGAAAAGACCCTGCGGTGGCCGCCACCAGTACCCGCAGCATCGTGCGCGCCATGCAGGCCACCGGTGTCGAGCGACTGGTCGCGGTGAGTGCGGCCCCGGTCGGGCCGGTGCCCCCCGGCGAAAGTCTGCTCACGCGCCGGGTGGTGCTGCCGATCCTCACCACGGTGCTGCGCAACGTCTATACCGACCTTGCCGAGATGGAAGCCGAGTTGGGGCGCAGCGACATCGCCCGGACCGTCGTGCGGCCACCCAAACTCACGAACAAGCCGCTGACTGAAAGCTATCGAACGGCGCTGGGCGGCAACGTCCCTCGAGGCTCGGCGATATCTCGCGCCGACGTCGCGCACCTGATGCTGACCGCGCTGGATCAATCCGTGACGGTCCGGCAGGCCATTGGTATCGCCCACTAACAGAACGGAATTCCTACCATGACACCCACCTATGTCGCTGTCACACTGAGCGCTGTTGCGGCAAACGGATTTTCCGGAGTAGCCGCTCTGCTTCACTTCAAGCCGATCCTTCCCGGCATGGCCAGGGCCGGCGTCCCCGAGTCGTGGCTCACCTTCCCCATCGGCACGGTGAAGACGGCCGGCGCGATCGGCTTGGCGGTTGGTTTGGCCGGCCTACTGCCGGTCGGTGTCGCCGCGGCTGTCGGGCTCGTCCTGTTCTTCGTGTGCGCCATCTACACACACCTGCTCGCTCGCGATTACAGCCCCCAGTTCGCCCTCGCCATCGGCTTCTTGACGCTCAACGTCGCCTCGCTGGCGCTGGTGCTCAACGCACCGTGAGTTGCGGCTGATCTGCGAAGACCCCGGCCGCGCGTAAGCCGGCCGGATCAGCGCCGGTGGAGTAGTTGACGCGTGTCGACTACGCTACTTCAGCTATGTCGACCATCGGCACCGTAGACCAAGTGGCACCCGACTCATCCGCACACCATGCCCTGCCCGATCCCGGGGAGTCGGTACCCAGGCTCGCGGTGCCGACCGTCGGGATCTTCCTGGCCGCGTTGACGGCATTCGTGCTGTCGACCGTCGGCTACATCAACGGCTGGGTGCCGTTCTGGGCAACGATTCCGGTAAACGCCGCGGTGACCTTCGTGATGTTCACCGTCGTGCATGACGCGTCGCACTACTCGATCAGCTCGACCCGCTGGGTCAACGGGTTGTTCGGACGACTGGCGTGGCTTTTTGTCGGGCCGGTGGTCGCCTTCCCGTCGTTCGGGTACATCCACATCCAGCACCACCGGCACTCCAACGACGACGAACAGGACCCGGACACGTTCGCGTCGCACGGCTCGCCGTGGCTGCTGCCGCTGCGCTGGCCGATGGTCGAATACTTCTACCTCAAGTACTACCTGCCCCGGGCCCGCAGCCGACCCGTCGCCGAAGTCGCCGAGACGCTGGTGATGTTCACCTTGAGCATGGCCGGCCTTGCCGTCGCCATCGCCACCGGAGATTTCTGGACTCTTGCGGTGGTGTTCCTGATCCCGCAGCGCATCGGACTCACCGTACTGGCATGGTGGTTCGACTGGCTGCCCCACCACGGGCTGGAGGACACCCAGCGCAGCAACCGGTACCGGGCGACCCGCAACCGCGTCGGCGCGGAGTGGCTGTTCACCCCGGTGCTGCTGTCGCAGAACTACCACTTGGTGCACCATCTGCACCCCTCGGTGCCGTTCTACCGGTACCTGCGGACGTGGAAGCGCAACGAAGAGGCCTACCTGGAGCGCAACGCCGCGATCTCGACAGTCTTTGGCCAGCAACTGAATCCGGACGAGTTCCGGGAGTGGAAACAGCTCAACGGCCGGCTCGCCAAGCTGTTGCCGGTGCGGATGCCGGCACGGTCCAGCTCCCCTCACGCGGTGTTGCACCGCATCCCGGTCGCCTCGGTGGATCCGATCACCGCCGACAGCACACTGGTGACTTTCGCGGTACCCGAAGCGCTGCAGGATGCGTTTCGCTTCGAGCCGGGCCAGCATGTGACGGTGCGTACCGACCTGGGCGGGCAAGGAGTTCGGCGCAACTACTCGATCTGCGCTCCGGCCACCCGTGCTCAGTTGCGGATCGCCGTGAAACACATTCCCGGGGGCGCTTTTTCGACGTTCGTGGCCAACGAACTCAAGGCCGGCGACGTGCTCGAGCTGATGACTCCCACCGGCCGGTTCGGCACCCCGCTGCACCCGCTGAACCGCAAGCACTACGTGGGCCTGGTGGCCGGCAGCGGGATCACCCCGGTGCTGTCCATCCTGGCGACGACGCTGGAGATCGAGACCGAAAGCCGGTTCACGCTGATCTACGGCAACCGCACCAGGGAATCGACGATGTTCCGGGCGGAGCTCGACCGCCTGGAATCGCGCTACGCCGACCGCCTGGAGGTGCTGCATGTGCTGTCCAACGAACCGCTGCACACTCCCGAACTGCGGGGCCGCATCGACGCGGAAAAGCTCAACAAGTGGCTGACCGGCAGCCTGCAGCCGGACAGCGTCGACGAGTGGTTCATCTGCGGCCCAATGGAAATGACCGTCGCGGTCCGCGAGTCGTTGGTCGAACATTGCGTAGACTCCGAACACATTCACCTCGAGCTGTTCTACGGCTACGACACGTCCGAGGCCCCCGAATGTTCGTATGAGGCCGCGACCGTCACCTTCACTCTGTCCGGACAGACGGCGACGTTCGACCTGGTGCCTGGTGACTCGATTTTGGAAGGGGCGCTGCAGGTACGCGACGATGCACCGTACGCCTGCATGGGCGGCGCGTGCGGAACCTGCCGGGCCAAGCTGATCGACGGCAACGTCGAGATGGACCACAACTTCGCTCTCGGCCGGGCCGAGCTGGACGCCGGTTACATCTTGACCTGCCAGTCGCACCCGACCACTCCGTTCGTATCCGTCGACTACGATCGCTAGCGCTCACAGGCGTTTGTTTAGCTAATAGCTTAATCTGACAGAAGTTAAGCTATCATCTTCATATGGACGGCCTGAAGAAGCCGGCTTCACTTCGGGCCACGGTGATTGGCGACGTGGTCGGGTCCCGCCGTGCCGCCGACCGGTCGGCGCTGCATAGACGCGCTGCAACGGCTTTGCGGCAGGCCGCCGACGGCGCGATCGACGCACCGGCGTTCACCGTCGGCGACGAGTTCCAGGGCAGCTACCCTACTGTCGGCGCTGCCGTCGACGCCGCCATGCGAGTGCGGTTGCTGCTGGCCCCCGAGATCGACGTCCGTTTCGGGATCGGGTGGGGCGCGGTTACCATCCTCGACGCGGACGCCGGGATCCAGGACGGCCCGGCGTGGTGGGCAGCGCGAGACGCCATCAGACGTACCGCTGACATCCAGCAGCGGCCGGGCTTTGCGCTGGTGCGGACCACATTTCGGGCGCCGGATGACGCCCGCTCTGATGTCGCCGCGGTCAACGCGGCCCTGATTTGTCGGGACCATCTGCTTGGATCGCTCGATGACAGGTCATTGCGGATTGTGAGGGGCTTGATGGACGGGCTGACCAAGAAGGAACTCGCCGTAGCTGAGGGTATCAGCGCGTCGGCGGTGTCCCAGCGCGCAAGCCGTGACGGTTTGGACCTGATTACCCTTGCTTCCCAATATCTTCGGAGCATCACGTGAGCGCCGTCGCTGTTCTGCTGATCGCCGTTGGCATCGCCGACGGATGGCGGCGGCTATCGAGGGCGGTGTGGTTGCCGCTGGTCACCGGACCGGTGGTGATCGTGGCCTGTGCGGCGCTGTGCGGGCTGTGGCACGCCCGCGACATCGTGCCCCTGGGGTTGGCGGCGCTGGCGGCGGTGGCCTGGGAGGTGTTGTGCCTGCGCAGCGAACGCACCGGTGGGCACCAGCGTCCTGCGCTGGCCGTCATGGTGATCGCGCTTGTGGTGCTAATTATCCTGTCCGGGTTGGGATCTCACGCGGGTGGTCTTGCCGACCGCTGGGCTCACTGGGTGGCCCTGCCGTTGGGCACCGTCACGCCTACCCGGCTACTTGTGGTCGTCGGCGTGGTGCTGCTCCAGCTGGCGACCGGCAATCAGTTGATCCGCTTAGTGCTCGGCGCGGTGGGAGCCGTGCGTCCGGCAGGTCAGCCGCAGCCTTCGGACAAGCTCAAGGGCGGCCGGGTGCTGGGTCCCATGGAGCGCCTGCTGATTCTCAGCCTCGGCCTGGGCGGGCAGGTGGGGGCCGCCGGGGCGGTCGTGGCGGCGAAGGGTCTCATTCGGTTTCCCGAATTGAGCGCGCAGAAGGGCCGCAATGGGGAGGTTGGCATAGACGAGGTGACCGAATACTTCTTGGTGGGCAGCTTCGCGAGTTGGTTGCTAGCCCTCGGGGGTATGGCCTTGATCCTGGCCACGCGCTAACCGGTTGACATTGACGCGTTGACGCGTTGACGCGTCACGGATTTCACGCTCGGCGGCTCATGGGCGCCATCCGGCTGCCTGCATGGCCGTAACCACGCGGCCGACGAACGTGCCCCGCCGATAACGCAGCAGCTCACTGCTGACCCGGATAATCGTCCAGCCCAGATCAAGCAGTGCGGTGTAGCGGTCGATGTCCCGGTCGCGCTGCTCGGGGTCGGTCCAGTGCTGCGGCCCGTCGTACTCGATGCCCACCCGCAACTCCTCATAACCCATGTCGATGCGGGCCACGAAGTCCCCGTACTCGTCGAACACTCGGAGCTGTGTTTGCGGTCTGGGCAGGCCCGCGTCGATCAGCACCAACCGGGTTCGCGTCTCCTGCGGGGACTCCGCGCCGCCGTCGATCAGGGGCAGCACCCGCCGGAGCCGAACCAGACCCCGCGCGCCCGGGTGGTCGGCGATGACGGCCGCCACCTCGGCGACCTTGACATCGGTCGCGTTGGCCAGCGCGTCGAGCCGTTGCACTGCCCACAGCCGGGTTGCCGTGCGCCGCCCGATGTCGAAGGTCGTACGGGCGGGGCTGGTTACCGGGATTCCGTCGACCATCAACATCTCGGTGCGAAGCACCGTCTCCGTATGCACGGTGATACCAACCGGGGGCCGTCGGTTGTCATGCGCCAACTCGGCCGGCGCTCGCGGGTCCACCCACTTCGCGCCGAGTAAGGCCGCCGCCGAATTGCCGACGACCACCGCGCGCCGCCGCGACCACAGCCATGCCGCGCGTGCGCGCTGGCTGGCGGTCAGCTCGATGCCGGACGGGACGTAGACGCCCGGGTAGACGCGTTCGTACATCGCGCGCATGGCCCGCTCCGGAATGGCCGCCGCGGCCAATGCCTCCGCACCCAAGAACGGCCAACCGGGTTCGCTCATGGGCGAATGCTGACAGCACCCACCGACAGCCCGCCGACGCCGAGCGCCGAGTGTGCATCCCACGACGCGACACGCCGACGAAGCGTCGCGTGGTTCACACTCGTCGCCCCGCAGGTTAGAGGCGCTCGATGATCGTCACGTTGGCCGTGCCGCCGCCCTCGCACATGGTCTGCAGCCCATAGCGACCACCGACGCGGTCGAGTTCGTTGAGCATGGTGGTGAACAGCTTTGCGCCGGTGGCTCCCAACGGATGACCCAGCGCGATCGCACCGCCGTTGGGGTTGACCTTCTCCGGATCGGCCTTGATTTCCTTGAGCCAGGCCAAAACTACCGACGCGAACGCCTCATTGATTTCCACGACGTCGATATCGTCGATGGAAAGCCCGGTCTTCTCCAGCGCATAACGGGTGGCCGGTATCGGGCCTGTCAGCATGAACACCGGATCGGCGCCGCGCGCACTGATGTGGTGGATGCGCGCCCGCGGGGTCAAGTTGTGTTCCTTGACGGCTCGCTCGGAGGCCAGGAGCACCGCGCTGGCGCCGTCGGAGATCTGGCTGGCCAGCGCGGCGGTAAGCCGGCCGCCGTCGACGAGGGTCGGCAGTCCGGCCATTTTTTCCAGCGATGTCTCACGAGGGCCCTCGTCCAGGCGGAAGTCACCCACCGCCACGATCTCATTGTCGAAATGCCCTGCCCTGATTGCGGATAGCGCATGCTCGTGGCTGCTGAGCGCGAACCGCTCCATCTCTTCACGGGACAGGTTCCACCGCTCGGCGATCATTTCGGCGCCGCGGAACTGCGAGATCTCCTGGTCGCCGTAGCGGTGCTGCCACCCCTTCGACTCGGCAGTCGGCGTGCTGAAACCGAACTGCTTGCCGACCTCCATGGCCGAAGAGATCGGGATCTGACTCATGTTCTGGATCCCGCCGGCCACGATGATGTCGGCCGTCTGCGCCATAATTGCTTGTGCGCCAAAGGCAATCGCCTGCTGACTGGAGCCGCATTGCCGGTCGACGGTGACGCCGGGAACCTCTTCCGGATACCCCGCGGCCAGCCACGCCAGCCGGCCGATGTTGCCGGCCTGTCCGCCGACGGCGTCCACACAACCGACAATCACATCCTCGACCGCGGCCGGGTCGACGTCGACGCGCTCGAACAGGCCTCGGAATACGCCCGCCCCCAGGTCGAGCGGATGCACGCCGGCGAGTGCTCCGTTGCGCTTGCCGACCGCTGTTCGCACGGCGTCAACGACGTACGCCTCGGGCATGTCACACTCCTTCTCTCGTGATCCCGCCAAGAACGATGGCGAGGTATTTCTGACCCACCTGCTCGGCGGTGAGCGGTCCGCCGGGCTGATACCAGCGCACCGATACCCAGGTGGTGTCCCGGATGAAGCGGTAGACCAAGTCGACGTCGAGGTCGGGCCGGAAGTAGCCCTCCGCAACACCTTGCTTGAGCACCTCCACCCACATCTTGCGTTGCTGCTTGTTGCGGTCCTCGAGATAGGAGAACCGGGGCTGCGACGACAGTCGCTGGGCTTCGTCCTGGTAGATGACGACTTGGGCGTGCCTATGCTCGATTGCCTCGAACGACGCCATGAACAGCCCCTTGAGCCGTTCCAGCGGATTGGGCTCGGTGTCCACGATTTCGCGGTAGCGATTAAACAGCCAGTCGAGGAACCCGCGCAGCAGCTCGTCGACCATCTCCTCCTTGGAGGAGAAATGGTGATACAGGCTGCCGGAGAGGATGCCGGCACCGTCGGCGATGTCGCGCACGGTGGTGGCGCGCAGGCCGCGCTCGGCGAACATTGCCGCGGCGAGCTCCAGCAACTCGTCTCGTCGGCTAATAGCCTGACCGGCCACTCGGTCCATCCGACCAGACTATCAACCAAGCGCTTGCTCGGCCAACGAGGTGCGCCCGGAGCGCGTTCGGCCGGAAGGGTTTCTTCTTACATTCGCGCATCCCTGTTCCGGCATTTCGGGCGAAACCCGCCGGTGACGCGTGTCGTCGTCGTAGTGTTCTGGCGTTGCGCGGCGGTGTAGCCCGAAGTTACGGCTGCCTGGGTAAGGGTTTCCGCCCTGAACTGAGGGTTTGCTGGTTTGCTGGTTTGTTGGTGTGAACCTGGGCATGGGCAACTTCGGCCTCGGCAACAGCGGCTTGCTGAACACCGGCCTCTTCAACTCGGGTGAATTGAACGCCGGCTTCGGGAACGGCGGGACCCTCAACACGGGCTCGTGGAATTCGGGCGACGGAAACACCGGCTCCGGCAACTCGGGCGAGACCAACAAGTTTGTGGAATTCGGGCGATGTGAACACCAGCATCGGGTCGACCACCGACAGCGGCCTGGTCAACTCCGGTTTCAACAACACCGGCGATGGTGTCTCGGGCTTCTTCAACACCGCGACCGGCACTGCCGCCGGCGGTATCTCGGGCCTCTTCAACCAGGCCAGCGGAGGATCATTATTCAACGGTGCTATCTCCGGCATGGGGAACACCGGCGTCCCGAGTACGGGCCCCACGGTGAGCGGCTTCGACACGGGCTTCTTCAACACCGGCACCGCTCTGTCGGGCTTGTTCAGCATCGAACAACCGTTGAAACAACTGACGTAGCCGGACAGATCGGCCAGACATCCCGAATCGGCAATCTGGGCGAGCAGGGTCATGGTGATTCGAGGTGCCCTATCCGTCAGGCAGTACGAGGAGACGTGGGCAGCCGGCTTCTCGGCGATGACGGGCTGTCAGGCCGGTGCGGCGACAGCGGGTTGAACCCCTTCGAGCACTGCTACAAGACGCGGGACGCACCCTCCTCGAGACATGGCTTGGCTGCGCCGCACACGCCGACATTGTCGCTACTAGGAGCGGTTGTGGGGCTGTGCCCCGGTGTGGGGAGAGGGAAATCGCGTGCTGGTGCGGTTGGGTCGGTGGCTGAAGGCACCGAGTGAGCAACGCTGAAGGCTCCGAGTGTGCACTGATGGTGCCGAGTGTGCGCTGGCGGTGCCGACTGTGCCGTCAGGGCGGCTGATCGCGGGCGTTCCCGCCCTACATGCACAGTCAAAGCCGTCACTGCACACTCGATACGGCGGCATGACAGCCGATACGGTGAGCACGTGCGACATCCCCCGATCGCCTGCCATCACAAGAGGTTCGAGCGAAGGTGCGGTATCGGCGTGCCGAAAACACAGCCAAGTTGTGCCTGGGCATCCAAGGCTGCGCAAGAAGACATCGTTGACCAGCCGCATCCGTGGTCACCATGAATTTCCGAGTGAGACGGGCAAAAGCAATACCTCTCCCGGCCGGGGACTGCGATCGCCGATAAGAGCTCACCAACCGCCTACGGGTGCTGGTTCGATACTGAAATAACCTCGCCCGTAAGGTAACTCGAGTAATCACTGGCCAGAAACGCGATGGTGGCCGCGACTTCCCAGGGTTCGGCGGCACGGCCGAACGCCTCTCGCGCGGACAGCCGGTCCAGCAGCTCGGCCGACGTGGTCTTGTCCAAGAACTTGTGCCGGGCGATGCTGGGTGAAACGGCGTTGATCCGCACCCCGTACTCGGCGGCTTCTATTGCACTGCAACGGGTCAGCGCCATCACTCCCGCTTTGGCGGCGGCATAGTGCGCCTGCGAATGCTGGGCTCGCCAGCCGAGAACGCTGGCGTTGTTGACGATCACTCCGCCGTGCGGGGCGTCGCGGAAGTAACGCAGCGCGGCCCGGGTGGCCCGGAACACCGACGTCAGGGAGACGTTCAGAACACGGTCCCACTCGTCGTCGGTCATGTCCGCCACCGGCGTCTGGCCACCGAGGCCGGCGTTGTTGACCAGCACGTCGAGCCGGCCCAGGCGTGCGGTGGTCGAGTCGATGAGGGCATCCACCTGCACACTAGACGTCACGTCGCACAGCACACTTTCGACCCGGCCCAGCCCCAGCGCGGCCAGTTCGGCGGCGGTCTCCCCCAGCCGTCGCTCGTGGTGGTCGGAGATCACCACGTCGGCCCCCTCGGCCAGCGCGCGGCGCGCGGTGGCCGACCCGATGCCGGTACCTGCGGCCGCGGTCACCACCACCACTTTGCCGTCCAAAAGTCCATGTCCGGGAATCTCTTTCGGAGCGACGGACAAATTCATCCCTTGACCTCCCGCGGCAAGCCGAGCACCCGCTCGGCAATGATGTTGCGCTGAATCTCGTTGGAACCGCCGTAGATGGTGTCGGCCCGGGTGAACAGATACAGCCGCTGCCATTCGTCGAATTCACCGTCGGTCAACGCGAGGCCCGGCTTGCCGATCACGTCCATCGCCAGCTCCCCGAGCGAGCGATGCCAGTTGGCCCACAACAACTTCGACACGTTGTCCTGGCCGGGCTGGTCGACAGCCGGCCCTTCCAGGGTGGCCAGCGCGTAGCTACGCATCGCCCGCAGCCCGGTCCACGCCCGGGTCAGCCGCTCCCGGATGAACGGATCGGCGGCGGCGCCGGTGTGCCGCGCGAGCTCGACCAACCGCGAAAGCTCACGGGCATAGACGATTTGCTGACCCAGCGTGGACACTCCGCGCTCAAAGGTCAGCGTCGCCATCGCGACCCGCCACCCGTCGCCCGGCTGGCCCACCACCATGCCCGCGTCGGTGCGGGCGTCGTCGAAGAACACCTCGTTGAACTCCGACGTGCCGGTGATCTGGACAATCGGCCGGATCTGCACTCCGGGCTGATCCAGCGGCACCAGCAGATATGACAGCCCGGCATGCCGTTTGGAGCCCTTCTCGGTGCGCGCCACCACGAAGCACCACTGCGACAGGTGCGCCAGTGACGTCCACACCTTCTGGCCGTTGATCACCCACTGGTCGCCGTCGAGCTCCGCGGTGGTCGACACGTTGGCCAGGTCACTGCCCGCGCCCGGCTCCGAATAGCCTTGGCACCACAGCTCGGTGACGTCGAGAATGCGCGGCAGGAAGCGCTGCTGCTGTTCGGGCGTCCCGAACGCGATCAGGGTCGGGCCCAGCAACTCTTCGCCGAAGTGGTTGACCTTCACCGGAGCGTCGGCGCGCGCATACTCCTCGTAGAACGCCACCCGGTGCGCGGTCGGCAGCCCCCGTCCACCGTGTTCGACCGGCCAGCCCAAGCAGGTCAGCCCGGCGGCCGCAAGATGCTGATTCCATGCCCGGCGTTCTTCGAACGCCTCGTGCTCGCGTCCCGGCCCGCCGAGTCCCTTGAGAGCTGCGAATTCGCCGACCAGATTGTCCCCGAGCCACTGGCGGACCTCGGCCCGGAACTCCTCGACGTCCTGCATGACCTGTAGGCTAACCTACCAAGCACTTGCTTTGTTAGGCCGCCGGTGAAGGCGCCGCGCGCCGCTTAGAGGAGCATTCGATGACCGACGATCCGCGTACCGTGCCCGCGGCTCTGGATCGTCTCGCGGGCATGTTCCCCGACCACGACGTCTTGATCACCGACGACCGGAGCTTCACGGCCACCGCTCTGCGCGCCGAGGTGCACCGGGCGGCGGCGGCGCTGATCGCACTGGGCGTCGAGCCCGGCGATCGGGTGGCCATCTGGTCACCGAACACCTGGCACTGGGTGGTGGCCTGCCTGGCGATCCATCACGCCGGGGCGGCCATGGTGCCGCTGAACACCCGCTACACCGCCGACGAGGCCACCGACATCCTGAGCCGCACGCGTGCGCCGGTGCTGTTCGCGATGGGCCGGTTCCTCGGCGCCGATCGGGTCGCCGCCCTGGATCGCCTGAACTCTCAAGCCCTGCCCGCGCTTCGGCACATCGTGCGGATTCCGATCGAGGCCGACGATCCTGTCCACGGCACCTGGGACGAGTTCATCGCTCAAGGCACCGACACCCACGCCGTCGAACTCCGCGCGGCCGCCGTCGCACCCGACGACGTCAGCGACATCCTGTTCACCTCCGGCACCACCGGCCGCAGCAAGGGCGTGCTGTGTGCGCACCGTCAATCGCTCGCAGCCTCGGCGTCGTGGGCCGCCAACGGCAAGATCACCGGCGACGACCGCTATCTGTGCATCAACCCGTTCTTCCACAACTTCGGGTACAAGGCCGGCATCTTGGCCTGCCTACAAACCGGGGCCACGCTGATCCCGCACCTGACCTTCGATCCGCTGCGCACCCTGCAGGCGATCGAGCAGCACCGCATCACGGTGTTGCCCGGGCCGCCCACCATCTACCAGACCCTGCTGGACCACCCGGCGCGCCGCGACTACGACCTGAGCTCGCTGCGGTTCGCGGTGACCGGCGCGGCCACCGTACCGGTGGTGCTGGTGGAACGCATGCAGTCCGAACTCGACATCGACATCGTGCTGACCGCCTACGGCCTGACCGAGGCCAACGGCATGGGAACGATGTGCCGCCCCGACGACGACGCGGTGACCGTCGCCACCACCTGCGGGCGGCCTTTTGCCGGCTTCGAATTGCGCATCGACGCTGTGACCGGTTCTCAGACAGGAGAAGTGCTGTTGCGCGGACCCAACGTCATGCTGGGGTATCTCGACGACCCGGAGGCGACGGCGGCCGCCATCGACGCCGACGGCTGGTTGCACACCGGCGACATCGGTGCCGTCGACGAGGCCGGCAACCTGCGCATCACCGACCGCCTCAAGGACATGTACATCTGCGGTGGATTCAACGTCTACCCTGCCGAGGTCGAACAGGTGCTGGCCCGGCTGGACGGGGTGGCCGACGCCGCCGTGATCGGTGTTCCCGACCAGCGCCTCGGCGAAGTCGGCCGAGCCTTCGTGGTGCCCCGGCCCGGCGCCAACCTCGACGAAGCTACGGTAATCGCTTACACCCGTGAGCATTTGGCAAACTTCAAGGCGCCGCGGTCGGTGCGGTTCGTCGATGCCTTGCCCCGCAACGCCGGCGGCAAGGTGGTCAAATCACAACTGCGAGAGTTGGCCTGAATGGACCTGGCATTCGATAAGGAAACCCTGGCCTTCCAGGCTGAGGTGCGCGAGTTTCTGTCGGCCAACAAAGACTCTATCCCGACGAAGTCCTACGACAACGCCGAAGGCTTTGCCCAGCATCGAATTTGGGATCGGGTACTGTTCGACGCCGGCCTGTCGGTGATCACCTGGCCCAAGAAGTACGGCGGGCGCGACGCCCCGCTGCTGCACTGGGTGGTGTTCGAGGAGGAGTACTTCCGCGCCGGTGCGCCGGGTAGGGCCAGCGCCAACGGCACCTCGATGTTGGCACCGACCCTGTTCGCCCACGGCACTCAACAGCAGCTGGACCGGATTATGCCGAAAATGGCCAGTGGTGAGCAGATCTGGGCTCAGGCCTGGTCGGAGCCCGAGTCCGGCAGCGACCTGGCTTCACTGCGGTCCACCGCCACCAAGACCGACCGCGGCTGGCTGCTCAACGGTCAGAAGATCTGGAGCTCACGGGCGCCGTTCGCCGACATGGGCTTTGGGCTGTTTCGGTCTGATCCGTCGGCCGAGCGGCACCGCGGCCTGACCTACTTCATGTTCGACCTGAAAGCACCGGGTGTCACGGTGCGGCCCATCGCGCAATTGGGCGGCGACACCGGCTTCGGTGAGATCTTCCTCGATGACGTCTTCGTTCCCGACGAGGATGTCATCGGCACCCCGAACGACGGCTGGCGCGCGGCCATGAGCACGTCGAGCAACGAACGCGGCATGTCGCTGCGCAGCCCGGCCCGGTTCCTGGCCGTGGCGGAGCGGCTGGTGCGGCTATGGAAAGCCAACGGCTCCCCACCGGAATTCGCCGACCGCGTCGCCGACGGATGGATCAAGGCGCAGGCCTACCGGCTGCAGACCTTCGGCACGGTCACCCGGCTCGCCGGCGGCGGCGAGCTGGGCGCCGAATCGTCGGTGACCAAGGTGTTCTGGTCCGAGCTCGACGTGGAATTGCATCAGACCGCGCTGGACATCCTGGCCGCAGACGCAGAACTGACCGGCCCGTGGACCGACGGCCTGTTGTTTGCCCTGGGCGGACCAATCTATGCGGGCACCAACGAAATCCAGCGCAACATCATTTCGGAACGGCTGCTGGGCCTGCCACGAGAGAAGAAGTGACCGTGGACTTTGCGCTTGATCAACAACAACGTGATTTCGCCGCCAGTATCGACGCGGCGCTGGGTGCTGCCGATCTGCCCGGCGCGGTTCGCGCCTGGTCGGCGGGCGATGCCGCGCCCGGCCGCAAGGTGTGGCAGCAATTGGCCACCCTTGGCGTCACCGCACTCAACGTGCCGGAGAAGTTCGACGGTCTGGCAGCCGATCCGGTGGACCTGGTGGTCGCGCTGGAACGGCTCGGCCGCTGGTGTGTGCCCGGGCCGGTCACCGAATCCATCGCCGTTGCACCGGTTTTGCTGGCCAATGACGATCAGGCCGAGCGCTGCGCCGGCCTGGCCTCCGGTGAGCTGATCGCCACCGTCGCACTACCACCGCAGGTGCCGCGCGCCGTCGACGCCGACACCGCCGGATTGGTGTTACTGGCTGGTGAGGCCGCTGTCGCCGAAGGCACGCCGGGCCGGCGCCATGCGTCCGTCGACCCCAGCCGTCACCTCTACGACGTGGCGGCGACCGGCGAAACTTGGCATGCAGACATCAAGCGCGCCTACGAGTTCGGCGTACTGGCCACGGCGGCACAACTGGTCGGTGCCGCCGAAGCACTGCTGCGCGCGGCCGTCGACTATGCCAAGCAGCGCACGCAGTTCGGCCGGGTCATCGGCTCGTATCAGGCGATCAAGCACAAACTCGCCGACGCCCACATCGCGGTCGAGCTGGCCCGTCCGCTGGTTTACGGCGCGGCGTTGTCGCTGCAGCCTCGTGATGTCAGCGCCGCCAAGGTGGCCGCGGGTGAGGCGGGTCTGCTGGCGGCCCGCTCGGCGTTACAGACTCACGGCGCCATCGGATTCACCCAGGAACACGACCTGTCGCTGTGGCTGCTGAAGGTGCAGGCCTTGCGTTCGGCCTGGGGTACACCGAAGGTACATCGGCGGCGAGTGCTGGAGGCGTTATGACCCGCGCCGGCGACGCTGCAGTGGGGGTACCGCCCGGTTGCGGGGGACATAGCGATGTGGGGGCACCACCCGTTTGCGGGGGAGAGGAGCGCCGCTCATGACCGACGAACGGGAGATGCTGCGCGCGACCGTTGCCGCCCTGGTGGCCAAGCACGCAAGTCCAGCCGCGGTGCGAGCGGCGATGGAGTCCGACCGCGGCTACGACGAGGCCCTGTGGCGGCTGCTGTGCGAACAGGTCGGCGCCGCCGCCCTGGTCGTCCCCGAGGAGCTCGGCGGCGCCGGCGGCGAATTAGCCGACGCGGCGACGGTTTTGCAAGAGCTGGGCCGGGCGCTGGTGCCCTCCCCGCTGCTGGGCACCACGCTGACGGAACTGGCGCTGCTGGCCGCGACCGAGCCGGACACCGAGACGCTCACCCGGCTCGCCGCGGGCACCTCGATCGGCGCGCTGGTCCTCGACCCCGACTACGTGGTCAACGGTGACGTCGCCGACGTCGTCGTCGCCGCGCAAGACGGGCAACTGAGCAGGTGGACTCGCTTCACCGCGCATACCGTCGCCACCATGGATCCCACCCGCCGGCTGGCCCGCATGCAGCCGCAGGGAACCCGGACGATCGGCGCCGACCCGGGACTGGCCGACTCGGCAGCAATTCTGCTGGCCGCCGAGCAGATCGGCGCCGCGGAACGCTGCCTGGAGCTGACCGTCGAATACACCAAGAGCCGAGTGCAATTCGGCCGCCCCATCGGCAGCTTCCAGGCACTCAAACATCGGATGGCCGATCTGTACGTGATGGTCGCCGCGGCGCGGTCCGTCGTCGCCGACGCCTGCAACCAACCCACACCCGCCAATGCGGCCACCGCACGACTGGCTGCCTGCGAAGCGCTCAGCGCCGTAGCCGCCGAGGGCATCCAGTTGCATGGTGGCATCGCGATCACCTGGGAACATGACATGCACCTGTATTTCAAACGGGCACACGGCAGTACGCACCTGCTGGATTCGCCACGAGACTTGCTGCGGCAGTTGGAGTCCGAGGTGCTCCCCGCACCATGACCCATCGTGTTGCCCGGCGCGCGGGCATTCCACCGTTTCACGTGATGGATGTCTGGCTGGCGGCCGCCGAGCGCCAGCGCATCCACGGCGATCTGGTCAACCTTTCGGCGGGTCAGCCCAGCGCGGGGGCTCCGGAACCGGTACGTGCCGCTGCGGCCGCCGCCCTGCATCTCAACCAACTGGGTTACACGGTGGCACTGGGTATTCCGGAGCTGCGTGCCGCGATCGCGGCGGACTACGAGCGCCAGCACGGCATCACGGTCGGCCCGGACGCGGTCGTGGTCACCACCGGTTCTTCGGGCGGCTTCCTGCTCACCTTCCTGGCATGCTTCGACGTCGGTGACCGGGTCGCGATGGCCAGCCCCGGCTATCCGTGTTATCGAAACATCTTGTCAGCGTTGGGATGTGAGGTGGTGGAGATACCGTGCGGCGCGGCGACCCGGTTTCAGCCCACCGTGCAGATGCTCGCCGAACTCGACCCGCCGGTGCAGGGACTGGTCGTGGCCAGCCCGGCCAATCCCACCGGGACGGTCATCCCGCCCGCCGAGCTGTCGGCGATCGCGTCCTGGTGCGACGAATCCGGGGTCCGGCTGATCAGCGATGAGGTCTACCACGGCCTGGTGTACGAGGGAGCACCGCAGACCAGCTGCGCTTGGCAGACCTCACGAAACGCGGTGGTGGTCAACAGCTTTTCCAAGTACTACGCAATGACTGGCTGGCGACTCGGTTGGCTGCTGGTGCCGACCGAGCTGCGCCGGGCGGTCGACTGCCTCACCGGCAACTTCACCATCTGCCCGCCGGTGTTGTCGCAGATTGCCGCGGTATCGGCGTTCACCCCCGAGGCGACCGCGGAAGCCGACGGCAATCTGCGGCACTATGCGCTCAACCGCTCCATGCTGCTCGACGGCCTGCGTCGCATCGGGGTTGATCGGCTGGCTCCCACCGACGGAGCGTTCTACGTCTACGCCGATGTCTCGGACTTCACCACCGACTCGTTGGCCTTCTGCTCGAGGTTGCTGGCCGACACCGGCGTGGCGATCGCGCCGGGCGTCGACTTCGACACCTCGCAGGGCAACTCGTTTGTCCGGATGTCGTTCGCCGGGCCGACCAGCGACATCGAAGAAGCCCTGCGCCGAATGGCGTCCTGGCTGCCGGGCCGCTAGGTGTTGGGCCCGGTGCTCAGCCGGTGCCCCGTTTGCCCCGCAGTCAGCGACAAATCAAGGCGCACAACGGGTTTGTCGCTGTCAGCGGTCGTGCTATGCAGTCGCCCTTCGCCCGCCTCCGAAACAGACTTGGTCGATGCGGGCTTCGAGCGCGCTGCGTTCGCCGACATCGGCCACGTCGATGCCGAAGCGCCCGCTCAGGGTGTCGACAACCGCGGCCGCGTCCTCCAGCACGGTCTTCTCGGTCCGGCCGCCGCGATGGACCGCCAGGATTTGGCCCGTCAAGTTCCACCGCGCGTCGTCGGTCACGGTGGCAGCCATCAAGCCGGTGACGAAGTGCGACGACGGGTGCGTCGAGACAAACCAACTGCCCACCTTCAAGTCGATCGGCGGCCGGCTGACCGTGCTGAATTCATAGAGCGGCTGCCACTCATCGCGAACCAGCGCCTGCAGCACCAGCCCGTCGCCGCGGTCATCGAGCCGATACGGTCCATGCGTCGTTTGCTCAATGCATCCGGTCTGCAGCCGCAGCGGCGACGTCGGCGTCTGGCCGCCGAAACCGACGTCCACCAGATACGAACCGTGCGAGCCGGGAAAGGCCACCGCCAGCACGGTGTGTGTCTGGGCCGGCAGCGGCGCATCCGGCGGCGCCATCCATACCACCCGGCCGGCCAGCCGCCGCGGCCGAAATCCGAGTTCGGCCAGCACGTCGCCGATCAGACCGTTGTGCTCGTAGCAGTAACCGCCGCGGCGCCGGTGGACGAGCTTGTCCATCAGCGATTCCGGGCTCAAGTCGTCGACCGGCACCCCCATCAGCGGATCGAGGTTCTCGAACGGAATCGCCCGGGTGTGGGCGCTCACCACTTCCCGCAACACCGCCAAGGTGGGTTCGGTAGGACCGCGATAGCCGATGCGTTCGAAATACGCGTTGAGATCCAGCGCCATAGAGCCATTTTGCTGGCTGGCGCACGACTTCGACAGCATATACCCAAGGGGGTATCATGGCGTCAGTTCGCCCGACATCGGGAAAGCTGCAGAAGGAGGAGCCAGTGGCTGACGTCGAACTCTACATCGATCCGGTATGCCCCTTCGCCTGGGCCGCTTCGCGATGGCTGCTCGATGCCGCGCACAAGACGGACACACCGCTCACGCTGCGGCAGATGAGCCTGGCCGTACTCAACGAGGGCAACGACCTCAACCCGAAACAACAGCAGATGATGGATCGATCACGACGGCTCGGACGGCTGTTCGCCGCGGTAGCCAGCCAGCATGGGCCGGACGCTTTCGCACGGCTTTACGACTCGGTCGGTGCCCGTATCCATGTGCGTGGCAAAGAGATGTCCGCCGATGAGGTCCGCAAATCCCTGGCCGAATGCGGACTTGACGAATCGCTCGCCGAATCGCTTGACGACAGCGCACTCGACGAGGCCGCCAGGCGCGCGCACCAAGCCAGCCAGGATGCGCTGGGCGGCTCGGCGGGCAGCCCGATCATCGCGGTCGACGGGCGCGGGTTTTTTGGACCGGTGCTGACCGGGATACCCGGCAGCGACGACGGCGTCCGCCTGCTCGAGGCCGTCCTCACCGCCGCGACCACACCTGAATTCGCCGTGCTGCAACGGCCTTACCAGGGGCCGCCCGTTCTCGGGGAGGCTCGCTGAATGTGCCACGCGGTCAGGTGTCGCACCTGCGGGAAAGTGACGTGGGCCGGTTGCGGAGCGCACGTAGATCAGGTCCGCGCGGCGGTGCCGGAATCGCAGTGGTGTCCAGGTCACGCGAAGGAACCCCCCAGGCGCATGTGGCATCCGCGGCGGACCTAGCAGCAGCGGCAGCAACCCGGGTCTCACTACTATCTACGTACGTAGGTAGTATTTTGGTCGCTACCGGCCGCGCAGTCTCGCCAATTCGACGGAAAGGGATCACCATGCCACGGCGCCTGACCGCCTCGCTTGCCATCACCGCCGCTGCCGCGACGATCGTCACAGCCTGCAGCTCTTCCGGGGCACGATCTGACCCGGCCAATACGCTAGCGCCATCATCCAGCAGGCCCGCCGGCCCGAGCGCACGCGTACCTGCCCAACTGCAGTTCACCGCCAAAACACTTGATGGACATACATTTTCGGGTGACAGTTTGGCGGGAAGAGCCGCGGTGTTGTGGTTCTGGACGCCCTGGTGCCCAAAGTGCCAGCATGAAGCACCGATCGCGGCGGACGTCGCCACGGCGCACCCGCGTGTGACGTTCGTGGGGGTAGCCGCACGCGACCAGGTGTCGGCGATGCAGGGCTTCGTCGACAGATACCAATTGGGCGGTTTCACTCAGTTAGCCGATACCGAGGGGGTGGTCTGGGCAAAATTCGGCGTAACGCAGCAACCGGCGTGGGCGTTCGTGAGCGCCAACGGCGACGTCGACGTCGTCAAAGGTTCGCTGACTCAGTCTGAACTGAACGAGCGGATCGACGGGCTTGTCAGCCGGTGATCGATACCACAGCACTGAGCTTTGCCCTGGGCGCCGGACTGGTAGCTGCCCTCAATCCATGTGGATTTGCTTTCCTGCCAAGCTATTTGGGCTTGGTGATCGCCGGTAGTCAGGGAGTCTCACGTCCGACAGCCCTGATCCGCGCCGGCGCCGCGACCGCGGGAATGTCCGTCGGATTCCTGACGGTCTTCGGCATTTTCGGGCTACTCGTCGCACCGGTGATCGCGTCGGCCCAAAGGTACCTGCCGTTTGCCACCGTGGTCATCGGGGTCCTCCTGGTGGCTTTGGCTGTCTGGTTGCTGGCCGGAAAGGACGTCACCATCATCCTGCCGAAACCCGCGGGTGGTACGCCGACAAGGCGGCTTACCTCCATGTACGGCTACGGCGTGGGTTACGCGATTGCGTCACTTTCGTGCACGGTTGCACCGTTTCTCGCCGTCATCAGCACCACGTTCAGGCAGGGTGCCGTGCTTTCGGGTGTGCTGGCTTTCGTCGCGTACGCGGGCGGAATGACGATTACGGTGGGGGTGGCAGCGCTGACGGTCGCCCTGGCCAGCTCCGCGGCCACCGCGACATTTCGGCGTGTTCTGCCCTTCGTAGGCCGAATAGTCGGCGTAATCGTGCTGCTGACTGGGCTATACGTCGCGTATTACGGCTACTACGAACTGCGGCTGTATTTTGCCAATGCCGAAGCCGACGACCCCGTGATCGGGGCCGCTAACGCCGTGCAGGACTGGCTGATTCAGTTGGTCGACGGGGTGAGCCCATGGTCCCTCGTCGGCGCCTTGGCTGCGCTGGTCGCCGTGGGAGTGGGCTGGCATACATTGGTTCGATGGCGCGCCCCGAACCGCAATGCGATCGTCACAGATAACAGGCCAGCCCGACCGCCAACCTCAATAGTTCACGCGATTCGGTGCTGAGGTGTGTCGTGAACGTGAAAGGTGCACTGCCTCAACGATAATCGATGTTTGCTAGCGTTCGAGAATCGATCAAGGAGTGCACCTATCAGATGCAGGCT
>NZ_UPHQ01000250.1 GCF_900566055.1 Mycobacterium innocens
ACCATCGAACCCACCGGCCAAGCCGCCTAAACCAACTCAACATCGCCTCAGCCCTACTCCTGGGTGCGAGATCTCCTCACCTCGCATCCAGCTTTCGTGCGCCCAAATCACCTTGTTTTCGGATCAGCCACAATCCACCGATAGACCCGAGTGGCGTGCCCCGTTGAATATTTGATCTTGATTTGAGGTCGGGGAATAACTATGCCGCCGGTCTGCCCAGCTATTACTGTCGATTCCTGGTCGGAGTCCGTCGTGCCGGTCAACCAGTGGCTGGTCGACCGATTGCGTTGTGCCAGCCGATCCCCCCGACACCACCGGCGCCGCCACCACCGATTAGCAGCCCACCGCTGCCGCCGTCGCCGAGCAACAGCCCGCCGTTACCGCCGTTGCCGCCCCGGGGACCGCCGCTGCCGCCCGCGCCGCCGAGGCCGCCGGTGCCCCAGAGTCCGGCTGACCCGCCGTTGCCACCGAGCTGGCCCGGGGCGCCGGGCGCGCCGTTGCCGCCGCTGCCGAACAACCAGCCGCCGTCGGCGCCGTTGCCGCCCGGCATGGTGGCGTTGGCGCCGTTGCCGATAAGCGGGCGAGACAGCGGCGTCTCCAGCGGCGACGCGCTGGCGCCTCCGCGGCGGCATATGAGCCGGCACCGGTGCTGAGGGCTTGCGCAAACTCGTGATGGAACGCTGCGACCTGTTTCGCCAATGCCTGATAGGCCTGGCCGTGCTGGGAAAACAGGGCGGCGATGGCCGCCGAAACCTGGTCGCCGGCCGCACTCACCACTGCAGTTGTCGAAGCCGCGGCCGCCGCGTTCCACGCGGCCAGCGAGGCGCCTATCCGCCCGACGTCGGCGGCCGCCACCGCCACGACCTGCGGCACAACAAGTACGTGCGACATCGGGCACCTCGCAGCCGCGCCCGGCATCGTCGACCTCAATCCGTATCAGTAGGACGGGATCGTAGCTCGATTCTGGGCAGCACATCTGAAGTTTTGCGGCGAACATTCGATATGCGCCTGGGGCGCCTTGGCCGCTAAGACTTTGACGGTTGTCTCGAGGTTGGCCGATGCCGCCCCGGCTGCGCAGTCCTATTCGCCGCTGTAGGTGGCCTCCACCGTCAGTTCGCCGAGCACCTTCATTTCCTTGATTCGGAGCTGGTCGGCCAACCCCTTTTCCGCGATAACGGCCTGCAGGCGGTCATAAAAGTGCCGCACCAGACCTTCGAATGTGGGCGAAAAATCCACCGTGCATAGCTTGAGCCCACCCTTGTGCACCACCGCGGCGATGTCCTCATAGAGTGGGTCGTGCCGGTCGACCACAAAAGCGAAGTCGAACTCGTCCAGGATCGGCCGGAATGCCTGTTCCAGCAGGTCGGTATCCAAGAGGAAATATTGCTCGTCAAGACTGTCCCCGACCAGCGTCACGGAAACGTAGATCGTGTGACCGTGAAGGTTCGCACATTTATTGGCTATCAAATCCGGTGTGTAAAACTCGCTGCCACCTCTACTGGTGGGCATGTGATGGCTCCAGGTGCGGTGGCCTATTTCAACCCGGAATGTTTGTTTGATGGTGTACGGCATAACCTGTTCACTGATTCCTTCCATGTGATGCGCAGGAGCGCAAGTTGTTTGATTCAATCGGGGGGGCCGGTATGTTGATGTGAATAACCTCCGGCATGCCTGAAACGTGCAGTCAGCGAATTAAAACGCCAGTTACCTCCGATCATCGATACGCGGGGACGATTTTTTCGATAGCGCGGTCGAAATCAACGCTGTGATACTAGATGCACGTCGATACGGGACCAAGGCCCGCCCTAATCGGGCGATGCGTTACGAGGTGCGGCAGCGCCCCGATAAGTAAGCCTGAATTTTGCGCAACTTGGCGTGACACGATGCCAAGTTAGCGAAAGTGCCTCTCCTGCAAGGGATAATGAGACTGCTAGAGGTCCATCATTCCGAGCGGGAGGGCACTTTCTAGGTGACGAGTAGCGCAGCGGTTTCTCGCGTCAAAGTGTCATCGGACGGCCGGGGCGTGGTGTCGCACGCCGGTGCGGGCATGTTGCGCGAGGTCGCCGATTTGACCGGGTTGTCGTCGCAGGTAACGGTGGCCTTGGCCGACACCTACCAAGGGCCGTGGATTCATGCGCCCGGGGATGTGTTCGCCGACCTGGCTGCCGCTGTGGCCGACGGTGCGGATTGCGTCGACGGGGTCGCCCGGTTGTGGGGGGATCGCGAGCAGGTGTTCGGCGAGGTGGCCTCGACAACCAGGTTATGGCGGTTGGTCGATGAGCGTATCGACGCTGTTCACCTGCCGCGGATCCGGACGGCGCGTGCGCATGCCCGCCAACAGGCCTGGGCCGCCGGTGCTGCCCCCGACCGTGATGGTTGGCTGCACCTCGATGTTGATGCCACCATCACCGTCGACCATTCCGACAACAAAGAAAACGCCGCGGCGACCTGGAAGAAGACGTTCGCGGTTTCACCCGCTGCTGGTGTTTTTAGACCGTCCCGACATCGCCGCCGGGGAGGCGCTGGCCGGGCTGCTGCGCAAGGGCAACGCGGGAAGCAACACCACCGACGATCACATCAGCGTGCTCGATCAGGCGTTGGCGTCGCTGCCGGCGCAGTATCGACCCGACCCGGACAACCCCGATGCCCCGAAGGTGTTGATCCGCTCCGACTCGGCCGGCGCCACCTACGGGTTTGCGGCCGCCTGCCGGATATCGGGGGTGGGGTTTTCGCTGGGAGCGGTGATCGACGCGCCGATCCGCGACGCGGTCGAGGTGCTCAACACCGCCGACGGCTGGTATCCGGCGATCGATTCCGGCGGCATCCGCGACGGCGCCTGGGTCGCCGAAGCCACCGCGCTGGTGGATTTGTCGAAATGGCCGACCGGTACCCGGCTGATCCTGCGCCTGGAAGGCCGGCATCCGGGCGCGCAGCTGAGGTTCACCGACTCCGATGGGCACCGCGTCACCGGATTTTTTACCGATACCCCCGACGGCGTGGTGCCCGGTCAGCTCGCCGGGCTGGAACTGCGGCACCGTCAACACGCCCGCGTCGAGGACCGGATCCGTCAAGCCAAAGCCACCGGCCTGCCCAACCTGCCCTTCAACGCATTCGAAGCCAACGCGGCCTGGCTCGAAATCGTCATGGCGGCAACAGATCTGATCGCTTGGGCCAAACTCATCGGCTTCACCGACCATCCCGAGTTGGCGTGCTGCGAAATCGCGACGTTTCGCTACCGTGTCCTCCTGCACGTCGCCGCCCGCATCACCTGCAGTGCCCGACAAACCCGGCTGCGTATCGACACCAGCTGGCGCTGGGCACACGCCATCGCCGCCGCCTGGACCCAGATCCGCGCCGCCTTCGCTTCGCCTAACCTGCCTCCGCGTGACCCGACCAGACGAAAGACCCGCCGGCCCGAGGAAAGCCCGCCCCCCGAGCGACACCGGGCGAACCGTCACACCCACATGCCACAATCGACATCACCAGCCCGCCGACAGCCGGCCAGCCCGCCCAGCCAGCCCGCGCGAAAAATCGAGGCAAGCGCCAATTCCGTTCAGGAAACCAGGATGAGCCGGTGGCCACCCAGCTCCGCCAGCCGGCGTTGGGCCTGCCCGTCGGGATCGCGGGCGGCTTCGCTCATGGGCGTGGTGGCGCTGATGTCGAAGGGCGCATCGGCATTGGCGGACGCGGCCCGGGCCCGACGCGCCGCGTCGAAGAACTGCCCGATTCGCGGGTGATCAAGGCGTACGTTTACGCCATCGCATCGCGCACCGGCTATCGAGGCCAGGGCGACGCTATTGACTCCGAGCAGCACCGGCGGGCGGGGCGACGGCAACGGAAAGCCTGCCCATTTGTCGGCTCGATGCGGGTCCCACAGGACGTCGCAAAGATCCAGCACGTCGCAAAGGTGATCGTGGCGCTCCCGCATCGAATGGTGCAGCGGGAAGTCGAGCAGCTCATGCTCTACCGCCCAGGGGCTACCCGGGGCGGCGCCGGCGCCCAGGCCGAACATGAAGCGTCCGCCGCTGATCTCTTGCAGCGAGGCTGCCGCAGCTACCGTCACCCCCGCCGGCCGGTTGGCGGCATTCACCACCAGGGTGCCGATGCCTATCGCGGACGTGGCTGCCGCCAAGGCACCGGCCAGCGAGAAGCATTCCAGCATTCGGGGACTCGATAGCACCGCACCCGACATGTGGTCATAAACCCACGCGGCGCCATACCCTTCAGCTTCGGCCCGCAGCACGTTGTCTCGCAGCTCTGGCCAGGTGTGCGTCGCCGCGCTGTAGACAACGTCGAGTCTCAACATGAGCCGACCCTACCGTGTGCCGGATCCGCATGCAGCAAACTACTTGCGCCAGGCCGAATCCCGGCGCCGCACCCGTTGCGGCTCGTCACGTGGGCACCAAGCGAGTGTGAACTGGGCACCTCTGGCCGTGCCCGTCCGGCCGCGACGCGAACATCCCGGGGGGACACGCATCGGTGCGGACCGCATCGGGGCACAATCGTGGACATGCAACTGACGCATTTCGGGCATTCCTGCCTGCTCGCCGAGTTCGGCCGCACCAGCGTGCTTTTTGATCCCGGTACGTTCGCGCACGGCTTCGAGGGGATCACCGGCCTGGCGGCAATCCTGATCACCCACCAACATCCCGATCACGTCGATGCCGCGCGGCTGCCTGCGCTGCTCGAGGGCAACCCGGATGCGGCGCTGTATGCGGATCCGCAAACCGCCGCGCAGCTGGGCGCGCCGTGCCGGGCGGTGCACGTCGGCGACGAACTGGCGGTCGGCGGGCTGACCATCCGGGCCGTGGGCGGCCAGCACGCGGTGATCCACCCGGAAATCCCTGTGGTGGAAAACATTTCGTATCTGGTCGACGACGGTGACCGTCGCGCCAGCCTGATGCACCCCGGTGACGCGCTGTTCGTGCCCGACGAGCCGGTGGACGTATTGGCGACTCCGGCCGCCGCGCCGTGGATGAAGATCTCCGAGGCTGTTGATTATCTGCGTGCGGTCGCACCGGCTCGGGCGGTGCCGATCCACCAAGGGATCATCGCTCCCGACGCGCGCAGCATCTACTACGGCCGGCTCACCGAGATGACCGACACCGATTTCCAGGTGTTGCCGGAGGAAAACGCGGTCGCCTTCTAGGGCGAGACGCAATAGCCGCTACGTGATGTCCGCGGCGACTCCGCGACCGGCGGCCCGGCCGGAGAAGATGCAACCACCCAGGAAGGTGCCCTCCAGCGCCCGGTAACCGTGCACGCCGCCCCCGCCGAATCCGGCGGCCTCGCCGGCCGCATACAGCCCGGTCAGTGGGGTGCCGTCGGACTTGAGGACCCGCGCGTCCAAGTCGGTTTCGATGCCGCCCAACGTCTTTCGGGTCAGGATGTGCAGCTTGACCGCAATCAACGGGCCTGCCTTGGGATCGGTCAACCGGTGCGGTGCCACCACCCGCCCCAACCGGTCACCCCAGTAGCTGCGGGCTGCGCGAATCGCGGTGATCTGACCGTCTTTGGTGAACTTGTTGGCCACCTCACGATCGCGTGCCGTGACGGCGGCTTCCACTGTCTCGTAATCCAGCGGATCGACCTCGGGCAACTCGTTCATGGCGGCCACCAACTCAGGCAACGAGTCGGCGCTGACGAAGTCCACGCCCCGGTCGATGAAGGCCTGCACCGGTCCCGGTGGTCCGGACCGGAACCGCGACCGCAGGAGCTGACGCACGCTTTGCCCGGTCAGGTCGGGGTTCTGCTCCTGACCGGACAGGGCGAATTCCTTCTCGATGATCTTGGCGTTCAACACAAACCAGGTGTAGTCGTAACCGGACTGGGTGATGTGCTCGAGGGTGCCGAGCGTGTCGAAACCGGGATACAACGGCACCGGCAACCGATTTCCCGCTGCATCCAGCCACAGCGAGGACGGGCCGGGAATGATCCGGATGCCGTGGTCCGGCCAAATCGGGTCGTAGTTGGTGATGCCCTCGGTGTAATGCCACATCCGGTCGGGGTTGATCACCCGCGCTCCGGCTTTCTGGGCGATGCCGATCATCCGGCCGTCGACGTGTGCCGGCACCCCACTGAGCAGCTGCTTGGGGACGCGGCCCATCCGCTTCGGCCAATTCTTGCGCACCAGATCGTGATTGCCACCGATGCCACCGCTGGCCACGATCACCGCCGACGCCCGGAATTCGAACTTAGCCAATGCTTTTCGTGACGACGGCGCGCCGCGCGGTTCGTCCGACGGCTCCAACACGGTGCCCCGGACACCCGTCACCGCGTCACCTTCGACGATCAGCCGGTCAACCTGGTGCCGGTGTGCGAAGCGCACGTTCGGGCGGTCCCGCAGTTGACGGGCGAAGATGTCGACCAGGGCGGGGCCGGTTCCCCAGGTGATGTGAAACCGCGGGACCGAGTTGCCGTGGCCCTGCGCGTCGTAACCCCCACGCTCGGCCCAGCCCACCAGCGGGAAGATCTTCAGTCCGCGGGCCCGCAGCCAGCTGCGCTTCTCCCCCGCCGCGAAATCGACATAGGCATGGGCCCATTGTTGCGGCCAATGGTCTTCGGGCCGATCGAAAGCGGCCGTCCCCAGCCAATCCTGTAATGCGAGCTCATGGCTGTCGCGGATGCCCAGCCGGCGCTGCTCCGGGCTGTCCACGAAAAACAGGCCGCCGAACGACCAGAACGCCTGCCCACCCAGGTTGGCGCTGTTCTCCTGATCGACGATCAGCACGTGCAGGCCGCGGTCCGCCAGCTCGCAGGCGGTGACCAGGCCGGCCAGGCCAGCTCCGACGATGATCGCGTCAGCCGTAAACCCGTCCGACACGGCCCCCGAACCTACTGAAGCATCACTCATGTCGGTACAGGGTAGTGCCACCGCTCACGGCGGCTGACCATGCGGCTGGGCGTCAGCTAGGCGGCGTCGAGCACAGCCCTGTTGGGCCGCCATTGGTACACCGTCGGTGTGCAGTGGTGCATCATCGACAGGTCGACGGCATCCAGCATGGCCTGGCGCGGGCCGGACTTGGACAATTGCCGGGCCGAAACGGCGACGCGCACCACGCCGCCGCGCCGCGCGATTCTTTCGGCCGACAGCACCACCATCCGGCACCACCACGGCTCGGTCAGGAAGCTCTCACCGATGCCCAGTATTCGGGCGCGCACGGTGGTCTTGCGGACCAGGTCGGTGATCCCGTGATAATCCGCAAGCAACTGAAAACCGTTTCCCGGCAATGCCTTGACGACACCCGGGGACACCACCCAGCCCGGCGCCGCGAACAGCCGGGTACGCAGCCCCAGGTGTTCGAGCACCCGGTCGGCGGCCATCACCCGCAGGTTGGCCTCGTGGGCAAGCAGCGTCGCAAATTCGCCGCGACGTTTTTTGGTGGCCGCTTCGTCGTAGCCGTGCAGTACCAGGGCGTCGCCGCCGGCACGCCGGGCGGCCAGCCACTCGACGGTGCGGGGGTCCCGGTCGAGGCGGTAGTCACCCTTGAGTCGCGGAGCAACCAGCAGCGACACCGGCACCGATCGGGCATCCATCTCCGCGCAGAATGCCTCGACGCCGGCCAGGGTGCGCTCACCTATCCCCGAGACCGAGACGATCAGTTTTCCAGACACACGTTCAGTTTGCCGATGCCAGGTTTCCGGACAGTGAAGTACACGCAGCCAACAGGCGTCTATCCAGTGCCTCTGACGTGCGGATATCCGGCTCGCCGCGGGGCCGGTCACCGGGGGCCGAGCCGGTCCCGGCAGCGGTAGCGATGACACGTGTCGATATGCTCAGCAGCGCCATGGACAAGGCGCGTTCCGCACCGGCCGACGCCGCGCTGCCCACAACTGCCACGGGGCAGCACAGCCCCGGCGAACACGTCTACCCCGACCGGCTCGATCCGCGGCTTTTCCGGATCGCCGGGGTCTGCGTGCTGGCCTCGGTGATGACGATCCTCGACGCCACCATCGTCAGTGTCGCGCAACGCACCTTCATCACCGAGTTCGACTCCATCCAGGCCGTGGTCGGCTGGACCATGACCGGCTACACGCTGGCGCTGGCAACTGTGATCCCGCTAACAGGTTGGGCGGCCGACCGGTTCGGCACCAAGCGCCTCTGGATGGGTTCCATCCTGGCGTTCACGCTCGGCTCACTGCTGTGCGCGTTGGCGCCAAACATTCTGGCGCTCATCGCGTTCCGGGTGATTCAGGGTATCGGCGGTGGCATGTTGATGCCGCTGGGGTTCACCATCCTGACCCGGGTGGCCGGCCCCAAGCGGCTGGGACGCATGATGGCGGTGCTGGGCATCCCGATGCTGCTCGGCCCGATCTGCGGGCCGATCCTGGGCGGCTGGCTCATCGGTGCCTTCAGCTGGCCGTGGATCTTCCTGGTCAACTTGCCGATCGGGTTAGTCGCGTTCACCCTGGCGGCACTCGTGTTCCCCAAAGACCAGCCCGCTCCGACGGAGACCTTCGATCTCGTCGGGGTGCTGCTGCTGTCGCCCGGCCTGGCAACGTTCCTGTTCGGGGTGTCGTCCATCCCGGGCCGCGGCAGTGTGACCGACCGCTACGTGGCCGTCCCGGTGATCGTCGGGCTGATGCTGGTTGCGTTGTTCGGGTGGCATGCCTGGCATCGAGCCGATCATCCGCTTCTGGATCTGCGGCTGTTCACGAACCGGGTGTTCGCCCGAGCCAATCTGACCTTCATGACATTCGCCGTCGGCTATTTCGGTGCGGCGCTGCTGCTGCCGAGCTATCTCCAGCAGGTTCTGCATCAAACACCGATGCAGTCGGGGGTGCACCTGATTCCCAACGGGCTGGGCGCAATGCTGACCATGCCGTTCGCCGGCGCCTTCATGGACAGGCGGGGACCGGGCAAGAGCGTGCTCGTGGGCCTCACACTGATCGCCGCCGGCCTGGGCATCTTCGCTTTCGGTGTGGCCAGGCAGGCGGGCTATCTACCGACGCTGTTGGCCGGCCTCGGGGTTTTGGGCATGGGGACCGGTTGCACGATGATGCCGCTCTCGGGCGCCGCAATCCAGACACTGGCACCGCGGGAGATTGCCCGTGGGTCGGCGGTGATCAGCGTCACCCAGCAGGTCGGCGGCTCGATAGGAACCGCGCTGATGTCGATGATCCTCACCAACCAGTTCAATCGCAGCGAAAACATCCGCGTGGCAAACAAAATCGCTGCCCTGCAGCAGCAGGCGGTCAGACATGGCGTCGCGGTTGACCCGTCGGCGATACCGCAGCAGGCCCTTGAGCCCGACTTCGCAAGCCGGGTAGTGCACGACCTTTCGCACGCCTACACGGTGGTGTTCGTGATCGCGGCCGTGCTGGTGGTGTCGACACTGATCCCCGCGGCGTTCCTGCCCAAGACACCGGCGGGCACGGCGAGCGTTTGAACGTAAATCGGCTCAGGGTTCGCAACGTGACGCTGCAGTCACGTTCGGGTCCGAATGTGACTGCAGCGTCACGCTCGCGGCCCGTGTCAGTGGTCGCCGGCACACCCGGCGGCAGCCAACAGCCAGGCGTACTGGAAAGCGGTCTCCTTCCAGCGTTCGTATCGTCCGCTTATCCCGGCGTGCCCGGCGTTCATCTGTGTCTTCAACAGGACCGGATTGCCGTCGGTGTTGGCGTGCCGAAGCGCTGCCACCCATTTGGCCGGCTCCACGTAGTAGACCCGGGTGTCGTTGAGCGATGTCATCGCCAGGATGGCCGGGTACCGCCTGGCTGCCACGTTTTCATACGGTGAGTACGACTTCATGTATGCGTAGACGTCGCTGTCGTGGAGCGGGTTTCCCCACTCGTCCCATTCGGTGACGGTCAGCGGCAACGACGGATCGAGGATGGTGGTCAGCGGATCGACGAAGGGCACCTGCGCCAGGATTCCGGCGAAGAGTTCCGGCGCCATATTGGCCACCGCGCCCGCCAACAAACCGCCCGCACTGCCGCCCAGAGCCACCAACCGCTCCGGCCGGGTCAGCCCCGAATCCACCAAGTGCTTTGCCGCCGCGACGAAGTCGGTGAAGGTGTTCTTCTTGTGCAGCATCTTGCCGTGCTCATACCACAAGCGGCCCATCTCGCCGCCGCCGCGAACATGCGCGATGGCGAACACCATTCCCCGGTCCAGCAGCGACAGCCGGGCGATGGAAAACCGGGGGTCTTCACACATCTCGTAGGCACCATAGCCGTAGATGACTGCGGGCGCTGGGAATTCGATGTCGGACCGATGCACGATCGAAATCGGGATGCGGGTGCCGTCGTCCCCGTGAGCCCAATCGCGGCGTTCCGCGTAGTCCTCGCGACGGTAGCCGCCCAGGACCGGCTGCTCTTTGAGCAAGGTGCGCCCGCCGGTGACCAGATCGACGTCGTAGATCCGCACCGGAGTGATGAAAGATCCCGCGCCGACGCGCAGCTTGGGCGAATCCCAGTTGGGATTGGGACCCAGCCCGGCCGCCATCAGCTCGGAGTCGAAAGCGATCTCCTCCGGTTTGCCGTACTCCCCCTCGGGACCGAACGGCCACAATTGGATCCGGGGCAACGCTTCGCGGCGGTAGCTGACCACCACGTGGCCGGCGAAGGCGTCCACACCGTCGAGCCGGACGTCCTCGCGGTGCGCAATGAGCGTGCGTTGCCGGGCCGGATCCTCAACCGGGGCTTCCACCAAGGTGAAGTTCACCGCACCGTCGTTGTGCAGGATGAGAAAGCGGTCTTGTCCGCCGATGATCGCGTGCTCAATGGAGTACTCGACGCCGTCACGGCGCGGCAGCACGATAGCGAACTGCGCGGTCGAGTCGGCCGAGTCCGCGTAGCGGATCTCGGAGGTGACCGACGAGCCCGCCGCGATGACGACATAGGCGTTGCTGCGGGTGCGCCCCACCGCGAGCCAAAACCGTTCGTCGGACTCGTGATAGACCTGCTCGGACGCGGCACCCGGCCCGAGCCGGTAGCGCCATACCGTGTCCGGGCGCCACGCGTCGTCCACGGTGGTGTAGTAAACGGTGCGGTGGTCAGCAGCCCAGGTCGCTCCGGGGCCGATGCCGGCGATCTCGTCGGGATATCTTTCCCCGGTGCGTAAATCCTTGAACTGCAACGTATATCGCTCGTCGCCGACAACGTCGATGGAGTAGACAAGTATGTTGTCGTCCAGGCTGACGCTCAACGCGCCCAGCGCGAAAAAGTCGTGCCCGTCGGCCTCCTGGTTTTCGTCGAGCAGCACCTGCTCACCGGGTATCTCGGTGTTCTCGTCGAACCGTGGCGGGTCCCAGTCGTCGGGATCGGTAACCGGACAACGACAGTGGACGCCGTATTGCTTGCCCTCGAAGGTGCGGGCGTAGTACCACCAGTTGCCGCGCCGGGTCGGCACCGACAAGTCGGTTTCCTTGGTGCGCGCCTTGATCTCGTCGAAGATCTTCTGCCGCAACGGTTCCAGATGAGCGGTCGCTTGGTCGGTATAGGCGTTCTCCGCCTCCAGGTAGGCGATCACTTCGGGATCGTCCTTGTCGCGCAGCCATTCGTAGGGATCGACGAAGACGTCACCGTGGTGCTCCCGTCGAGTGTCCACTCGTTTGGCCAACGGCGGTGCGGCGTGGTCCGTCATGCGCTCGGTCCGATCCAGTCGCCGAACCACAGACCCGAAATGCGTTCGTAGGCTTCGATGTAACGTTCCCGCGTGGCCTCGATGATGGCGCCGGGCAGCGGCGGCGGCGGCTGGTCGCCGCCGCGGTCCCAGTCGGACTCGGGGCTGGTCAGCCAGTTGCGGACGAACTGCTTGTCGAAGCTGGTTTGCACCACGCCGGGCCGGTATTCGTCGGCCGGCCAGTACCGCGACGAGTCGGAGGTGAATATCTCGTCGGCCAGCAGCAGGTTGCCGTCTCGGTCGATACCGAACTCTAACTTGGTGTCGGCGATGATGATCCCCTTCCGCAGGGCGTGGTCGGCGCCCTGAACGTAGATCTGCAGAGTACGGTCGCGCAGCTGGTTGGCGCGCACCCCACCTACCATCTCGATCACCCGGGCAAACGAGATGTTCTCATCGTGGTCGCCCAGCGCGGCTTTGGTCGCGGGGGTGAACAGCGGCGCACCGAACTTGCTGGCCTCGACCAAACCCGGCGGCAGGGCGATCCCGCAGACCTTTCCGGTTGCCTGGTAGTCGAGCAGGCCCGAGCCGGTCAGATAGCCGCGCGCCACGCATTCCACCGGAAGCATCTCCAGTCGGCGCACCACCAGCGCGCGGCCCAGCACCTCATCGGGGATACGCGGATCGTCGGGCGGCCCGGCCAGATGGTTGGGGGTATCGACCAGGCCGAAGAAGAACACGCTCATGGCGGTCAGGATGCGGCCCTTGTCCGGGATGGTGCTGTCCAGGACGTAGTCGTACGCCGAGATCCGGTCGGTGGCGACCAACAGCAGGTGGCCGTCGTCGATGCGGTAGATCTCCCTAACCTTGCCGCTGGCCAGATGCTGGTAGTCGGACAATGCGGGACGCAACATCGGGCCAGCCTATCGGTGGGGTCGGGCCGCGCACTGTGCTGGTATCAGTGCTATGCGATCGCGGTTTTTGCCCTACTCGACCAGACCCGTCCGGCTGGCCATCCAGTTGTTCAGCGATATCACCGTTGCCGCGTGGACGACGGTCTGGGTGCTGGTCGGTCTGGCCGTCCACAGCGCCATCTCGACCATCGCCGAGGCGGGCCGCCAAATCGAGAACGGCTCCCAGGGCATTGCCGGCAACTTGGCGTCGGCGGGTCATGGAGCTCAGCACATCCCGTTGGTGGGTGATGCGGTCAGCAAGCCCATCACGGCCGCCAGCGAGGCCGCGCTCGACATCGCCGGCGCCGGCCACAGCCTGGACACCACCGCGAGCTGGCTGGCCGTGTTGCTGGCACTGGCGGTCGCTGCGACGCCGATCCTCGCCGTCGCCATGCCGTGGCTGTTCCTGCGGCTGCGGTTCTTCCGCCGCAAGTGGACCGTGACGACCCTGGCCGCCACCGCGGCAGGTCAGCAGCTGCTGGCGCTGCGGGCGTTGGCTAACCGGTCGCCGGCCAAACTGGCCGCGGTCAGCGCGGATCCGGTCGGCGGTTGGCGCCGTGAGGATCCCGCCACCATCCGGGGCCTGGCCGCACTCGAGCTGCGAGCGGCGGGCGTGCGGCTCCGGGGCCACTAATCGCGGTTGCTCACCACGGCGCGCCGCAGTCGCAGCAGGCCCGCGATGGCCACGATCACCCACGCCGTCACCGCGATCCAGCAGAACACCAGCGAAACGGTGCTCAGCGATCGTCGGCCCAGCACCGCACACGCGGCGAAGAAGGTGAACAGCCGCAGCGTGATGTCAGGATCGCGCAGGTCCCACACGCGAAACCGGCGGGTGAGGATCACCAGGGCGATCAGGAATACCAAACCTGGCGACGCCAGAACGCCCATGGTCTCGCTGATCAGACGATAGTGGTGCTTCTCGGCGGCGATCGACACGATGCCGGTCGCCATCACCGCGGCGAAGACATCGGGTGACGGCTCGGCATCGGCGAGCCGAAGTGTCACTGCCCCTCACGTAGTTCCACGACCAGGTGGCGGATGCCGGTGTGCCGGTTGCTGCGAGCCCATTCGACCGGCCGCACCACGCGCACGTCGGCGAACCGCGAGAGCACTTCCTCGAACAGCACCCGCAGTTCCAGCCGAGCCAGATTGGCTCCCAGACAGTAGTGCACGCCTTGGCCAAACCCTAAGTGCGGGTTCGGCTTTCGGGTGATGTCGAACTCGTCGGCGTGGTCGAACACGGCGGCGTCGCGGTTGGCCGAACCCTCCCAGATCTGTACCTTCTGCCCCGCCCGGATCGAGTGTCCGCCCAAGGTGACATCGCGGGTGGCGGTGCGCCGCTTGGACGGCGACGGCGACGTCCAGCGAACCATCTCCTCGACCGCCGTCGGCAACATATCGAGATCGCTACGCAGCGCCCGCAATTGCTCGGGGTGTTCAGCCAGCGCCAGCAGCCCGCCGCCCACCGCGTTGCGCGTCGTCTCCGCGCCGGCGCTGAACAGCAGGCTGAAGAACAGATAGAGCTCCAGATCCGACAGAGCCGGCGCATCTTGATCGTCGAGCATCGCGTTCGCGACAACGGACAGCATGTCGTCGGTGGGGTTGGCGCGCTTGGACGCGATCAACTGCTGGCCGTAGGCGTACATCCGCGACCCCGCCTGCGCGGTTTCGTCCGCGGCCGACAGCGGCGACAGGGACGCCTTGCGGGAGCCGCCGAAGTCGAACTGCGGCTCGATTGCCTCGAACAGCCAATGTCGTTCGGATTCCGGCACTCCCAGCAGAATGCAGATCATTTGCATCGGCAGTTCGGCGGCGATGTCGACCAGGAAATCGACCGGTTCGCCCGGCTGCACCGCGTCCAGCAGCCGGCGCGCCCGGGCCCGCAGGTCATCCTCCACCCGGCGGATCATCCGCGGCGTCAGCCCGGAGCTGACCAGCCGGCGAATCTGGGCGTGCCGCGGGTCGTCCATCATGTTGAGCACCTGGCCGGCGATGGCCAAGTCCTGCAGCAGCGTGCCGCCGAACGGCCGCTCCCCGCCGGTGACCGACGAGTACGTCACCGGATCCTTCAGCACCGCAAGCGTTTCCGGGTACGTGGCGACCGACCAGAAGCCCTCGCCGTCCGGGGTGTTGTCGGTCGGCTGGTGCCAGTACACCGGCGCCTCCCGGCGGTGGACGGCGAAGAGCTCGTGCGGGAATCCGTTGGCGAAGTTGTCCAGGTCGGTGAAGTCGATGCCGAGGTGCCTCACATAAAAGTGAGCGCGAAGCGGTGGCTGGTGCCTCACGGATAGTGAGCGCGTGGGGGGCTTGCACTACTTCGTCTCGGCCAATCGGTTGATTGACGGATCTAATGCTTCCAGGT